>DATGVG010000030.1:0-21810 GCA_035300625.1 Candidatus Limnocylindrales bacterium
ACTTCATCGTCGGGTTCCCGGGCGAGACCGACGGCGATTTCGAGGAGCTCCTGCGCACGGTGAACGAGGCCGCCTACGACCACGTCGGCTGCTTCGCCTACTCGCGCGAGGAGGGCACGCCCGCGGGGCGGATGAAGGAGCAGGTCGCGGAGCGGGTCAAGCTGGAGCGCCGCCGCCGCCTCATGGCCGCGCAGCGCGAGGTGGCCGCCCGCGTGTGGGGAGAATGGGTGGGCCGCGAAGTGGAGGCCCGCGTGGACGGGCCGGCTCCGGGGAGGTCCGGCGCGTGGATCGGCCGCGTCGCGCAGCAGGGCTACGAGGTGGACGGCACCACGCTGATCCGGCCGGCGGCCGGGCGCCCACCGCTTTCGCCGGGCAGCCGGGTCCGGGTCCGGATCCGGGCCGTGCGCGGGTACGACCTGGATGGGGAGGTCACGGCGTGAGCCGAGCTATCGCCCTGGCGGCCGCCGCGCTCGCCGTGCTCGGGGTGTGTCTCGGCGCCGTCCGGCCCGCGGCCGCGCTGGTGCCGACCCACGGGATGATGCTCGACTCGGTGGCGACGGTCGTCGCGGCGGATCTCCTGCGCGGCATTGACCCGGGCCGTCCGATGGTGCTGCTGGTGCCGATCCCCGGCGACAGTCTGGGGGCGTTGGGGCAGCGACTCCTCGAGCGCTTGCGGGCGGACGGCAAGGACGTCCGGATCCGCGAGCGGGCATTGGCCACGCCCGGAGCGCCCCCGCCGACACTGCCGCCCGGCATGTCGTCTCCGGACGCCGCCCCGGCGGGCGATCCGGGGACCCAGGTGCTCCACGCCCGGGTAGACGGCGTGGGGGTCGCGTACGTTCGACGGATCCGATCCTTCCCGTTCGGGGTGAAAGGGTTCGAGAGGCTCGTCTCGATGCGCGCGAGCGCCACGCTGGTGGATCCGGTCACCGGAGGCGTCCTCTGGGCCAGGAGCGCCGCCCGGACGGTGACCGACGTCGTTCCGAAGCGCGATCTCGCCTACGTCTCCGGCGGCTCGGCGGGGTTCAACCCGCCCGTGCCTCAGGGCTCGGGGCTCCGCCTGCTGGAGCCCCTGATCGTGATCGGAGTCGTCGCGGGATTGGTCGTGCTGTTCTACTCCAACCGGAACTGAGCGGTTCGGACGCGGACTTGAACCCAGGGAGGGTAGGCATGGGCCTCGCGGCCAGGCAGCACCAGGTGCTCGGGCGGGAATTCTTCGACCGCGGCCAGTACCCCGACGCCATCCGCGAGATCGAAGAAGCGCTCCGCCTGGTCCCCGATTTTCCCGATCTGCACAACCAGCTGGGGCTGGCTCTGGGGATGAACGGCGAGAACGAGCGCTCGGTGGCCGCGTTCCGCCGGGCTCTCGAGCTGAACCCCAACTACCAGGAGGCGCGGCTGAATCTGGCGATCGTCTACAACGAGCTGGGCCGGTACGACGAGGCGCTGGAGGAATTCAGGGCCGAGCAGCCCCGCGATCCCGACCATGACAACCTGTCTCCCGACGTGCGGAGCTTCCTCGCGGATTCGCACGTGCTCCTGGGAGACGCCTACCGTGATCTCGGCATGCCGGTGGACGCCACGCAGGAGTACCGGAAGGCGCTGAAGGTGGCGCCGCAATTCCTCGACGTGAAAAACAAGCTGGGAGCCACCTACTGCGCCATGGGGCTCTACTCCGACGCCGAGGAAGAGCTGCGCTCGGCGCTCGCGCAGAACTCCCGCTACGCGGACGCGCGGACGACGCTGGGGCTGGTCTACTACCGCTCGGGGCGGGTGCACCGCGCGCGCGAGGAATGGGAACGCTGTCTCGCCGAAAAGGAGAGCAACGTCCGGGCTCGCGCCTATCTCGAGATGCTCGACCGGGAGGAATGCGGCGGGGACGCCTCCGCCTCATGATGCGCCGCGCCGCGCCCGTCCTGGCGCTACTCCTCGCGATGACGGCCGGCTGCGGCGGGACGCTGCATGAAGAGGCCGGCGGCGGCGCCGCGGACTTTGGCCGCGCCAAGGCCGCCTACGATCGCGGGGACTGGGTGGAGGCCTCGCTCGATTTCAAGGCCTACGTCGAGCAGTATCCCGGCACCGACCGGACCGACGACGCGCTCTTCTATCTGGGGATGTCGTACTTCAAGAGCAAGGACGACGCGCTCGCCTCCGCGCAGTTCGATCGGCTGACCCGCGACTTTCCCCAGTCTCCGTTCGCTCCCGACGCCATGTTCTACCTGGCCCGCTGCGACGATATTCTCTCGCGTCCCGCGCTCCTGGATCAGACCGAGACGCTGCGTGCGATCGACCGCTTCAAGCAGTTCCTCGAACTCTACCCCGAGAGCCCGAACGCCCCGGAGGCCAAAAAGCGGCTGGCCACGCTGGTGGATCGCCTGGCCGAGAAGCGCTTCCGGGCGGGCCGGCTCTACGCGAAGCTCTCACACCGGCCGGCCGCCGAGGTGTGCCTGGGGGAGGTCTTGAAGGAGTACCCGCAGTCGCGCTGGTCGGGCGACGCGGCCGTGCTCCTCGCGGAGCTGCTCCTGAAGGATGGAAAGCGGGAGGAGGCGATCGCGGTGCTCCGCCAGGTGCCGCCGGAGGCCACGTCCGCCGCGAAGGAGCGCGCGCGCGAACAGCTTCGCTCGCTCGGCGTCGCCCAGGCCCCGTGACTCCGGGCCGGCCCCGCCGCACCCGCGGGCCGCGGAGCGCGGCACGGCGGACGGGCCGGCGGCTTCGCATCGGGGTCCTCGGCGGCTCCTTCGATCCGGTCCACGTGGGGCACCTGATCCTGGCCGAATCGGCCATCTCCCACCTGAAGCTGGACGAGCTGATCCTGGTGCCTGCGGGGCAGCCGGCGCACAAGCGGCGGCGGATCCTGGCCGCCGCCGATCACCGCGTTGCCATGCTCCGCCTGGCCGCGCGCGGCAACCGGAAGCTTCGCGTCTCCCGGGTCGAGGTGGATCGTCCGGGAGTCACCTTCACCGTCCGCACGCTCGAATCCTTCGTCCGCTCCCGTTCGGCCGACTGGTACTTCCTCATGGGGGAGGACAGCCTTCGCGAATTCGGTACGTGGCGCGAGCCCGGCCGGATTCTCGAGCTGGCCCGCCTGGCCGTGGTCGGGCGCGCGGCGGGGCATGGCGCCGCCCGGCGGGCGCCGCCGGTGCTGGTCCGGCGCGGCCGCATCGTGAAGGTCCCCATGCCCGCGGTCGAAATCTCCTCCTCGGAAATCCGCCGCCGCGTCCGGCGCGGAGCCGCCGTGAGATACTGGGTGCCGGACGCGGTGCTCTCGTACATGGAACGACATGAACTCTACCGAAACAGGCGACCAGGCCGGTCGTAGCCTTCTTCTCGTCGACGGCTCAGCACTTCTCTATCGCAGTCACTTCGCGTTTCTCCGGAATCCGCTCCGGAATGCCGCCGGCGAGATGACGAGCGCGGTCTTCGGCGTGCTCCAGGCGCTGCTTCCCCTGCTCGACAAGCGAAAGCCGGACCGCCTCGCGGTCGTGTTCGACACGGCCGCCCCCACGTTCCGTCACCGCGAATTCGCGGAGTACAAGGCCCATCGGCCGCCCATGCCCGATGACCTCGTGTGCCAGATCCCGCGCGTCCGGGCGGTGATCCGCTACCTCGGCATCCCGATCGTGGAGCAGGAGGGGGTGGAGGCGGACGACCTGATCGGAAGCCTGGCCCACGAGGCGGCACGGGACGGCGCGACCACGCTGGTCCTCACGTCGGACAAGGATTTCTACCAGCTGGTGGGCGATCGGATCACGCTCCTCTCGCCGAAGGGCCGGGGAGCCGAGCTTATCGCGGTGGACCGGGCGGGAGTACGCGAGCGCTTCGGCGTCGAGCCGGAGCAGATCATCGATCTGCTCGCGCTGATGGGGGATGCATCGGACAACGTGCCGGGAGTCCCCGGCGTCGGCGAGAAGACCGCCGCGCAGCTCATTCAGAAGTTCCGGAGCCTCGACGCCCTGTACGGAGCCCTGGACCAGGTGGAGCGCACGTCGCTCCGGGAAAAGCTCCTGCAGAACGAGGACCGGGCGCGGCTCTCCCAACGGCTGGTGACCATTCGCCGCGACCTCCCGCTCGATCTCCACTGGCACGAGCTCCGCCGCGCGCCGATCGAGTACGTGCCGCTCCTCGAGCTCCTCGAGGTGCTGGAGCTTCGGGTTCAGGCGCGACGGTACCGGGAGGAATACGCGGCCCGCGGCGGTCCCGCGCTGGCTCCTCCGCCAAGCCCGGAGTCGCCCGCCGCCGTGCCCGCTGCCGCCGCGTCCGCCGAATCCGCGGGGCCGTTGTTCGCCGCACTCCCCGCTCCGGAGCCCGCTCCCGCGACCGCTGCGCCCGTCGCCTCGGCCGCCGCCCCCGCGGCGCCCGTCCCCTCGCGCGCCGCCGTTCCCGCCGAGCGTCCGCCGGCGGGTGTGGGGCAGGTCGCCGGGACGCTCTTCGACGTGCCCGGCGGCCCGGCCGAGGCGCGGGACGCGCCGGGCGGACGCCCGCCCCTGGGCCGGTACCGCGTCATCGAGGGCGGCGCCGATCTGGAGTCGCTCGCGCGCGAGCTGAAGGAGACGCGCGGGCCGGTCGCATTCGACACCGAGACGACCGGGTTCAATCCGCTCCGATCCGAGCTGGTCGGCATCTCCCTCGCCGTCGCCGAGGGGCGCGCCTACTACCTTCCGATCGGCCACATGTCGGGGAAGAACCTGGACGGCGGCCGGGTGCGCGAGGCGCTGGCTCCTTTCTTCGCCTCGCCCCAGGCAAGGCTGGCCGCCCAGAACGGGAAGTTCGACTGGCACGTCCTCGACCGGTTCGGCATCCCGGTCCGGGACGTCGCCTTCGACACGATGGTCGCGTCCTTTCTCGTGGATCCGGACCAGCCCAAATCGCTGGATCACCTGGCTAAGTCGCGCCTGAACGTGTCGAAGATCCCGACCGAGGCGCTCCTGGGACGCGGCCGGGACCAGGTGACGATGGCGTCGGTCTCGATCGATCGCGTCGCCGAATATTGCTGCGAGGATGCGGACGTCGCGCTCCGGCTGGTCCCCATTCTCGCGCGCGAGCTGGACGGACTGGGTCTCACGCCGCTCTTCCGCGACGTGGAAATGCCGCTGGTGGGCGTCCTCACGCGAATGGAGCGGGCCGGCATGCGGATCGATACGACCGTGCTGGACGCCATAGGTCGCGGACTCACCGAGCGGCTCGACCGGCTGGCGCGGGTGATCGAGGAGAACGCCGGGGTCCCGTTCAACGTGAATTCGCCGCGGCAGGTGGCGGAGGTTCTCTTCGACCGGCTCAAGCTTCCTCGCGGCAAGCGCACCCTGGACGGCTACTCGACTGACAACGAGGTGCTGGAGCGGCTTGCGCCGCTCCACCCGCTGCCCGGGCTCCTCCTCGAGTACCGCCAGGCGTCGAAGCTCCGGAGCGCCTATGTCGAAACCCTGCCGCGCCTGGTCCATCCGGACACCGGGCGCGTGCACGCGACGTTTCACCAGACGATCGCGTCCACGGGACGTCTGTCGGTCAGCGACCCCAGCCTCCAGAACATCCCCATCCGGTCCGAGGAGGGGAGGGAGATCCGCCGTGCCTTCGTCGCCGAAGGGGCGCGGGGACTGCTCGCCTCGTTCGACTATTCCCAGATCGAGCTCCGGCTGCTCGCGCACATGTCCCACGATCCCGTGCTGACCGAGGCGTTCCGGACGGGAGGGGACGTGCACGCGTCCACCGCCGCGAGCCTCTTCGGCGTGGCGCCCGAGCAGGTCACGCCCGCCCAGCGGGCGCAGGCGAAGATCGTGAATTTCGGGATTCTCTATGGGATGGGGCCGGTCCGCCTGGCGCGGGAGCTTTCCCTGTCGCGCGGCCTGGCGCAGGCGTTCATCGACGAATACAAGCGCACCCACGCGGGCGTGGCGGCGTTCCTCGAGTCGGAGCTCACGCAGGCGCGGGAACGGGGCTACGCGGAGACCCTCTTGAAGCGGCGGCGTCCGCTTCCGGGCCTGTGCGATCCGAACGACGGGCGCCGCGCCGAGTCGGAGCGGGCGGCGATCAACACGCCGGTGCAGGGCTCGGCCGCGGACCTGATCAAGGCGGCGATGGTCCGCATCGACGCCCGGCTCGCTGAGGGCGGCTTCCGCTCCCGGCTGTTGCTTCAGATCCACGACGAGCTGCTCTTCGAGACCGACGAAGAGGAGATCGAGGCCCTGAGCGCGCTGGTGACCGACACGATGGAGCACGCGCTTCCCCTTCGCGTCCCGCTGGTCGTCCATCGCGGAGTGGGCCGCTCGTGGGCCGACGCGCACGCGTGAGCGCGCCGCGAATGGCCTTGACCCTCTCTCGGCGCGCCGGATAGGTTGGAGGCGATGGTCCGGATCGGCGTGACCGGGCTGATGGCCTCGGGCAAATCCACCGTGGCGCGGCGCTTCGAGGAGCGGGGAGCGATTCGCATCGACGGGGACGCGCTCGGATGGGAGGCGCTGCGCGCCCCCGAGGTCCGCTCGCGGATCGCGGAGGCGTTCGGACGCGGGGTCCTGACGCCCGAAGGGGAGGTGGACCGCTCTCGCCTGGGCGCGATGGTCTTTCGCGACCCGCGCGCCATGGAGCGTCTGAATTCGATCGTCCAGCCGCCGCTTCGGGAACGGGTGCTCCAGCGCTTGGCCGCCGTCGACGAGGGCCGCGCGGACGCGACCCCGGCGGTGGTCGTGCTCGACGCGGCCCTCATCAGCACGTGGGGGCTGGAGCGCGAGCTGGACGGAGTCGTGGAAGTGACCGCTTCCGAGCCGCTCCGCATCGCCAGGCTCCAGCGCGCGCGCGGCGGCGCCCTAGACGAGGCGGCCGGCCGCGTGCTGGGCCAGTCGCTCCCGCCGCTCGGACCCGCCGCGCGGCTCTGGAAGATCGACAATGCGGAAGACGAAGCGTCGCTGATCGCGGGGGCGGACCGGATCTGGAACGAGATCGCGCACATGGCGGCCGGACGCCGCCGGCCCTAGGAAAGGAACCGAACGCATGGATTTGAGCGAGACACGAAGGCGGCTCGAGGAAGGACGCCAGATCCTGGCGCAACTCGGGAGCTATCTTTGACGTCGCACAGCGCGAGACGCGCGCCCGGGAGCTCGAGGCACGCATGGCGGACGCCGACTTCTGGGCAGACCCGGAGGCCGCCCAGAAAGTTCTGAGCGAGCTCAAGTCCCACAAGAGGATCACCGAACCCTACCGGACGCTCACGCGCGAGGTCGAGGAGGCGGAGGGAATGGCCGGCCTCCTCGCCGAGGAACCCGACGAGGCGCTCGCGACCGAGCTCACGCGCTCCACCGAGCACCTCCTCCCGAAGATCCACCAGCTGGAGCTGGTGAGCATCCTCTCCGACGAGAGCGACGCGCACGGCGCGATCCTTTCCCTCCACCCGGGCGCCGGCGGGACCGAATCGCAGGACTGGGCGCAGATGCTCTACCGGATGTACGGCCGGTACATCGAGCGCATGGGGTGGAGCTACCAGGTCCTCGATCTCCAGCCGGGGGAAGAGGCGGGGATCAAGGACGCCACGATCCAGATCGACGGGGCCTACGCGTACGGTTACCTGAAGGCCGAGCGGGGCGTGCACCGCCTGGTGCGGATCTCACCCTTCGACGCGCAGAAGAGGCGGCACACCTCCTTTGCGTCCGTCTTCATCTACCCCCAGGCGGGGGAGAACAGCGACGTCCTAGTGAAGGACGCGGACATCCGCATCGACACCTTCCGCGCCGGCGGCGCCGGGGGACAGCACGTCAACAAGACCGAGTCGGCGATCCGCATCACGCACCTTCCGACGGGGCTGGTCGTGCAGTGCCAGAACGAGCGGAGCCAGCTTCGGAACCGCGACGCGGCCATGAAGGTGCTGAAGGCGCGCCTCTATTCCCTCCGGCTGGACGAGCAGAAGGAGAAGCGCGACGCGCTCGGGGGCGGGAAGAAGGACATCGCGTGGGGGAACCAGATCCGATCGTACGTCTTCCAGCCCTACACGCAGGTGAAGGACCATCGCACCGACGTGGTCACCAGCGACGTCCAGGGCGTGATGGACGGGGATCTCGAGCCGTTCATCAACGCGTACCTCCGGAAGAAGGAAACGGCGTAGTCGCGTCTCAGGCGCCGCCGATCGGGGCTGCTGGAAAGTGTGGTAAGGTCGCTCGTTCTCGCCGGCGCCGTCCGATGATTCTCGATAGCGAAGGAGCGACAGTGAATCCCGAGATTTTCCGCGAATACGACATCCGCGGCTTTGCGGAGCGCGACCTGACCGACGACGTGGTCCGCGCGATCGGACGCGCCTTTGGCGACCGGATGCGCGAGCGCGGCAAGAGCCTCATCGCCGTGGGCCGCGACGTGCGCCTCTCCTCGCCGCGGATCCGGACCGCCCTGATCCAGGGTCTGGTGGAGCGGGGCGCGCAGGTGCTCGACGTGGGGGAGGTTCCCACGCCCGGGCTCTACTTTGCCGTCCTCCACCTGAAGACCGACGGCGGCGTCATGGTCACCGGGAGCCACAATCCGATCGAGTACAACGGCATCAAGCTGTCGGAGGGAATTTCCTCGCTCCACGGGGACGAGATCCAGGAGATCCGACGTCGCGCGGAATCGCCCTCACGGTCCGGGCCTCCCGTCCCGCCGGGCCGCGCGCAGGAGGCGCCGGTGGACGACGCGTACCTCGCGGATCTGGTCGCGCGGACCCGCATCCAGCGCCGGCTCCGCGTGGTGGTCGACCCGGGGAACGGCGCGGCGAGCATCCTGGGCCCCGAATTCCTGCGCCGGGCGGGCTGTGACGTGGACGCCATTTTCGCGACTCCGGACGGCCGTTTCCCGAACCACCTTCCCGATCCGACGGTGCCCGAGCTGATGCGCTCCCTGGTCGAGCGCGTCCGGGCGACCGGCGCCGACCTTGGCATCGGCTTCGACGGCGACGCCGACCGGGTGGGAGCGGTGGACGAGACGGGGCGGCTCCTGTACGGGGATCAGCTCCTGGGTCTCTATGCCGCCGATATCCTGCCGGCGCACCCGGGCGCGCCGATCGTGTTCGAGGTGAAGTGCTCGCAGGGCCTGGTCGAGCTGGTCCGCGACAAGGGCGGGGTCCCGGTCATGTGGAAAGCGGGGCACTCGCTGATCAAGGCGAAGATGAAAGAGACCGGGTCCCCCCTGGGCGGAGAGATGTCGGGGCACATGTTCTTCGCCGACGAATTCCCGGGTTACGACGACGCCCTGTACGCGGCCGGACGGCTTCTCCGGCTGCTCGCCGCGTCGGGCAAACGGCTCTCGGAGCTGGTGGACGCCCTGCCGCAGTCCCGTTACGTCGCCACCCCCGAGATCCGGCTGGACTGTCCCGACGACCGGAAATTTGCTATCGTTGACATGGTACGCGAGCAGTTTCGCGCCACCCACGAGGTCATCGACGTCGACGGGGCGCGCGTGCAGTTCGGCGACGGCTGGGGATTGATCCGGGCGTCGAACACGCAGCCGGTCCTCGTGGTCCGCTTCGAGGCGAGAACTCGTGAACGCCTGGCGGAGATTGCGCGGGAAGTTTACGATGTGCTGGCCCGCTTTCCCGAGGTGACGATCCCCGCGCTCAAGGTCTGAGCGCCGTCCTTCGGACGCCGCCGGAGAGGGTTCCCGTTTGCGTCCAGGTTCCGGCGCCTCCGTACGCCCGCTCCTGCTCACGCTTTTCATCCTTCTCGCCGCTCCCTGCCCCGCGCGCGCTCAGGACGAATTCCTGCTCAACGACGACCGCGTCGACCGGAACCAGTGGGCGCCGCGCGCCGCGCTCGGAGGCAACGGCACCATCCTCGTCGCCTGGATGGACGGAAGAAACGGCACGCCCAGCTTCATCGACTACGACACGTATCTGATGTCGATCCGGGACCCGTTGGGTCTGGGCACGTCGCTCAACCGGAGGGCGAACGACGACGCGTCGGGAGCCACGCAGGGATTCCCGGATATCGCCGGGAGCCCGTCGGGCACGTTCCTCTGCGTCTGGGAGGACGGCCGCGCCGGAAACCGGGATATCTACGAGGCGGCTTTCGACTCGACCGGCGTTTCCATCGCCCCGAACCTCCGGGTCAACGACGACGGCGGAAACGCGGACCAGAGCCTGCCCCGCGTGATCCCGTACGGAGCGGACAAGTTCCTCGTGCTCTGGGGAGACGGCCGCGAGGGGCAGGGGGAGATCTACGCCGCCTTCCGCACGGCGACGGGCGCGCCGCTGGGCGGCAATCGCCGCATCTCGGTCGACCCGGTGCTCGGCGGCAGCTTCCAGGGGGAGCCAGGCGCCGGCGTGGGCGCCGACGGTCGCACCCTGGTCGTATGGCTGGACGGCCGCGAAGCGGGAACGTTTTTCGGAACCGTCGACGTGTATGCGCAATGGCTCGACGCCGCCGGGGATGCGCTGGGGGGGAACTTCAAGGTCAACGCGACCACCGGAGCCGGGCAGTGCGCGTCGCCGGCCGTTGCCGCCGACCCGGGCGGCCAGGGCTTCGTGGTCGCCTGGATCGACCGGCGCACGCCGGGAGACACCGGCGACGTCTATGCGCAGCGGTACGATGCCTCTGGGGCGCCGGTCGGACCGAACGTGAGGGTGAACGACGATCCGGTCGGGCGCGACCAGCGCCACGTGCGCGCCGCGGCCGGTTCCGGCGTCGCGGCGCTGGTGTGGGAGGATTATCGCGGCAATTTCGGCATCGACGCGAACGTCGAGGGGGCCTTCGTCCCGTATGGAGTCGGTTCGCCGGGCGCGAATTTCCGAGTCAACCAGGAGGTAGGAGGCAGGCAGGGCACGCCTTCGGTGATCTGGGACGGGCGCGACGCCTATCTCTGCGTCTGGGAGGATGGACGCCGAGGCACGCCCGACGTCTTCGCCATCTCGTTCCTGCCGAGCGGAGCCCGGCGCGGGGCCGACACCCAGCTGAACGACGACGCCGCGCCGTTCGACCAGCGGGGCGTGCGCCTCGGGCACGGCCCCGGCCGCTACGTCGCGACCTGGACGGATCGCAGGAGTCAGACGAACGACCTCTTCGGCCAGTGGATCACCGCGGCCGGCGCCCGCGACGGCGTGAACCACCTGCTCTGGAAGGACGACTTCGTCGAGCGCCCGGTCTCGGCCGCGTCCGCCGTTTCCGGCGCGGGACGCGCCCTGGTCGCGGCCCAGATCACGCGCTTCTCGGACGCGGGAGACATCCGCGGATTCTTCTACGCCGTCGCGGGATTGCCTCCGTCCTCGTCGTTCTGGATCAGCGACGTGTTGCCCAGCGCCCAGGCCGCGCCCGCCGCGGCCGCGACCGATTCCGAGTTCGCCGTGGTCTGGCTGGACGCGCGCGACGGGGCGCCGCGCGTCTATGGACAGCGGCTCTCGCCCGTGGGCTCGAGAATCGGAGGGAATCATCCGGTGCTAGCCGTGGATCCCACCGGCCCGATTACCGCGCTCGACGTGGCGCCCGACTCCGCGGGCGGCTACTGGCTCTGCTATGCCGAAGGCTCGGAAGCCGACCAGCGCTTGTGGCTGGTGCCGCTGGACGCGGACCTGGCGCCCCTCGCGGCGCCGGTGCCGGTATCGCCGGGCCTCCCCGGCGGGCGCGAGGAGCCGAGCGTCGGCTCGCCGGGGCCGGGCCGCGCCGATGTTTCGTGGCTGGGCATCGGGAGCAACGGGTATGGACGCGTCTACCACCAGTCGTTCGGCTCCGACTTCACCACCTTCGGCGCCGTGGCGATCGAATCGCAGGGCGGGCAGCCCGCCGCCGCACCGTCCTTGGCCGTGTCCCGGACGGGATCGATCCTCTCCTGGGCGGAGCTGGGACCGCTGGGGGACTGGAACATCTGGATGCAACGCTTCGCCGGGGCCGCTCCCGCGGCGCCGCCCGCGCGCGTCGACGAGGACCTCTCGGGAGCGGACCAGTTCGCCCCCTGCGCTGGGTTCGACGACGCCGGCCACGGATTGGTCGTGTGGACCGACCTCCGCTCGACGGCCAGCGGGAGCGACATTCTCGGACGGGCGTTCGAGTTTTCTCCGACGTACGCCGAGGAGCCGCCCCCATTGCCCGAGCCGGGACCGCCCCCGTCGCCCCCGCCCGCGCCGCGCGCCACCCACATCGGACCCGCGCGCCCGAATCCGTTTTCATCGGAAACCGCGGCCCCGGTCACGATCGCGGGTTCCGGGCAGGGCCGGGCGCGCGCGGTCGTCTGGAACGCGCGAGGAGAGCGCGTAGCCACGCTCGTTGATGGAGCAGCTCCTGGCGAGCGTTTCACCCTCCGGTGGGACGGCAAGGACGACCGCGGCCGTCCCGCCGCGAGCGGCGTCTACTGGATCACGATCGAATCGGGAGGAGAGCGCCATGCGACGCGCGTCGTTCATCTGCGGTAGCGCGATCCTCAGGGCCGGCGTCGCCGCCGCCGCCGCGCTCGCCGCGCTCATGCTCCTCCCCGCGCCCGCCGCCGCCGCGCCGGGAGCGGGTTCCGTTCCGGCATCGGTGCGCGTGCTCTCGGGCCCCGACGGGGCGCGTCCCTCCACCGTTATCGACGCGCTCGAAGCGGCCGGCTATCGCGTTCACGTCGTCCTCCTGCCCTCCACCTACTACGCGACGTCGGTCACGGGCGCGCGCTCGCTTCCGGCGGGGGTGCGGCAGCTGCGCGAGGACGCAATCCCCGCTCCGGGCCAGGGGGCCGCGGCTCTCGCGGAAAGCGAGGACCCGTTCGGCGGGCGCGCCGACGTGATTCTTCCGGACGCCGCGGTGAGTCCGGCCGGGGCACGGGCGACCATCCCCGCACGGACGCCCATCGCGCCGATCGGGGCCACGCCCCCCGCGGGGCTGATGCCCGGATCCCGCTGGGAGGACACGAGCGAGTTCATGGTCGGACGCGTCGCGGTCCCCCTCCTCTTTCCGGAGAGCGACGGAACGGTGGATGCGAACCACTTCGACTGGACTCCGGCGCTCCGCGATTCGGTGGTCCGCTCAGCGGTGCGAGGGTTCCTCAAGTGGAGTCTCTTCGCCGCCGGAAGGAACATCCCGCTCACGTTCCTGATCGAGACCCACGCGGGACTGAGGACGGCCTACGAGCCGATCGACCGGCCGGTCGGGCAGGAGGGTCTCTGGATCGAGGACACGCTCGAACCCCTTCTCGGCTACCGGGGCGACCCGGTCGCGATGTCCTATGAGCTGGCGAACGACGCCCGCTCGCGGCTGGGCACGCACTGGGCCACCCTCGCGTTCGCGGTCCAGAACGACACCCTGGCGTCGGGGCATTTTCCCGACGGGTACATCGCGCACTCGAGGCTGGGCGGGCCCTGGTTCGTGATTCCCGTGAACAACCTGAACTCGAAGAGCGCGACCCTGGACTACTATTTCGAGCATGAGGTGACGCATCAGTTCTGGGCGCTGGACGAATACCCGTGGCCGAATGCCTGGTGGAGCTGCAGCCTTACGACGGGTTACTTCAGCCGGCCGAACTGGAACTCCTCCCTTCCCCTGGCCGGTGACGGAGTCCATAACGGCTGCGGCATTCCGCTGATCCACTGCCTCATGACGGGAAACTACCCCGAGGACTTTTGCACCTACACCACGGACCAGGTGGGGTGGGTGGACCGCGACCAGAGCGGCGTCCTGGACCTGTACGAGACGCGCCCCGCGGTCCTGCCCGACTCATCGCAGTACCGGACGGGGGCAGGCCAGGCGATCACGTTGCGCGGGACGGCGAATGAAAACGCGTGGCCGAACCAGAATCCCTACGAATCCGGCGCGGGGGACTCGATCTCCGTGGCGACCATCGACTCGGTCCAATACCGGCTGGACGGCGGCCCCTGGCTTCCGGTCGCGTGCGGCGACTCAAGCTGCGACTCGGGTGAGGAGCCCTTTACGCTGGTTCTCCCACCTCCCGCGCCGGGCACGCATTCCGTGGAGTGGCGCGCATGGAACTCGAGCGGGAACACCGCGCTCCTTCCCAGCGTGACAGTCTTGACAATCTCGGGCACCTCCGGGGGGATCGTCCCGCCGGACCCACGCGGCGCCCCCGCCGCACCGCGGGTCACGGTGGCGCCGATGCCCGCGCGGTCGGCCGCCGGGCTCCGGCTCAGGGCGGCCCCCGGATCGCGCGGCACGGCCGTGATCGTCGACGCCGGGGGCCGCACCGTTCGCCGATGGGAGATCGCGGTGCCGGGGGATGGACAGCTGGCGTGGCAGTGGGACGGACGGCGATCCGGTGGCGGCGAGGCGCCAGCGGGTCTATATTTCGTGGTCGTGAGGATCGGACCCGATACCGCGACGCGACGCGTCGTCCTCTTGCGATGACATCTCCGGGCCTGCCCGCGCGATGAGCTCCCTGGAACGCCTGGGGGAACGCCTGGGGGAACACCCGGGCGGGCGCCTGGGCGCCGCGATCGAGCCGTCGCCGCCCCGGACCTCCTGGCGCGGCCGGCGATTCGACGAGAACCGCCTCCATCTCTTCGTGCGCGACCCGCGCCGCGTCTTCGCGGCGTGGGAGGTGAGCGCCGGCCTGGCGCGTCGAGCGGCCGCGATGGCGGCCGGCGCCGGAGCGCCTCTCCGCTATGCGCTCGCGTTCGAGCGCTCGGATCGGGAAGGGGAGCCGGCTAAGGACACGATCCGGGCGGCGCTGCCCGACGCCCTCCGCGATGAAGGTTGGTACGCGGACCTGCCCAGGGGCGGCGGCTTTTGCCGCGCGCTCCTCGGCCTGGAACTCCCCGCCGGCTTCGAGCCGCTCCTCGCCTCGCGCTGGATGCCCGTGCCCCCCGAAGGGCCGTGCCGCGAGTCGGGGGAGTGGCCGGTCGACGCCGTCCGCCTCGAGTGGCTCGTCCGCGAAGCCGAGCGCCTTCGCGGGCGCGCCGTTCCGGCGCTTCCGTCCTCGGCGGCCCGCTACCTCGCCTCGCCGCCGGTGCCGCGCGCGTGACCGGGGGCGCCCGTCCCGCGGGGTATCTCTCCCTCCTCCTGCATGCGCACCTCCCGTTCGTGCGCCATCCGGAATTCGAGGACAGTCTCGAGGAGCGCTGGCTGGTAGAGGCCCTGCTCGAGTGCTATCTGCCGCTGCTCCGCATGCTGGAGGGACGCGCCGACCGGGGCGCGCCCGGGCGCATCACCGTCTCGCTGTCGCCCACGCTGCTCGCGATGCTGGCGGATCCGTTGCTGCGCGACCGGCTGGCGGAGCGCATGGGGCGGCTCCTCGAGCTGGCCTCGCGGGACGTGGCGCGGTATCGGGGTGAGCCTCCCCTGGGCCCCCTAGCCGAGCACTACAGGGACCGGTTCCAGGAGGGAATTCAACAGTACGAAGAGCGCTACCGGCGCGACGTCGCCGGCGCGTTTCGCGCGGTGGAAGACGCGGGCGTCGTCCGCCTGATCACGTGCGCCGCGACCCACGGATTCCTGCCCCTCATGGATCTGGGGCGCTCCGCCTGGCGCGCGCAGATCGGGGTGGGCGTGCGGGAGTTCCAGCGGCACATCGGGCATGGGCCCGAGGGCTTCTGGCTGCCCGAGTGCGGCTACGCGCCGGGAGTCGAGGAAGTGCTGGCCGAATTCGGCGTCCGCTGGTTCGCCGTGGACTCGCACGCGATTCTCGACGCTTGCCCGCGTCCCATCCCGGGGACCTACGCGCCCATCCGGACGCGATCGGGCGTGTTGGCCTTCGGCCGGGATGCGGAGTCGTCGCGCCAGGTGTGGAGCAGCACCGAAGGGTACCCGGGCGATGCATGGTACCGGGAGTACTACCGGGACCAGGGGTTCGACCTGCCGCTGGAGGAGGTGCGCGATTTCCTTCCGTCCGGGGGGACGCGCACACACCTGGGACTCAAGTACCACCGCATCACCGACCGCCGCTTTCCCCACCGTGAGCCGTACGAGCCGGGGCGCGCCGCCGAGCGCGTTCTGGCGCATGCCGCCCACTTCGTGGAGGGGCGCGCGGTCCAGGCGCGCGCCGCTTCGGACGCGCTGGGCCAGCCCGCGGTGCTTCTCGCTCCGTACGACGCGGAGCTGTTCGGCCACTGGTGGTACGAGGGGCCGGCGTGGCTGGACCGCGTGCTGGACGGCGTGGCGGGGCGGAGCGACCTGACGGCCACGGATCCCGCCGCGGCCGCCGCGGAGCTGAAGCGAGTGCCCGAGGGGCGCCTCTATCCGTCGTCGTGGGGACAGGGCGGGTACGCCGGCGTCTGGCTCGATCCGGTGAACGACTGGATCTATCGCCACCTCTCGCGCTCGTCGGAGCGGATGCGGGATCTGGCCGCGGCTGGCGGCGCCGGCGATCCGCTTCGCGCGCGGGCGCTCGCGCAGGCGGGACGCGAGCTGCTCCTGGCGCAGTCGAGCGACTGGGCGTTCATCATGAAGACGGGGACGCTCGTTCCCTATGCCGTGCGGCGGACCGAGGTGCATCTGGAACGCTTCGAACGGCTGGCCGGCGCGCTCGAATCGGGAACGGTGGAACCCGCGCTGGTGGCCGCGACCGAAGCGGCGGATCCGGTGTTCCCGGAGCTCGATCCGGGGCTTTTCGCTTGACACATGACATCCACGATCCGTAGGCTACGCCCGTTCCCCCCTGAACGTCGCTTAATCCGGAGACTCCATGCTTCGCGGTAACGTCGTACGTGGTGGGATTCTTTGTGTCTTGTTGTCCTCCGCAGTGCTCTCCTGTGGCCAGCGGACCCCGACCGAGCCCGACCTCTCGACACGGATCGTCGCGGGTCCGGTTTCGGAAGTATTTACAGAGTCGCCTCAGCTGGAAAGCCGCGAGCTCCTGATTGACGGCCGCCCCACGGACATCGAGTGGAACGTGGCCGGCAACCCCGTGGTGGTGCTGCTGCGTTCCAGCGAGGGGCGAGGCGGCGATTACTACGCCTCGGTCCGCGCGGTCTGGTCGTACAGCCCCTTCAACGGTGACTCGGTCGCCCTCTACCTGCTGATCCAGTGGGCCGATCCTCAAGTCGACTTCCAGGAAGAGCCGCTGGTCACCAACGTCAACTGGCACGACCCCGACGGCGGCCCAACGGTCGATTGCGAAACTCAGGACCCGCTTCGCGACGAGGCGAACTGGCACCGGGCCACGGACATTCACGAGGATCAGGTGGAGGTCGAGATCTACTCGGATCCCGAGGGGGGCTATCCGGCCGACCGCTGGCGCTGGGGCGTGGGCACGACCGATCCGGCCACCCCGGTCGCGCAGACCGAATTCACGAACGCGGACCCCGTCGAGATCTCAGGCGGCACCGAGCATCCAACCGGCGGATGGTCCGAAGATCTCTACAACTCGGGCGCCGGGTGGGCCGACGACGCCGGAACGCTCACGGTCCAGGACAACTTCCTGCCCGGAAGCAACGTCCCGCTCAGGATCGCGTCCAAGGGGACCCGCGACACCAGGCTCAATCGCGGGAAGCCCACGGCCCTCCTGATCTGGAGATACGTTTCCAAGCCGCTCGAGGCGTGCGACAGCTTGAACCCCGTCCGCCTCGACGATGCCTCGGTGCGCGCGAAGACCTGGCACGCTAACGACTATGTCCCTTCCTTTTTGATGGGAATGCCGAGCGGGAGCCAGGCCGACGTGATCACGCGCGGAGGATGGGAGAGGGGAAAATGGGCGCTCGAAATGCGCCGCCTCCTCGAGGCGCGCGATCCTGACGTGGGCACCGTGCGCGGCGCTCCGCATACCGACGACGTTCCGATCCACAGCGGCCACACGTACGGGTTCCGCCTCCGCGTCTTCAACGCGTCGAAGACCCGCAGCAGCGTGTCCACGATTCTCCCTCTCTACATCAAGCCGAGAAACTGAGCGCCATGGAACCATCGCATCCCATCCGCGCCCGCTCCCGCCGGAGCACCCATCCGGCAGCGGCTCTCGCCGCCATGGTTGGCGCCGCCGTCCTGGTCGTGGCGCCGCTCGCCGCCGCCAGCCCCGCCGCCGCGCAGGTCGCCGAGGCTTGGGTCCGCGCCACGCCGATCGAAGCTCTCGGCGTGTGGCACTCGGCCCGGCTGACCGCCATGGGCGACCTCACCATCGCCTCCGAGGACCGCTTCAGCCGCCTAAACGCGTACGAGTACGGCATGAATCCCGCGGGACTCCTGAGCGCCCGCGACACGTCGTGGGTGGAGCAGGGCTCGGAGTACGAAAAATACGAAGACACCTATTACGACCAGAGCAACAGCGCCCACATGCGGAAGAGCGGCATCCGCGGCGCCGCCGTCAAGGATCGATGGGCGCTCGGAGCGGACGTGGTCTACGGCGCCATTTCGGCCAGCCGCCACGATCTCCTCAGCACGCCCGACAACGGCCGGTTCATCCGCGATTTCGACATGCCCTTCGCCACGTCAGCCCGGCCGATCCTGGGCGACCGCACCGTCGGCGCGACCGTCTCCTATCCGGGCCTGGCGGTTTCGTACGCCCGCCGGTTCCGCCCATGGCTCACGCTGGGAGGGCGCTTCGGCTATCGCAAGGAGACGGAGAACCGCCGCATCGTCGACCCATACAACTTCGACGCCAGCGCCACGGCGTCGGCGTACACGGCGGGCGCCGTCATCCGGCCACCGCGCGTCGGGCATGTGGTCCGGATCGCGGGCTTCGGGCAGTACATTAAAAACGACGTGCTCGCCACCAGCCAGACGCCGCTGAACGACGACCGCTTCGACTGGGAGCGTCCGACCGTTGCCTACGGAGCCGAGCTCCTGGTCCGCTCCGGCAGCTTGCGGGGCATCGTGGACGGGAGGCACCGCTCCTACGACGGGGAGCAGGTGGCGAACGTCAACTGGGCGCCGCAGTTCTTCATGAACCCGTTCCCTTCCACGACCGATCCGCGCTTCGTGTTCAAGAAGCGCTGGTCCTCGTTCCTGGCCGGGCTCCGGCACAACGAGGTGAGCACGCGCTGGATGGCCGACCTGCCCTGGCTTTCGGCCCATCTCGGGCTGGAATGGGGCTACTACCGCGAATTCGAGTGGGTGCGCCCCAACCCGGCCGTGCTGCAGATGGCCCTTCCGCTGGACGTGCGCCGGCTGGGATATCGCGCCGGAACGGGGATCGCCGTGGATCTGCCCGGCGGCGCGGGGCAGGTGGCGGCCGAGGTCCGCGGCACGCGCGACTACCGTAGCGACCTCTTGCGGACGCTTCCGGATCTGACGGCTCAGACGCTGAGCTATCACTTCGGCGCGGAGTACCGCGTTCTCCGGTGGCTGCCCATCCGCGGAGGCGTGGCGCTCCTGCGCTACGATCCGGACCGCCGCGACGGCTCGCCGCCGAACAAGGGGATACGCGCGTCGGTCGGAGCGGGCACGTACTGGGCGGCGATCGGCTCCCAGATCGACCTGGCCTTCGCCCACGAGCACTCCCACTTCTCACCGCTCGACCCCTCCAGCGAGATCGGATCCGGAGATCAGGCGGTCCTGACCGTCTCCCGGCTTTTCTAGGCGCATGGACGGTCTGGCCCGCGAGGCGCTCGATACAGCCGTCTCGCGCGGCGCGGGATACGCCGACTCGCGCCTCCTCGAAACCATCCGCGAAGATCTCGTCGTCAAGGACGGGCAGCTGTGCGGCCTCGACCAGTCGGAATCGCGCGGCATCGGCGTGCGGGTCCTGGTGGACGGGGCGTGGGGCTATGCCGCCACCGACGATCTCACGCGGGAGGGGGTCCAGGCCTGCGCCGCTCACGCCGTCGCCGTGGGGAAAGCGAGCGCGCGCGTCCTGGAAGGTCCCGTCCGTCTCGCCTCCGAACCGTCGCACCGGGCTGTATGGGCTTCGTCGTGCGCCGTCGATCCCTTCGGCGTGCCCCTCGAGCGGAAGCTCGATCTGCTTCTCCGCATCGACGGCGCACTGCGCGGCGTGAAGGGCGTCACCATCGCCGAGAGCTTCCTGACCTTCATCCGGAAGCGCCAGCGATTCCTTTCCTCCGAGGGCTCCGACATCGATCAGACCACCACGCGCTCCGGCGGCGGCTATGCCGCGACGGCGGTCCTCGGGGACGAGGTCCAGCGACGCTCCTTCCCGCAGGCCGAAGGGCACCACCAGACGATGGGATACGAGTTCATCGAGTCGGTCCCGTGGGTCGAGGAGGCGCCGCGGGTCGGCGAGGAGGCGGTCGCGCTCCTCAAGGCAGATCAGTGTCCCGCCGGCGAGTTCGACGTCGTGCTCGAGGGCTCGCAGCTCGCGCTACAGATCCACGAGTCGGTGGGGCACCCGACGGAGCTGGACCGCGTGCTGGGCCTGGAGGCCAACTACGCGGGGACTTCGTTCCTGACCCTCAACACGCTGGGCACGCTCCGCTTCGGCTCTCCCAAGGTCAACCTGGTCGCCGACGCGACCCTGCCCCACGGCCTGGCCACCTTCGCCTTCGACGACGAGGGAGTGGAGGCCCAGCGGTGGCCCATCGTTCGCGACGGGCTCTTCGTGGGGTACCTCACCTCGCGGGAGCTGGCCCACCGCGTGGGGGAGCCGCGAAGCCGCGGCTGCGTCCGGTCGGACGGCTGGAACCACATTCCCATGATCCGCATGGTGAATCTCAGTCTCATGCCCGGCTCCGGATCGCTGGACGACCTCCTGGCCGATACCGGCCACGGCCTCTACATGGAGACCAATCGGAGCTGGAGCATCGATCAGCTCCGGTACAACTTTCAGTTCAAGACCGAGATCGCGTGGGAGATCAAGAAGGGGAAGCGCGTCCGCATGCTACGGAACCCGACGTACCAGGGGATCACGACGCAGTTCTGGAACTCGTGCGACTTCGTCTGCGGCCCCGAGGCGTGGCGCCCGTGGGGCGTCGTCAACTGCGGGAAGGGGCAGCCCGGGCAGGTGGCCGACATGACGCACGGCGCGGCGCCGGCCCGGTTCCGGAAGCTGCGCGTGGGCGCGGGCTACAGTGACTAGGGACGAGGCGCGGGCGATCCTCGAGCGTGCCGCCGCGCCGTCCGAGGGACGCGAGATCGAGGCCGCGATCGGAGGAGGACGGTCCGAGCTCACCCGCTTCGCGAACAACGAGATCACCCAGAACGTCTCCGAGCGGCGGTACGCCCTTTCCGTTCGCGTCCTCCGGGGCAAGCGGACCGGCCGGGCGACCGGGAACGACCTGAGCCCGGACGGGATCGCGCGTCTGGTGGGCCGCGCCGATCTTGCGGCGCGCCTGTCGCCCGAGATTCCCGATCTCCTCCCGCTCCCGCCGGCGCAGAAGTACCGCGAGGTCGACTCCGCCGACGCCGCGACCGCCTCGCTCGGCCCCGACGCCCGGGCGCGGGAAGTCGGGCGCGCCGTGGGCCGCTGCAAGGACGCGGGGATCACGGCGGCGGGGATCTACGAGACGGGCTCCGGGACCATCGGCGATTACGGGGTGACCTCCACGCTCGCGATCGCCAATTCCAGCGGCCTCTTCGCGTATCACGACCGGACGAACGCCCGGTTCTCCATCTCCGCGCTGGACGGCAACGCCTCCGGCTGGGCGTCCGCCGAGTCCCACTCGAGCCGCGACATCGACGGCGGCGCGGTCGCGGCCCGCGCGGTGGAGAAGGCGATCCGCTCGCGCGATCCGGAGCGGCGCCCTCCCGGGCCCTACACGGTGGTGCTCGAGCCCGCCGCGGTGTCCGATCTCCTCATCGACACCGCGTGGCTCTCCTTCGGCGCTCTGCCGGTCCAGGAGGGCCGGAGCTTCCTGTCGGGGAAGCTTGGCCGGAAGGTCGCCGGCGAGAACGTCACGATCCGCGACGACCCCTACCACCCGCTGCACCAGGGCGCCCCGTTCGATGCCGAGGGGATGCCGACGCGGGCGGTCACGATCATCGAGCGCGGCGTCGCGTCGAGCCCGGTGTACGACCGGCAGACCGCGGCCAAGGAAGGGAAGGAGTCGACCGGACACTCCCTTCTCCC
>DATGVG010000031.1:0-8648 GCA_035300625.1 Candidatus Limnocylindrales bacterium
CGCGCGGGAGCTTCAAGCTCCAGAAATCGCTGGTCCCCTGCCGCTTGATGGCTCGCAGCACCGTGCCTTCGCCGCTGTTGTAGGCGGCCAGGGCTAAGGGCCACGACCCGTCGAACATCTCATAGAGGCGGCGGAAATAGCGCGCGGCGGCGCGCGTCGCCAGCTCGGGATCGCGGCGCTCGTCCACGTAGGCGGTCATTTCCAGGCCGAAGAGCTTGGCGGTGCCCCGGATGAACTGCCACGGACCCACGGCGCGCGCCACGGACTTGGCGTGCATGTTGAATCCGCTCTCGACGAAGACGAGGTTGGCGAGCTCTTCGGGAACGCCCTCGGCGCGAAGATTCTGGGTAAGCAGATCCATGTAGTTGCCGGATCGGGCCAGCCACTTCTGGAAGACGTCGCGGCCGCGGCCCGTGTAGTAGGCCATCCACTTGTCGACGTGCTCGTTGGTTTCGGGGACGATGGGGCCGAGGCGCGACGGTCCGTTCGACGTGGGCTCGCCCGACGCGGCGGCCGATTGCCGCTGCTCCTGCTGCTTCACGGCTTCCTTCGCCTGCTCGATCAGGGCCTGCGCCGACTGGCGCGTCCCCTCCAGCTGGTCGCGCAGCGCGGTGGCGCCCGTGGGCGACGGGACGATGGCGTTCAGGTCGCGGAGAGACGATTCAACCAAGCCCATGGCTTCCGCCGGCAGGCTCGAATTCACGGCTTCCTGGGCGGCCGCGGCCTTGTCCCGGATGACGTCGAGGGGATCGGCCGCGGTGAGCTGGGCGTCGTCGGGAGTCACACGGGGTCCATCGGAAGCGTCGGCTCGAGCGCTGGCCCACCCCGGGATGTCAGGACCGAGCATGGCTGCGCGAGCGGGCGATCCCGCCAGGGCGACAAGAAGTATCGCTGCGAGGAATACTCTCGAACGGAGCTGGTTCAACGGGGCCTCCCGTAGGGTTTCGACCGGACTCGAGGCCACGTTGGTGGAGCCGTCCGATCGTTGGTCAACAAGCTACCGAGGGTCAGATGTATGGCCGGAAGGAACCCGGTCACACTACCGGCGGCCCGTGCAAATTGCAAGCTGCAATCGCCCGGCCTTGCCGATTTCTGCTCGTAACCTCGGTCTGACGGATGTGGTTCTTCCCAGCTGGTTAGATGCTGCAATCCATGTGCCAGCAGGGAGAAAATGCGATCGTTGACAGGTTTCGGACGCGACCCATATTGTGCAGATTCGTGAACACGGAACTCAGTACTCAGCTTCGAGTCGCGGGCCTTGTGCGAAGCCCCGATCACGAGGGCGCCCTGGCGCACCTGGACGTGGATCGGGGCTTTGCCCTGGTGTCCCGTGGGGCGACTTCCCTCAGCGATGTGATCGATCCGACCATCTGGGTGAAAGAAACCCTCTCGGTCGCCCTGTTGCCCCCTTCGGATACGGGGGAACCGCCCCTCAGGCGGGTCATTGCCACCCTCCGCTCGCTGCACGCGGAGCTGGTGCGCCGCCCTCCGCGTGACCGGGCTTGGGTGTCGGTCCTGGTCGCTCTTTTCCACGCAGGGGACGGCGTGGTGGTCTCGGCTGGGGATTGCGCCTGCTTCCGATTCCGCGACGGCCTGTTGTCGCGGCTAAAGCGCGCGGGGGACGGCTCCCCGGCGGCGCTCCCGCCCCGTGGAGCCCTTGGCTCGGAGCCCCAGGTCCGCATCGATGTGGTACCGCTCCGCCCGCGACCCGGAGACATCTATGTGGCCTCGACGCGACACCTGAGGGAAGGGGAGCTGGCCGCCCTCGTGCGGGACCTTACGTCCGCGCGGGACGGCGCGGAGCTTCTGCGCGCGGGCGTCGAGGGATCCCCCGATCGTGGGCGCTTCGCGATCCGGGTGCTGGAGGGGGAAGAGGACGCGTCGCTCCCGGCCCGCGCCGAGGCCCTGCGGCTGGCACCCCGCGAGGATCCGGGTGCACGGCCCCCGAGCCCTCCCACGGAGGAGCAGGGGCCCGAGGACGAGGCGCGCCTCCTGGAGCTGAGCCCGCTCCTTCCCGAAGAGGTGCTTCAAGACGCAACGGTGGAAGCAACGAATGGTGAGAGGGACGTGCTCGAAAATGCGGCTCCGGGCGGAGACGATCCGCAGGGCGGCGAGGATCCTGCTCTCGAGTCGGACCGCTATGGCGCTCCTCAATTCCTGCGCGATGGGGACGAGGTTCCGCCCGGTGTCCCGGGCGCGGTAATCGGGATCGAGGCGGATGAGCCGCCCGCCGATGTGTCCGCGGAGGAGAAGGGCATTCCGTCCACGGCGGCCGAGCCCGAAGCTCCAAGCCCCCGGCCGCGTCCGCTCGCACAGGTGGAGGACGCCCCTCCCTGGTACGAGCCGCTCGCGCTCTGGGTCGGCGGTGCGCTCGCGATCATCGCCCTGGCTCTCCTGGTTCGGGCGATTCTCCCCGGAATCCTGGGTGAGAAGGCGCACCCCGGCGCCGCCCCGCACCCGGTCGTCGCGCGAGGAATCGTCGACTTCTTCTCGGACCCCCCCGGCGCGGCGGTGCGCGTGGACGGGGAGCGGATCGGAGGGAAGACGCCGCTTGCGGGCGTCCCGCTGGGAGCCGGCACGCACCGGATCGAGCTGGACTGGGGGCCCGCCGGCTCGTGGAGCGACACGCTCCGGGTCACGGGCGGCGAGCGCCTGTCGGTCCATCCCGCCATCTACGGCTCCCTCGCGTTCCGCTCTTCGGATCCGTCGCGCACGCTCGACGTCTATCTCGACGGCGCCTACGCGGGGACCACGCCGCTTTCCCTGGACCGCGTCGTCGTGGGCCGGCACCTCGTGCGCTTCAGCGGTCCCGGCTCCGGCAGCACGACGCAGGAAATCGACGTGCTCCGCGATGCCCCCGCAGAAGCGGTGGGAAACGCGGGCCCGCCGCCGGAGACGGGCAAGGTCACGATCCGCTCCGCCCTGCTCACCGACGCCGGATTCGAGTCCGGGCGGGGAGATCCGGTCTGGATTGACGGGGTAGCTCGGGGCGCCACGCCCCTCACCGTCGCGCTCAAGCCGGGGGCGCACAGCGCGCGCGTGGTGCGGCGCCGCTTTCCGGCGCAGGTCACCGTGGTGGACGTGAAGGCCGGCGGGGACCACTACGTGATCGCCGAGTTCGGCGCGCGCTCCGAGCAGCCGCTCCTGTTCACGCCTCCGGCGTCCATCTCGATTTCGAATCCGCTCCCCGTCACCATCACGCTTCCCGAGGGGGAATGGGATCCATCCGTCACGGTATGGCTCTACGCCGCCGCGCCGGAGGGCTCGTTCCAGGCGCGGCACATGACCCAGCTGGACGGAGGAGACCGCGTCTACGCGACGCTGGTTCCCGTCGAGGTGCTGCAGAACCGCGCGAACAAGGTGCGCGTGTACTTCAAGGCGGCGGCCGTCGACGGCCGCGAGTTCTACTCCGAGATCGCCACGATTCCGGTTCGCCCGTAGGCGCACCCCGCGGGCCCCCGCCGCGGCGCACCGATCACCTCCCCGTGAGCGGAGGGCCCCTGCGCCCGCCCCTCGCACCCGTCCGTCTGCCGGCGCCCGCGCTCCTGTGGGCGCTGATCGCCGCGGGGCACGCGCTCGCATGGCGATGGAGCGCGCCGGCGCGGTTCCACGCGCCGGCACTCGCCGGCTCCCTCTTGCTGGGTGCGGCGTCGCTCGCCGCGGCCTCGGCGGCGCGGAGGCGGACGCCGGGGCCCCGGCGCGCGCCCCTCGAGCGCGCGGAAGCGGCGCTTGCCGCGCTGGCGCTCCTCGCCGCGGGCGCGGCCCTGGGCGCCGAGGCGGACGCCGCCGCGCCGCCTCTTCCGGTGCATCCGCGCCCCGTCCGCGTCCGGATCGAGGGGCGCGTTCTCGACACGACCGCGCTCGAAGCGCATCCCTCGACGATCCTGTTCGAGGCGCGCCGCGTGGCGGTCGGGGAGCGGTGGGCGCCCTGCCGCGCGTCGATCGCGCTCCGATTCCGCGACGAAGCGGGCGTGCCGCGATGGGCGTTCCCCGGGATGTGCCTCGCCGTCTCCGGGGAATACCGCCCGCCGGAGGACACGCGGAATCCGGGCACCGAAGCACCGGGGCGCTGGATGGAGCGGCTCGGCGTGGCCGGAACCGTGGAGGCCGATCCGCTCGGGGTCGCGGCGTCGGCCGATCCCGTCGAGCGCGGCGCGTCGGCCACGTGGGTCTGGCGCGACCGCATCGCGCGCGCGTTCGACGCGGCGCTCTCGCCTCCGGTGGCGGCGCTGGCGCGGGGGATGATCCTGGGCGACCGCTCGATGATCGCTCCCGCCACGCGCGACGACTTCCGGAACGGCGGCACCATCCACATCCTCTCGATCTCGGGCCTCCACGTCTGCATCCTCGGCGGATTCGCCGCGCTCCTGGCGGCGGCGTTGCGGTTGACGCTCTTGCCATCGCTTTCGGTCGAGCTGGCGGCGGTGTGGGGATACACGCTCCTCGTCGGCGCCCCGGCGTCGGCGCTCCGTGCCGCAATCTTGTGGACGGCGGTGCGGGGCGGCCGCGCAGCGGGGCGCGAGGTGCGTCCATTCGCGGCCTGGGGCCTGGCCGGCCTGGGACTGCACCTGGCCGATCCCCGCACGGTCCACGATCCCGGGTTCCAGCTCTCCTTCGCCGCCGTCCTCGGCCTTCTCGCGGCCGGAGGGCTGGGCGGCGACCGCGAAGACGCCGGGCCGGTGCTGCTTCGGCGCGCGAAGCGGGTGCTCCGCGGCGCGGGAGCGATCGCGCTCCAGAGCGCGGGAGCGACCAGCGGGACCGCGGGGATCGCGGCGCGGCTCTTCGGCGCGCTCCCGGCCGCGTCGTTTTTCCTGAACATCGCTGTGGTGCCCCTGTGCGGCCTCTTCATGGCCGAGGCGTTCCTGTTCCTGGCCGCCGACCATCTCCCGGTCCCGTTCCTTCGCGGGGGAGCCTCGGGCGCGCTGGACGCATCCGGGCTCCTGCTCCTGGCCGTGAACGCGTGGGGCGCGGGCGCCGTCGCCCCGTGGCCCATCCGGCGCGTGCCCGGCGCCGGGGCGCTCGCGGCGTCGGCGGCGCTGCTCCTAGTGGGCGCCGCGTTGCGCGAGAGCGCGCGCACCGAGCCGCCGCGCCCCGCGCGCCGCATGCGGCGCGCCGCTCTCGCCGCCGCGCTGGCCGCGGGCGTCATCCCTCTCGCGCCGTGGGGCGCCGCGCGTCACGATGCGGGCCATGGCCCGGCGCGCCCGGCGTGCGTGATCGCGATCGACGTGGGACAGGGGGACGCGCTCCTCGCCCGCGCCCGAGACGGCACGGCCCTGCTCGTGGACGCGGGGCCGGCCGACGAGGAGCGCGACCAGGGGCGGCTCGCGGTGGAGCCGCTCCTCCGGGCGGAAGGATTGACGCGCGTGGGCACGGCGCTTCTCTCCCACGCCCATCGGGATCACTTCGGCGGCCTCGGCTGGCTGGCGCGCCGCGGGTGGATCGCGGCGCTCCTCGAGAACGGAAGCGACGCGGGCGGTGCGTGGCATCGCGCGCTGGACCGGGATCTGGCGCATGGGGGAGCCCGTCGCGTCGTGGTGGCGCGCGACACCACGCTGGGCGGCGGGGCCCCGCTCTCCGTCTTCGCCCCGCCGGCCGACTCCCTGGTGCGCGCCCGCGGGAACGCCGTCGAGAACAACCGCTCTCTCGTCGCCACGCTCACCCTGGGGAGCGCGCGCGTCTACCTTCCGGGGGACGCGGAGGACGAAGCGGAGCGCGCGTCGCTACCCCGCGTGAAGCCGGTCGAGATCTTGAAAGCGCCACATCACGGTAGCCGCACCTCGAGCACGGCGCCATGGGTGGAAGCGCTCCGTCCCCGGATCGTGCTCGTCTCGTGCGGCGAGAAGAACCGATTCGGCCATCCCGGCCGCGCGACGATGGGGCGCTACCGGCTGGCGGGGGCCAGCGTCTGGCGCACCGACCGGGAGGGCGCGATCCGCGTCACGCCGATCCAAGGCGGCGCGTGGGTCTCGACCCGGGCGCATCCGCGTCCCGAGTGGATCCCGTACACGCCATAACTCCTTCGGCGCGGTCCTCTTGAGCGGACGGGCCGGGTGTGGTAAAAGTCATCGATGAAACCGCTGCGACTCCTCCTTCTCGCCTCCGGCCGGGGGAGCCATGCCGTAAACTTGATCCAGGCGACCCGCGATGGGCGGATCGCGGGCAGCGTGGTCCGGCTGATCTCCGATCGCCCGGGGGCCGGCGCGCTCCAGGCGGCGTCGGCGCTCGGGGTCCCGGTCTCGGTGCTGGACGGGGCGGGGCACGCCGGACGGCTCTTGCCCGAAGCCGAGGAGCGCTTGCTCGGGATGATTGCCGCGGACCGTCCCGACCTGATCGCGCTGTGCGGTTTCATGCGCCTCTTGAGCGCTTCGTTTCTCGAGCGCGCCGCGGTTCCGGTTTTGAACGTGCATCCGTCGCTCCTTCCGGAGTTTCCGGGGCTGGACGCGCAGCGCCGCGCGGTGGACGCGGGCGCCGCCGTGACGGGGGCGACCGTGCACTACGTGGACGCGGGAATGGATTCCGGCCCGATCGTGGCCCAGGCGAAGCTGGCGATCCGTTCCGGGGAGACCCCCGAGGAGCTGGCGGAACGTCTCCTCCCGCTCGAACATCGGCTCTACGTCGAGGCGATCCAATGCATCCAAAGGGAGAATTCATGAGAGCAACCGAACGCGTGCTCCGGGACGTGGTCCTCCCGGGCCGGGCCCCGGACTATAGCGGGAAGGTCCGCGACCTCTATACGGTCGGCGACCGCCTCCTGCTCGTCGCCACCGACCGCGTCTCCGCGTACGACGTGATCCTGGGCGAGGGGATCCCGGGCAAGGGGCGCATGCTCACCCAGGTCTCGCGCTTCTGGTTCGAGACGCTCCGCTCCATCGTCCCGAACCACTATGTCACGACGGACGTCGCGCGCTTTCCCAAGCCGTTCTCCGAGCACGCGGCGCTCCTCGAGGGGCGGTCGATGCTGTGCCTGAAGGCCAAGCGGTGGGACGTGGAATGCGTGGTGCGCGGCTATCTCGCGGGTTCCGGGTGGAAGGAGTACCAGCAGTCGGGCATGGTCTGCGGGGTCAAGCTCCCGCCGGGCCTCAAGCTCTCGTCGCGACTCCCCGACCCGATCTTCACCCCCGCGACCAAGGCCGAGGAGGGACACGACGAGAACATCACGTTCGACCGCATGGCCGCGATCGTCGGGGGCGACACCGCCGAGCGGTTGCGCGCGGTCAGCCTCGCGATCTACGAGGCGGCCGCCGCCCACGCGGCCGGACGGGGCCTGATCCTGGCCGATACCAAGTTCGAGTTCGGTGAGCACGACGGGGACGTGCTCTGGATCGACGAAGCGCTGTCGCCCGACTCGTCGCGCTACTGGGCGATCGCGGGCTACCACGAGGGAGTGGCGCAGGACTCCTTCGACAAGCAGGTGATCCGCGACTATCTCGATTCGGTCCGCTGGGACCGGAACCCGCCGCCGCCCCGGCTCCCGGACGAGATCGTGGAGAAGGCGGGCCGGCGCTACGAGGAAGCCCTCACGATGATCACGGGGGGAGCCGGGCCACGGTGACCTCGTACCGGCCGGCGCGGTGAGCTCCATTCGGGTTTCCCGCGCGCTCGTCTCCGTCTCCGACAAGACCGGCCTTCTCGATCTCGCGCACGGGCTCGCGCGCCACGGCGTCAAGATCGTCTCCACCGGCGGCACCGCCACCACGCTCCGCGACGCGGGGTTTAGCGTGCGCGACGTCTCGGAGCTGACCGGCTTTCCCGAGCTGTTCGACGGCCGCGTGAAGACCCTCCATCCCGCGGTGCACGGCGGGATCCTCTACCGCCGGGGCCACGCCGAGGACGAGGAGGAGCGGCACCGCCATGGGATCGTCTCCATCGACCTGGTGGTCGTGAACCTGTATCCGTTCGAGGCCACCGTCGCGCACGCCGGCGTGGACGATGCGGAGGCGATCGAGCAAATCGACGTCGGTGGCCCCGCCTTGATCCGCGCCGCGGCGAAGAACCACCGGCACGTGGTCGTGGTCGTCGAGCCCGCGCAGTACGCCGCCCTGCTCGACGCGCTGGACCGAAACGGCGGAGCGGTCCCGGCGGCGCTGGCTCGCGAGTTCGCGCGGCGCGGCTTCGAGCGCACCGCCGCGTACGACGAGGCGATCGCGGGCTACCTGGACGCCGCGGGGGAGCCGTCACCGGGGACGGAGCTTCGCACCGCGTCGGGCGTGCCCGGGTTCACGGCGGTGGCCGGCTCCGGCGCGGCCGGGGCGGGAGGCGGCGCGCTTCCCGAGCGCTGGGCGAACGCGTATCGCAAGCGGCAGACGCTTCGCTACGGGGAAAACCCGGGCCAGGAGGGCGCGCTCTACGCTCCGGAAGCGGGGGGCGCGGTCGAGACCCTGGCGCAGGTGCGGGGAAAGACGCTCTCGTACAACAATCTCCTCGACGTCGAGGCGGCCATCTCGCTCCTCCGCGAATTCGAGAGTCCCGCCGCGGTCGTCGTGAAACACCGGAACCCCTCGGGCGCGGCGCTGGCCGCGCGGACGGCCGACGCGATCGCGGCGGCGCGGGACGGCGACTCCCTCTCGGCCTTCGGCGGCATCCTTGGCTTGAACCGCCCGCTCGACGCGGCGGCGCTCGAGGCGGTGGGTTCCTTTTTCTACGAAGTC
>DATGVG010000032.1:0-14028 GCA_035300625.1 Candidatus Limnocylindrales bacterium
GCGCGGATGGCTTCAACCGTGGCGGCGGCGGCGGTGATGGTGGTGAGGCAGAGCACGCCGTAGAGGATCGCGTTTTTCCGGATTGCGCCGTCGTCGTAGAACGACGTCTCCCCCAGCGGCGTGTTGATCACCAGGTCGATGCCCCGGCTCTTGATCCGGTCCACCACGTGCGGCCGTCCCTCGTTCACCTTGTAGATCATCTCGCACGGCACGCCGCGCCCCTCCAAGAACGCCGCCGTCCCGCGCGTCGCGAGGAGCGAGAAACCCATCGCGTGGAGCGCCTCCGCGATCGGCAGCACCGCCTCCTTGTCGTGGTCGTTGACGCTGACGAACGCGGTCCCCGACACGGGGATCTCCGAGCCCGCCCCCGCGAGTGCCTTGGCGAACGCGGTGCCGAAGCTTTCCGAAATCCCCATCACCTCGCCGGTCGACTTCATCTCGGGGCCCAGCAGGATGTCCGCGCCGGGGAATTTCAGGAACGGGAAGACGGGCGCCTTGATGAAGAAACGGTCCACCTCGAGGTCGCGCGTGATCCCCTGCTCCGCCAGGGAGCGCCCCGCGAGCACCCGCGCCGCCACCTTGGCCAGGGGAACACCCGTGGCCTTGCTGATGAACGGCACCGTGCGGGACGCGCGCGGGTTCACCTCCAGCACGTAGACCGTGTCCTTCTGGATCGCGAACTGCACGTTCATGAGCCCGCGCACGCCCAGCCGGAGGCCCAGCCGGCGCGTCGCGTCCCGGATCACCGCCAGGTGCCGCTCCGCGACGCCGAATGTCGGGATGACAGCGCACGAGTCGCCGCTGTGGATCCCCGCCTCCTCGATGTGCTGGAGAATGCCGCCGATCACCACGCGCTCGCCGTCCGCCACCGCGTCCACGTCCAGCTCGACCGCGTGCTCCAGGAAGCGGTCGATCAGGATGGGGTGCTCCGGCGAAGTGCGGACCGCCTCGCGCACGTACTCCTCCAGGTGCGAGGGGCCATAGACGATGGCCATGGCCCGCCCGCCCAGCACGTAGGAAGGGCGCACCAGCACGGGGTAGCCGACGCGCGCGGCCACCTCCTTCGCCTCCTCCAGCGAGGTCGCCGTGCCGCTCTTGGGCTGCGGGATCGACAGCTCGTCCAGGAGCACGCTGAAGCGGCGCCGATCCTCGGCCAGGTCGATCGCGTCGGGGCTGGTCCCCAGGATGGGCACGCCCGCCCGGTGAAGCGGCAGCGCCAGGCGGAGCGGCGTCTGGCCGCCGAACTGGATCACGACCCCCTCCGGTCGCTCCACTTCGACGATGTTCATCACGTCCTCGAACGTGAGGGGCTCGAAGTAGAGGCGGTCCGACGTGTCGTAGTCGGTGGAGACGGTCTCCGGGTTGCAGTTGACCATGATCGTCTCGAATCCCTCCTCGCGGAAGGCGAACGAGCCGTGGCAGCAGCAGTAGTCGAACTCGATCCCCTGTCCGATCCGGTTGGGGCCCGAGCCCAGGATCATCACCTTGCGCCGGCCGGTGGGCTCTGCTTCGCACTCCTCTTCGTAGGTCGAGTAGAGGTAGGGAGTGTGCGACTGGAACTCGGCGGCGCACGTGTCCACGCGCTTGTAGACGGGGCGGATCCCCAGGGCCAGGCGCCGCGAGCGCACCTCCGCCTCGGTGGTGCCTCCCAGCACGGCGAGCCGAGCGTCTGAAAAGCCCATCCGCTTCGCCTCGAGCAGTGCGCCGCTGTCGGGCGCGGCCAGCCGCTCCTTCATGTCCGCGATCTGCTGGATCTGATCCAGGAACCAGGTGTCGATTCCGGTCATCCGGTGGACCTCCGCGTGCGTCCACTTGAGCTCCAGCGCGCGCTTCACGTACAGGATCCGGTCGGGGTCGGGGGTGAGGAGCTTCTCGCGGATCCGCGAGTCGTCCAGCTCGCGCCCGCCGAACCCCTGCCCCGTCTCCAGGCCGCGCAGCCCCTTCTGGAGGGCCTCCTTGAACGTGCGCCCGATCGCCATCACTTCGCCCACCGATTTCATCTGGGTTCCCAGCCGCGGGCTGGCGTCCCGGAATTTCTCGAACGCCCACCTGGGGATTTTCACGACCACGTAGTCGAGCACCGGCTCGAAGGACGCGGGCGTGACGCGCGTGATGTCGTTCTGGATTTCGTCCAGGCGGTAGCCGATCGCGAGCAACGCCGCGATCTTGGCGATCGGAAACCCCGTCGCCTTCGAGGCGAGCGCGGAAGAGCGCGAGACACGGGGGTTCATCTCGATCACCACCAGCCTCCCCGTCTGGGGATCCACCGCGAACTGGATGTTCGAGCCGCCGGTCTCCACGCCCACCTCGCGGATGATCGCCCGCGCGGCGTCGCGCATGGCCTGGTACTCGCGATCGGTCAGCGTCTGCGCGGGCGCCACGGTGACCGAATCGCCGGTGTGGATCCCCATCGGGTCGAAGTTCTCGATGGAGCACACGACCACGAAGTTGTCCGCGCGGTCGCGCATCACCTCCAGCTCGTACTCCTTCCAGCCGATCACCGACTCCTCGATCAGGATCTCGTGCACCGGCGAGAGGTCGAGGCCGCGGGCCGCCACCTCCTCGAACTCCTCCGCGTTGTAGGCGATTCCGCCGCCCGTGCCGCCCAGCGTGAACGACGGGCGGATCACCGCGGGAAGCCCGGTCACTTGGAGCGCCTCGCGCGCTTCCTCCAGCGTCCGCGCGAAGCAGCTCCGGGGCACGTCCAGCCCGATCCGGCCCATCGCCTCCTTGAAGAGCCGGCGGTCCTCCCCCACCTCGACCGCGCGCCGGCTGGCGCCGATGAGGCGGATGCCCAGCCGCTCGAAGACGCCGCGCTGGGAGAGGGTGACCGCGAGGTTCAGCGCGGTTTGCCCGCCCACGGTCGGCAGGACCGCATCCGGCCGCTCGCGCTCGAGGATCGCCTCGAGGACCTCGGGCGTCAGGGGCTCGACATAGGTCCGGTCGGCGTACTCAGGGTCGGTCATGATCGTCGCGGGATTGGAGTTCACGAGCGAGACGCGCACGCCCTCGGCGCGGAGGGCCTTCACAGCCTGCGTTCCCGAGTAGTCGAACTCGCACGCCTGCCCGATCACGATGGGTCCCGATCCGATGACCAGGACCGAGCGAATCGACGCGTCGCGCGGCACGGCTAGACCGGCGCCCCGACGGGTGCGCGCGCCCGGCGGCGCTCCGTCATGCTCGCGATGAATTCGCGGAAGAGGTAGTGGCTGTCGTGCGGCCCGGGACTCGCCTCGGGGTGGTACTGGACGGAGAAGATCGGACGGTCTCTGTGGCGAAAGCCCTCGACCGTTCCGTCATTAAGGTTCACGTGGGTCAGCACGTAGTCCGGATTCAGGAAGAGATCGGGGTCGACGGCGAAGCCGTGGTTCTGGGCGGTGATCTCCACCTGCCCCGTCGCGACGTTCCGCACGGGGTGGTTCCCGCCACGGTGGCCGTACTTGAGCTTGAAGGTCCTCCCGCCGCAAGCGAGACCCAGGATCTGGTGCCCCAGGCAGATCCCGAACACCGGCCGCCCCGACGCCATGAGCCCGCGCGCCGCCTCCACGGCGTAGCCGCACGCTTCGGGGTCGCCCGGACCGTTCGAGAGGAAGATCCCGTCCGGATCGATCGCGAGCGCCTCCGACGCGGGGGTCGTCGCCGGGACCACCGTCACGGCGCACCCCGCCCCGGCCAGCATCCGGAGGATGTTCCGCTTCATCCCGAGATCGTAGGCGACGACCCGGAACGGGGACGCCGCGCCATGGTGTTCGTAGCGGTAGGGTCCGGAGCAGGTGACCTCGCGCGCCAGATCGGCGCCGATCATCCCCGCGGCGTCTCTCGCCTTGGCCACCAACGACCGGGGATCGACGTCCAGAGCCGAGATCACCCCCCGGCACGCCCCGCGGCTCCGGAGGTGGCGCGTCAGCCTCCGCGTATCGATCTCGCTGATGCCGACGATCCCCTCGTCCTCCAGGTATCCGTTCAGCTCGCCGGAGGCGCGCCACGAGCTGGCGGCGGTGGAGATCTCGCGCACCACGAATCCGGCCACCTGGGGCCGCGACGATTCCACGTCCTCCCGGTTGATCCCGTAGTTCCCGATGTGCGGGTAGGTCATCGCCACGATCTGGCCGCGGTAGGAGGGATCGGTCAGCACTTCCTGGTACCCGCACAGCGCGGTGTTGAACACGACTTCACCCGAAGTCTCACCGAAGCGCCCGAAGTTGATGCCGTGGAATAATGTGCCGTCTTCAAGAGCGAGCACTGCCGGGCGGCGGAGGGGCGTCATCGAACGGTGCGTTCTCCTTCTGTCACGCGCTCGATCTGCGCGTCGCGGAATCTATATCATGTTTGAAGGCGCGCGGGTGGCCGAAGCGTCGGACGTATACTTTTTGTCACGAATACGGTCCCCGCTTCGTACTGATGGGCGAAAGGAGAAACCATGACTCCCATGCCGACGACGCCCCCGACGCCCCCGACGCCCCCGATCGCCCCAGTCCGAGCCATACGCCACGCCCGGAGCACCCCCGCCCGAACCGCGTTCCTGGCGGCAGCGGCGGCCGCCGCCGTCGCGATCGCCTCGGCCTGGCTCATCCGAACGCCGGCCGCGTCCACGGCGCTCCCCCGTGCGGCAGGAACGCACGCGGCCGCCAAGGGGTCCGCAACAATTCGCGTCTATTCCGCCTCGAAGGGGAGGTTCGTCATGACCGAGAAGGTCACCAAGTCCGAAGCCGAGTGGAAAAAGCAGCTCACGCCGGAGCAGTACCACGTCACGCGGGAGGCGGGGACCGAACGCGCCTTCGCGAACGCCTACTGGAACAATCACGACAAGGGCATTTACCGCTGCGTCGCCTGCGGGAACGACCTCTTCTCTTCCGACACCAAGTTCGAGTCGGGCACCGGCTGGCCCTCGTTCTGGAAGCCGCTCGCCGCGGAGAACGTGACCGTGGGGACCGACCACACGCTCGGCATGGAGCGGGACGAAGTGCGCTGCGCCCGCTGCGGATCCCACCTCGGCCACGTATTCGATGACGGCCCCAAGCCGACCGGGCTCCGCTATTGCATGAACTCGGCGGCGCTTCGGTTCGTGAAGAAGAGCTAGCGGGGGCCTGCCTTCGCGGCCTGGGCCGCGCCGGCGCCCTCCTCGGGGGGCCGTACGTTGCGGAAGGCCCTGTAGAGCAGAACGTCGTACGCGATCTTCATCCCCGCTCCGATCATGAGCGGGGCCCCCATGGACGTTCCGCGCATCAGAAGCCCCGCGAACGCCGGGGCCACGGCCCACATCGTGAGCCGCACCAGGTGCGTGATCCCCGACGCCGCCGTCCGCTCCTCGGGACGCACGACCGCCATGACGTAGGACTGGCGGGTCGGCACGTCCATCTCCACCAACCCTTCCCGCAGGAGAAAGAGGACCGCGGCCGTGTGGAAATTGGGGGCGAACGGCACGGTCAAGAGAAGGAGGCTCGACGGAATGTGGGTGAAGACCATCGTGTTCACCAGGCCGATTCGCTTCGCCAGCCACGCCGCGCCCAAGTGCGACACCGCGTTCAGGCAGCGCGCGCCGAAGAAGAGGAGGCCGATCCCCTCCTCGCCGACGCCGAACCGCGAGTAGAAGAAGTAGGAGAGGAGGGCGCTCGTCAGAAACCCGCCTCCCAGGCTGTCGAGCGCGAACAGGGCCGAGACCCGGACCACGATGCGACGGGACGCGGGTGAGATGTGCACGCGCGCGGCGGGGGCGGCGGCCTCGACCTCCGGCGTGAGGAAGATGTACAAGAGCGCCGTGACCGCGAGGAGGAGGGCGTAGGCTCCCACCGCGGCCCTAAGCGACACCGCCTCCGAGAACGATGCGGCGCGGAACAGGGCCGGGAGTCCCGCCGCCAGCGCGCCGATCGCATGCCCCGCGTCCTGGACCACGTTGTACCAGGCGAAGACCGCGGTTCTCCGCTCCGGGGGCGCCGTCGCGGGAAGGATCGCCTGATCCAGGATCATGGAGGCGCCGCGGTCCCGCCCCATTCCGTTCAGCATTCCGAAAAACGCCGCCGCGCCGACCAGCACCGGCTGGGAAGCGAACGCCACGGCGGCGCCCCCCGCGGCCCCAAGGAGCGAGAGGAAGATGAGGCTCTTCCGGCGGCCGACGCGGTCGCCGGCGAGCGTGACCAGGAGGGCGGCGGCGGCGGCGCCCGAGAGCCCCGCGGTCACCACGGCGCCGATGGCGGCCGCGTCGAATCCGGAGCGCGCCAGGTGGATCCCGATCAGGACCCCGATCATCCCCGTCGCGAGGGCGCGCAGGAACGCTCCCGCGTAGAGGATCTTCCGATCGCGCGTCAGCGGGGTCGCGTCCACCGGCTAGCGAAGGCGGACGCGGGTCAGGCCGGGCACGGGATCAGCCGCCGAAGAACGAGGATACGTAGAACGTGACCGCGGCCACGGCGGCCGCGGCGGGGATGGTGAGGACCCAGGCCCAGACGATCTTGCCGGCGATCCCCCACCGGACCGCCGACAGCCGGCGCGTCGCGCCGACCCCCACGATGGCGCCCGTGATGGTGTGGGTCGTGGAGACCGGGATGCCGAGATGGGTGGCCAGGAACAGGCTGATCGCCCCCGCCGTCTCGGCGCAGAACCCGCCGAACGGCACCAGCTTGGTCACGCGCGCGCCCAGCGTGTGCACGATCCGCCACCCTCCTGTCAGCGTGCCCAGCGCGATCGCGATGCCGCAGACGACCGCCACCCACGTGGGCACGAAGAAGTGGTCGATCGCCCCCGTCGTGAACAGGAGGAGCGAGATCACCCCCATCGTCTTCTGGGCGTCGTTTCCCCCGTGTCCCAGGGAGTAGGCCGCCGCCGAGACAAGCTGGAGCCTTCGGAACAGACGGTCCACGCGCGCGGGAGCCGCGTTCCGGAAGATCCACGACGTCGCGATCGTGATGCTCCACGCCAGGAACATTCCCATGAACGGCGCCACGACGATGAAGGCGGCCGTCTTCGTCAGTCCGGGCATGATGATCGCGTGCGGTCCGCCGTGGCACAGCGCCGCGCCCACCAGCCCGCCGATCAGGGCGTGCGAGGACGACGTCGGCAGGCCCAGCCACCAGGTCAGGAGGTTCCACGCGATGGCGCCAACGAGGGCGGAGAGGAGGACGTGGTTGTTCACGGCCTCGGAGAGAATGATCCCTTTCCCCACAGTCTTCGCCACCGCGACTCCCAGCACGAACACCGCGATGAAGTTGAAGAAGGCGGCCCACAGGACCGCGAACCCGGGCGTGAGCACGCGCGTCGAGACGACGGTGGCGATGGAGTTGGCGGCGTCGTGGAAGCCGTTCAGGAAATCGAAGACCAGGGCGAAGCCGATGATGACGATGGCGTACGTCGACAGCGATTCTAGGCCGTGCGGCATGCTCAGGACCCGGTCAGGTGTTCTTCACGAAGATGCCTTCGATGATGTTGGCCACGTCCTCGCAGTCGTCGGTCGTGGCCTCGAGGCGGCCGTACAGCTCCTTCCACTTGATCAGCTCGCGGAAGTCCGCCGCGGTCTCGAAGAGCTTGGCGGTCATGTCCCGTGAGATCAGATCGGCGTCGTTCTCCAGCTTGTTGATCTCGACCAGGAACGGCTGGACGCGCTTCCGGTCGCGCAAGCTCTTCACCGCCTCGTGGATGGCGACACACCCTTTCTCGATGATCTGAATCAGCTCGCGGGTCTCGGGCGTCAGCCGCTCCACCTTGAAGAGGGCGAACCGGCTGGCAACACCCTCGATATTGTCGAGCACGTTGTCCAGCGCGCTGGCCAGCGCGTGGATGTCCTCGCGGTCGAAGGGCGTGATGAACGTGCGGTTCAGCCGGTCGATGACGTCGTGCGTGATCTGGTCTCCCTGGGTCTCGAGGACCTTGATGTGGCGCGCCTTCTCCTCGACGTGGTCGAAATTCTCGGCCAGCTCGCGGAGCGCGCGGGCCCCTTCGAGGACGGTCGCGGACTGTCGCTCGAAGAGCTCGAAGAACTTGGGGGTTTCCGGCAGCAGGCGGAACACGCCGACGGGTATACAACGGCCCGGGGGCGCCTGTCCAGAAAATGCCCGCCGGGGTCCGGCGCCGCCGGGTTCTGGCTTTGACACGACTTCCCGGGCCTGTAGGATCGCGTTCCATGCCGCGACGCCGCTGGATCTCCCTTCTCCGATGGCTCCCGGGCACGCTGCTCCTGGTGGGGCTCGCTGTCGTCGCCCTGCGGAAGGTGGAGTGGGCGCACTTCACCGAGATCATGCAGCGCGCGGAGCCGGTCTACATCCTGGCCGCCGTGCTGCTCCAGATCGGAACGTACGTGTGCGCCGCGGCAACCTTGCAGCGCGGGATCAAGGCGTCGGGCGTCGGCCGGTCGCTGTTGGGGCTGGTGCCGCTGGGGCTGGCAAAGCTCTTCGTGGACCAGGTGGTGCCGACGGGCGGCCTGGGCGGGACGGTCCTCGTGGTGCGCGCCCTGGAGCGGCGCGGAGTGGCGCGCGGCGTGGCGACCGCCGCCGTGGTGGTCAACACCCTCGCCTTCTACGCCTCCTACGCCCTCGCGGTGGCGGGGGCACTGGGCTTTCTGTGGATGCGCCACGGCATCTCGCGCACGATCCTCTTCCTGGTCACGGTGTTCGCGATCTACGCGGTCGCGATGCCGGTGCTGATCCTCTGGATCGTCTACGGCGGAAGGCGGACCCGCCCCGGCTGGCTGTCGCGCATCCCGGGCCTCGTGAAGGCGATCCACGCCATGGAGGAGGCGCCCACCTCGACCCTTCGCCATCCGATGCTGTTCCTCGAATCGATCGCACTCCAGCTGGGGATCATCGTCCTGGATGCTCTGACCCTGGACTTCCTCCTCCGCTCGATCGGCTACCCAGCGTCGTTCCACGTGGTGTTCACCAGCTTCGTACTCGCCTCAATCGCCGCGACGCTGAGCCTCCTGCCGGGCGGCGTCGGCTCGTTCGAGGCGGGGTCGGTGGCGTCGCTGCGCTACCTCGGGGTGCCGCTGGAGGTGGCCCTTACCGGGACGCTCCTCCTGCGCGGGCTCACGCTGTGGCTGCCCATGGTGCCCGGGATCTGGTTCGCCCGGCACGAGATGATGGGGGGCAAGGAGGAGGATGCCAGAGAAGAGGCAGGCGCCCGGGAGTCAGGGGATCGCCATCACCATCCTGCCGCGCGGGATCCCGCCCGCCGCGCCGCCGGAGGGAAGCGCCGATAGAGCGGATTCAACGAACCGGCGCCCGGGGTTGTCTGTACTAAGGTAAGAATCCGTTCATCCCATGTACCGGTCCATTCCAGGAGGCACCATGCATCGTCGCCCGCCCCGCCGGCGCTTCACTCCGACGGCGCTCGCCGCAATCGCCGTCGCAGCACTCCTCTCCGCGACGTTCGGGCGAGGCGAAGCCTCGGCCGCCAAGCAGCCGCCGTTCTTCTACAGCGACATTCCAAATGTCGCCGCGTACAAGGCGGGCTCGGAGGCCGAGTTGAAGCGGGCCCAGACCGCCCTCGACAAGATGCTCGCGGCGAAGGGCAAGCGGACGGTCGCGAACACGCTCGTTCCCTACAACGACATGATGGCCCACGCGGAGAACGCCGCCTACCAGGCGAACCTCATGGAGTCGGTGCACCCCGACTCGGTATTCCGGGCCGAAGCGGAGAACCAGACGCGGGTGGCGGCCAAGTTCCTCGACGACGTCAGCCTGAATCGCAAGGTCTACGACGCCCTGCGCGGCCTGGACGTGTCGAAGGAGGACGCTCCGACGAAGTATTTCGTGGAGCGCACCCTTCAAGACTTCCGCCGCTCCGGCGTGGACAAGGACGACGCCACGCGGAAGCAGATCGCGGACCTCCTCCAGCAGCTCACGCAAACCGGCCAGGACTTCGACAAGAACATCCGGAACGATTCGCGCTCCATCCTGGTGGATTCGGCCAAGGACTTAGAAGGGCTGCCCGCGGACTTCATCCAGTCGCACCCGCCCGGTGCGGACGGCAAGATCAAGATCTCGATCGAGTACCCCGACCTCTTCCCCGTCATCCGCTATGCCAAGAGCTCCGAGGTGCGGCATCGCCTGATGATGGAGGATCAGAATCGGGGCTACCCCGCCAACATGGCGGTCCTGGATTCGCTGATCTCCAAGCGCTACCAACTCGCCCGCATCCTGGGCTATCCGAACTGGGCCGAGTACATCACCGAGAACAAGATGATCGGCAACGCGCGAAACGCCGCCGATTTCATCCAGCGCCTGAACGACCTGACCATGAAGCGGGCCGGCGAGGAGTACGCGCTCTACCTGAAGCGGAAGCAGGAAGACGACCCGACCGCGACCGCCGTGAACCGGTGGGAGGTGTCCTACTACGGGCGCCTGATCCGGAAGCGGGACTACGATTTCGACCCGCAGGCGGCGCGCCCCTACTTCCCGTTCGCGAGCGTGAAGCAGGGCGTGCTGGACGTGACGTCCAAAATGTTCGGCGTGACCTACAAGAAAGTGTCGGTGCCGGTGTGGCATCCGTCCGTTGAGGCCTACGAGGTCTACGAGGGCAAGAACCTGCTCGGCCGTTTCTTCCTGGATCTCCATCCGCGGCCGGGGAAATACAACCACGCCGCCCGTTTCGGGATCCGCGAGGGCGCGGCAGGGGTGCAGGTGCCCGAGGCCGCGCTGATCTGCAATTTCCCGGGGGACACGCCCGGCGACCCGGGCCTGATGGAGCACTCCGACGTGGAGACCTTCTTCCACGAGTTCGGCCACCTGATCCATACCATCTTCGGCGGAAATGGCCGGTGGGAGCCCGTTTCCGGAACCTCCACCGAGCGGGATTTCGTGGAGGCTCCGTCGCAGCTCCTCGAGGAGTGGACCTGGGACACCAAGGTGTTGCCCACGTTCGCCAAGCACTACCAGACGGGCGAGCCGATCCCGGCGGAGATGGTGGACAAGATGCGGCGCGCCGACGCGTTCGGTCGCGCGATGTCCTACGCCACCCAGACGTTCTACTCCGCGGTCTCGCTGAACATCTATAACCGCCCGGCGTCCGAGGTGAACACCGACCAGGTCGTCGCGGCGGCCGAGCCTCGCTACACGCCCGTGCCCTCCATGCCCGGGTCGCACATGCAGTGCTCGTTCGGCCATCTCGACGGCTACTCGGCCGTCTACTACACGTACGAGTGGTCGCTGGTGATCGCCAAGGACATGTTCAGCGCCTTCAACAAGGACAACCTGCTCGACCCCGTGGTCGCGAAGCGGTATCGCGACCTGGTCCTCCGCCCGGGGGGCAGCCGGCCGGCGCGCGAATCGGTGCGGGCGTTCCTGGGGCGGGATTACGACTTCAAGGCGTTCGACGAATGGCTGGCCGAAGGGCGGGCGTCCGGCACGCCGCCGGCCGCTTCGTCGGCGCCGGCAGGCGCGGGGCACTAGACGGCGGGCAGCTCCACCGTGATGCGGAGGCCGTGCGGGGCGTTCGATTCGGCCCGCACGGTCCCGCCGTGCCGCTCCACGATCTCCTTGACGATCGCAAGCCCCAGCCCCGAGCCCTTACCGTCGGCCGGCCGGGAGCGTCCGGGACCCACCGCTCGGTAAAAGCGCTCGAAGACGTGTCCCATATCCCCGGCCGGGATCCCCGGGCCGTCGTCGGCGACGTGGAGCGCGTGCCGCCCGCCGGGGCGCGCGGACGGCGAGAGCGACACCTCCACGCGGCCGCCGCGCGGAACATAGCGGAGCGCGTTGGTCAGGAGATTTTCCAGCACCTGCTCCATCCGGCGGCCGTCCGCCTGGATCCACGCCGGTTCCGCGGGCTCCCGCCAGGTGAGCGTCAAGCCCGCGTCCCGGAAGCGCGGCTGAAACCGCTCCGCGGTGTGCCGCCCCAGAGCCGCCCAGTCGAGCCGCTCCGGCTGGAGCGCGGAGGCCCCCGCCTCCAGCCTGGCCAGCTCGAAGAGGTCGCTGATCAGCCGGTCGAGGCGGGCCGCCTCTTCGAGAAGCCCGCGCATGTAGCGCGACCGCTCCTCGGTCGTGACGGCGACGGCCGGGTCGAGCAGCGTCTCCGCGTAGCCGCGGATGGACGTGAGCGGCGTCGCCAGCTCGTGCGTGATGTCAGCGAAGAGCTGCCTCCGCTGCCGCTCGTTCTCCTTGAGACTGGCCCGGGCCTCCGCGATCCGCTCGGTCATCCGGTCCAGCTGCTCGGCCAGCCTCCCGATCTCATCCCCGCTCCTGTCCCCGCTTCGGACCGTCAGATCCCCTTCGGCGATTCGCGCTGCCAGGAGCTCCAGGGCGCGGAGCCGGCGAACCAGGAGGCGCACGATGACCAGCCCGGCCAGGGCCGAGGCCAGGACCGCGAAGGGAACGAAGAGGAGCGCGGTGCGCGTCTCCCAGTACCCCCAGCCGCCGCGGGGCAGGCGGCGGCGAACGGACACTTCTCCGATCGTCGCGTCCCCACGCTTGACCGGGCGCTGGGCCAGGGTCTCGAAACGCGAGGGACCGCGGTCCTCTCCCTGTGCCCCGGCTGCGCTCGAGTCCCCCGATTCCCCCGATCCCATCGATCCTGACGAGCGATACCTCGCGGGAGGCGACGGCTCGGCGACGTAGAGGCCGTCGGCGCCGCGGTAGGCGATCACGCTCCCCCGGAAGCCCAGGCGGTCCCGGTGCCGCTCGAGCACGGTCTCCACGCGCGGCGCGGTGAGCGGCAGCGGAAGCGCGGCGATCTCCGCGGCCACGCCCGAAGCGGCCAGCTCGGCCCGCGAGCGCGCCTCGCGCGTCTCCAGCGGCCGGAGCACGGCGACCGCGACCAGGATCTGGAGCAAGGACCCGAGGAGCGTCGTGAGGAAGAACATCCCCGCGATGGTCCAGAAGAGGCTCTTCCCGCGCTTCCGCGTCACGACGCCGGCTCCGCGATGCGGTAGCCCGCGCCCCAGACCGTCTGGAGGTAGCGCGGATTCGAAGCGTCGCTCTCGAGCTTGCGTCGGAGGCGGCTCACCAGGCTGTCGATGGAGCGGTCGTCGACGACCCGGTCGGTTCCCCAGACCTGCTCCATGAGGGCTTCGCGGCTGAAGACGCGGCCGGGACGCGAGGCCATGAAGTAGAGGAGATCGAACTCGAGCGTGGTGAGCGGCACGGGCTGTCCGTCGCGCTCAACCAGCCGCCGGCCCGGATCGACCCGGAGCCCGCCGATCTCGAGCACGTGGTCCCCCACGGCCCCGGTGGAGCGCCGGAGCAGCACCCGGACGCGCGCGACCAGCTCGGCGGTGCTGAACGGCTTGGTCACGTAGTCATCCGCGCCGATCTCGAATCCGAGCAGCTTGTCGCTCTCGCCCGAGCGCGCCGTCACCATGAGGATCGGCGTGTCGCTGTCCTTGCGGATGGATCGAGCCACTTCCAGCCCGTCCACTCCCGCCAGCCCCAGGTCCAGGACCACCAGCGCCGGCTTCAGCCGCGCGAAGTCGGCGAGCGCGCGACCGCCGTCCGGCGAAGCATGGCATTCGTACCCCGCGGCTTCGAGATTCTTCACGATGAGGCTCGCGATCCGCGAATCGTCCTCGACGACGAGAATCTTCTGGCTCATGGGTGCTCCTCCTCCAAGTGTCCCTCGACCCATTGTACCCGCCGGCGCATGGCAGAAGTGTGGCGCGGCCGTGGCGAGTAGGTGGTGACGCTCCCGGCGTCCCCTTTGCCCCAAATTGCCAGGACCGCGCCAAGGTTCTGCCACATTCCCCAGGTACTGTCATTAATGAGCGCGGGCGAAGGCGCCCGCTTCGATTCTCGACGGGGGGAACCTGAAATGACCAGGAAATGGAGGGTTGGAATGGCGGCCGGTGACGCGATCCTCGCTGCGCTTTCGATCGGCGTGGCTTCGGGTCGGGCCGAGAACCCCGCCCCGAATCTGACCGGGACCTGGCGACTGGACGCGGCGCACAGCACCCTGCCCGGTGGACCGAGAGGGCATGGCGGCTGGGGCGGCGGTAGGCGCGGGGCCGGAGGCGGCGGCGGCTGGGGAGGCGGGCGGTCCAGTGGCCAGGGTGACGAGAGCCGCGGGAACGCGCCCGATGAAAACAGAGGCGGACCTCGAGGCCGGGGG
>DATGVG010000033.1:0-20754 GCA_035300625.1 Candidatus Limnocylindrales bacterium
GACGTCGAGCGTGGGCCAGTTCACGAACGAGACCGCGTGCGCCACGCCGTAGCGAGCCTGCTCGTGGGACGCCGCCGTCTCGCACGCGCGGGCCAGCCACGTCTCCATCGGCGTCCCGTCCGTGACGGAGAAGTAGTGCCCGCGGAACCGGGTCGAGTCGGGCCGGCTCCGTTCCGTGGTCCGGACCGCGTCGGGCTCCCACTCGCGCCCCAGGAGCCACCCCGCCAGCCACGGCGAGACATCCGCGTCGTAGCGGCCCGAGGCGTGTCCGGGCCGCGGGAGGACCGCCGCGTTTCCGTGCACCGCATCCACGTCCAGGCGGATCTCCCGCTCGAAGTCGCTCGTGAACGCCGCGTCCCAGAAGTCCCCTGACTCGGGCAGCTCGGTCCAGACTTCCTGGAACAGCCACAGCGGACGGTCGGGGTGGGCCAGGTTTTCCTCGCGGAGCGCCTGGTAGAACGCGGGCGGGTGGAGCGCGTAGACGCGGATCGCGTTCGCGTGCAGGTCGCGCGCGAATCGAATGTAGCGCCGGTAGTCCTCCTTCGTGAACGCGAACTCGCCCGGGAAGTGCCCCGGACCGCCGGCGCCGAGGTTGACTCCGCGGAAGAAGATCGGCTGGGCGGTTGCGGCGCGGACAAGCTCGAAGCGATCGCCGTTGGTGCGCACGTAGGTGCCATGCGACGGCGCTGCCCGCGCGGGCGTCGCCGTCCACGGAAGAAGCGCGATCAGGATGGACAGTGCGATGTTTTTGGAAGGTGGCATTCGGGCCGTCCTCCGCGCGCCACCTCGGGCGCCGGAGGCTTGGCCGGAGAATGATGCAGAGAACGGTCTGGAGCTACGGAAAAATGGCGCGGAGAGCGGCTTCGTGGTTCTCGAAGGAATCGAGCAGCGCGTCCGGCCCCGCTTCCAGTAGCTCGGCCCGCGTGACCTGGCCGGTCGCGACGACCACCGCGCGGGCGCCGATCGCGCGGGCGCAGTCGATGTCGCGCGGCGTGTCGCCGATGACGGTGGTATCCGCGCCGCCGAAGGCCCGCCCGGTGAGCGCGCGCGCCTTCTCCAGCACGATCTGCGCCAGAACGCAGCGGTCCTCGTGGTCGTCGCCATACGCCCCGAAGCGGAAATACGATTCCAGGTTCCACCGGCGCAGCTTCAGCTCGGCCCCGCGGAGGATGTTCCCGGTCAACAGTCCGACCATCACGTCGTCCAGTTTGTTCAGGCGCTCGAGCAGCTCCCGGACGCCCGGGAAGAGCCGGGCGCCGTCGTGGTTGGGCATCTCGACGTGCAGGTGCTCGATGTAGCGCCGGAGGCATTCGGAGCGGCGCGCGAAGATCACGTCTTCGGCGACGCCCGCGAGACGCATGATCTCGGTCACGCACTGCGGATCGGTCATGCCCGCGAACTTGAATTCGCCGATCGGCCCCGAGGTGGCGTAGGTCTCCCGCAGAGCGCGGGCGAACGCGATCTTGGGCGCGAGCCCTTCGCGGAGCAGCGTGCCGTCGATGTCGAACAGGACGAGGCGCATGGACTTGGACCGGCGCGGGGACAGGGACTTTCTGTTGATGTCGGTTGCGGGCACGTTCGGTTTCGAAGGGCACAAAGCCCTTCGCTCCGAACAAGTCTACGCGGCCTGGAAGAGCGGGGTCAATGACGGGTGCGGCGGTCCTTAATGGCGGGGGGTTCCGCCGCCCGTTGCCACGGGCGCACCGGAGCCGGCCCCGACCGGGGGACCGCCGGATCCCGGCGTGCCGCCCGCGTGCGTGGCGCCGCCCGGTACGGCGGCCTCGAACAGTTTCGGATTCGTGGACCGCTCGACGGCCACCTCGCGGGTGATCTTGCCGGTGATGACCAGGTCTTTCAGCGCCATGTCCAGGGTCTGCATGCCGTGCTGTCCGCCGACCTGCATCACGCTCTGGATCTGCGTCGTCTTGTCCTCGCGGATCAGGTTCCGGAGCGCGGAGACGCCCACCAGGATCTCGATCGCCGCAACGCGGCTTTTCCCGTCGGTGGTCGGCAACAGCGTCTGGGCAATGACGCCCTCCAGCGATTCGCTGACCATGGTGCGGACCTGGGACTGGCGCTCCGCCGGGAAGATGTCGATGAGCCGGTCGATCGTCTTCGAGGCCGAATTGGTGTGCAGCGTGCCGAAGACCAGGTGCCCGGTCTCGGCTGCCGTGATCGCGAGCGCGGTCGTCTCCAGATCGCGCAGCTCTCCGACCAGGATGATGTCCGGATCCTCGCGAAGCGCGCTCCGGAGCGCGGCCGAGAAGGAATCGGTGTGCGAGCCCACCTCGCGCTGATTGATGAGGCAGCTCTTCGATTCGTGCACGAACTCGATGGGATCCTCGATCGTGATGATGTGGCCCGGCCGGTTGGAGTTCACGTAGTCGATCATGGCCGCGAGCGTGGTGGACTTGCCGCTGCCCGTGGGTCCCGTCACCAGCACCAGCCCGTGGTCTTTCATCGCCAGGTCTTTGAGCACCCGGGGCGTCCCGAGTTCCTCCAGGGTCTTGATCTTGGTCGCGATGACGCGGAAGACGCCGCCGATGCCGCGCCGCTGCTCGAAGATGTTGGCCCGGAAGCGGCACAGCCCCGGAAGCTCGAAGGCGAAGTCGATGTCGCGCCGCTCCTTGAATTCCTTCTTCTGCTCGTCGGACATCAGCGTGTGGAGCATGGTCCGCGCGTCCGTGTCGGTCATCGCCGGGGCCGGGGAGCGCACCATGTCGCCCCGCACCCGGATCAGGGGCGGCATCCCCGCGGAGACGTGGAGGTCGGAGGCTCCGGCCTCGACCGTGGCCTTGAGGAGGGTCTGCACGTCGATCGGCATCAGCGCGGCGCCTCCTTGGAAAGCGCCTTCCGCTGCTCGTCGCTCAAGATCGTGACCCTGAGGCTGCCCGCCTGGATCTCCGATTCCTCGGGCTTGACCCAGACCGCCGAGCCCTCGCGGCGCGCTGCGGGGAGCGCGACCAGCGCGAACGGACGGTCGCGGAGGGCGGCGCGGCTGTTCCGGCTCTTCGTCAGGAAGGCGAGGAGCGATATCGGCTCCAGCCAGTCGGTCCGGGCGAAGACCAGGCGTCCCACGGACGCGCCGCGCAGAAGCGACTCCACCTGCTCGCCGCACAGCACGTCGTCCAGCACCACGACGTCGGCGCCCATGGAGATGGCGAGCTGCTCCCACTGGCCTGCCGCGTCGGTGCCCCATGCCGTGGGGATCCGGACCGAGCCCTCCGGATAGGGAAGAAGGGGAGCCGGCTCGATCACCAGCGTCCTCCGTTCGGGGCGCGCGGCCAGCGCGGCCACCGACGAGAGCACGAGCGATCCGCCGCTCCGGGGCGGGCCGGTCACCACGACCAACCCTTCGGGTCCTTCGACGAACTCCCGGATCTCCGCCTCTCCGATGGGCGAGAGCCCCAGGGTCGAGAGATCGGGCGCCGTCTCGGGCGCGGGGCCCAGACGGATCACCGTCGCCACGCCGGCGCCGGTCCGGCTGTGGCATGCCGAGACCGCGATGCGGTCCGGCCCCAGCTCCACCACGGTGGCTCCCCGGACGGACGCGCGGCTGGTCGACTCTAGATCTGGGACGCCCAGCACGCCGAGCCGGGCGCGCAGATAGAGCCCCGCTTCGACAGGTTCGTTCATCTGAGGCGTCAGGCCGGCGTCGGTGCGGTAGGCCACGGCGAGATCGGAGCCGCGCGGGATGAAGTGGATCTCGGAGGCGCGGGCCCGCACGGCGGCGTGCAGATGGAACGCGAGGAAGTTGGTGCCGGCCCGGTCCCACACGATGTCGCGCCGGCTGGCCGGCTGGGCGCCCGCCGGCTGGGGGCGCGGCAGCTCCCCGGCGTTTTGGCCGCAGATGACGTCCAGCACGTGCCGGATGGATCCGGGCCCGCCGATCACGAGATTGACCGGGGTCCCCGCCGCCTTCTTCAGCTCCAATACCGCGTCGACGTCGGTGGGATCCGCCATCGCCACGGTGATTTCCTCGTCGGTCCCGAAGAGCGGCACAGCCTGGACGCGGCGGAGGAGGCTCTCGGGGAAGCGCTTGACCAAGCCGGCGTCGACCGACGAGGGGTGAAGGTCGGCGTACGGAAAGCCGAGCTGCCGCGAGAGGGCCCAGCCGATGTTTTCCTCGGTCGTGAAGCCCAGCTCCACCAGCGTCTCGCCGATGAGGAGACCGGTGTCGCGCTGGCGGAGCAGCGCTTTCCCCACCTGGTCGTCGGTGACGATTCCGCACTCGACCAGGATCGAGGTCAGCGTGCGGGTCGAATGCTCGAAGGGCGGCACAGTCGGCACCTCACAATAGGTCGCGGCGATGTCTTGGCCTCGCGCCGTGAGGCGCGTGCGATGTCGGAGCTCAATCGGATGAGTGGAAAGGCAAGCCATATGCCGAAAGAGCGAATAAGTTTGGAATTGGGGGAATCGGGCAGCCCAAGGGCGGGGTCGGGAGGGCAGCGATCTCAGTGCCATGGCGTCGGTTATAACCCGGGCCGGGCCCGCCGCTCCCGGCGCGGGTGGATCGTGGAGTCGCCGCCGGCATCTGACTGACCGTGGCCTAATCCTTGCCGCTTCGCGGAGGCGCGGTTAGATTCTCGGCGAACTTGCGTTCGCGAGGGCAGGGGGAGGATCGGGAGGTTATGGCGCAAGCACAGAAGCGGGACATCAAGAAAGCGGCGATCAAGCCCGTCAAGAAGATCGTCCGTTTGACCGCTGCCGATCTCGCGGAGAAGCAGCGCGAGATCTCCGTCAGCGAGTTCTTCACCAAGAACCGCCATCTCCTCGGCTTCGACAGTCCGGCGAAGGCGCTCCTCACCACGGTGAAGGAGGCCGTCGACAACGCGCTCGACGCGTGCGAGGAGGCGGGGATCCTCCCCGACATCCTCATCGAGCTGCAGGAGATCACCGAGACGCGCTTCCGCGTAGCGGTCCAGGACAACGGCCCCGGCATCGTGAAGGCGCAGATGCCGAAGATCTTCGGCCAGCTCCTCTACGGATCCAAGTTCCACCGGCTGCGCCAGTCGCGCGGACAGCAGGGGATCGGCATCTCCGCGGCCGGCATGTACGGCCAGCTCACCACCGGAAAGCCGATCACCGTCATCTCGCGAACGGGAAAGGGGAAGCCCGCCCACAAGTTCGATATCCAGATCGACACCCGCCTGAACCGGCCGGTCGTGGTTTCCGACGACGAGGTGGAGTGGACGCCCGAGCACGGCACGCGCGTGGAGCTGGAGATCGAGGCGACGTACAAGAAGGGACGCCACTCGGTGGACGGCTACGTGGAGCAGACCGCGATCGCGAACCCGCACGCGCAGATCACGTACGTCGCCCCGGGCGGCGAGCGCGTGGAGCTGGCGCGCGTCGCGGAGGAATTGCCCAAGGAGCCGCTGGAGATCAAGCCGCACCCGCACGGCGTGGAGCTGGGCATCTTGCTGAAGATGCTCCACGAGACCAAGGCGAAGAACCTGCGCGGGTTCCTGAGCGGGGAGTTCTCGCGGGTGAGCGCGGCGGTGGCGGAGGAGATCGCCCGCTCCGCCGGGCTCCGCCCGGAGTATTCGCCCCACAAGGCGGCGCGGGACCAGGCCGAGGCGCTCTACAAAGCGATCCAAGCGGCGAAGCTGATGGCGCCTCCCGCGAACGTGCTCTCGCCCATCGGCGAGGAGCTTCTGCTCGAGGGGCTAAAGAAGCAGATCGACGCCCGCTTCTTCGCGGCCACCTCCCGGTCGCCCACGGTCTACCGCGGCAATCCCTTCCTGGTCGAGGCCGCGCTCGCCTACGGCGGCGAGAACCTCCCGGGCGACGAGCTGATCACGCTGTTGCGCTATGCGAACCGCGTTCCGCTCCTGTACCAGCAGTCGGCGTGCGCGGTGACCAAGGCGGTGCTCGGGACCAACTGGAAGGCGTACGGGCTGCAGCAGTCGAAAGGGGCGCTTCCCACGGCGCCGATGATCTTGATGGTGCACATCGCGTCGGTCTGGGTGCCGTTCACATCGGAGAGCAAGGAGGCGGTCGCTTCCTACCCGGAGATCGCGAAGGAAATCCGTCTGGCGCTCCAGGACGTGGGCCGGAAGCTGGGCATCTACATCCGCCGCGGGATGCGCGAGGCGGACGCCGAGAAGAAGCGCTCGTACATCGAAAAATACATTCCGCACATTGGGATCGCGCTCCAGGAGATCCTGTCGATCTCGGACAAGGAGCGGGACAAGGTCTGCGACACCTTGAAGGACACCCTGGAAAAGAGCCGCCAGTGAGCGGGAAGGAACGGAGCGAGAAAGTGGCCGAGAAGGAGCGGAGCCCGAAGGTGATCGAGAAGGTCGTACCCAAGATCAAGAGAGAGGCGAAGGCCGTCGAGGACTCGATCTTGAAGCGGAAGAAGCCGGTGCTGAAATTCCCGGTCCGCTCCCTGGCCAACGTGCGGTATCTGCCGAAGGAAGGTTACTTCGAGATCCGCGGAAAGAAGAAGGAGCGCACCCTCACGGTCAACACCGTGAAGTCGTTCGCCCAGACCTTGCGCATGATGGCGCTCTCCAAGTCGCTGGTCGAGACCGATGACATCGCGACGAAGCGGGAGGCGTACTACGTCTCGAAGAATTGGGGCGACGCACGCTTTCTGGAGCAGACCGAGTCCGACACGGTGATGGACGACGTCGAGGCGCTGTTCGAGGTGAACCGGGAGCAGATGGGCTTTGTCCCCGAGGAGAAGGGGGGCGACGTCTCCGGCGCCTTGACCGTCATCGACAAGGACCCCGACACGGGCAAGATGCTCAGCATCGACTGCACCAAGTTCGGGAGCGGGGCCTACTCCATCCCGATCTCGGTCGAGCACCTGGATTTCGAGACCAAGGCCAAGTTCATCCTCGTGATCGAGACCGCGGGCATGTTCCAGCGCCTGGTGAAGCACGGCTATTCGAAGAAGGCGAACTGCATCCTGGTCTCGATGGGGGGCGTTCCGACGCGCGCCTGCCGGCGCTTCATCCGGCGGCTGGCCGACGCGAAGAAGATCCCGGTCTACGTCTTCGTGGACGGCGATCCCTATGGGATCACCAACATCTACCGCACGTTCAAGGTGGGCTCGGGAAACGCGGCTCACATCAACGAATTCTTCTGCGTGCCCCAGGCGCGGTTTCTGGGCATCACGCCGCAGGACATCATCGACTACAAGCTGCCGACCCACCCGCTCAAGGAAGTGGACGTGAAGCGGGCAAAGGACGCCATCAAGAACGATCCGTTCTTCCATCACCACAAGCCGTGGGCGGCCGCGATGGAACACCTGATCTCGATGGGGGTCCGCGCCGAGCAGCAGGCGCTGGCGGCGCACGGGCTCAACTACGTGATGGAGACCTACCTCCCCGAGAAGATCGCCCACCCGGAGCGGTTCTTGCCGTAGCGCCGGGCCCGACGACCCCGAGAATGCCGGATCCCGCCGACCTCCAGGCCCTGCGCGAAGCCGTCGAGGGCGTGGACCGCGAAATTCTGGCCTGCCTGAAGCGCCGGATGGAGCTGGTGGAGGAGATCGCCAAGGCGAAGCTCTCCAGCGCGGCTCCCTTCCGCGACCGCCGGCGCGAAGAGCAGGTCATCGACCGCATCCGGCACCTCGCGGCCCAGATGGGCCTGGACGCCCACGAGATCGAGCGCCTCTACCGGGACATCATGGAGATGTCGATCGGCCGCCAGCAGGCGCTGGTCCGATCCCTGGAGGGCGTGCCGCTTCGCGTCGCCTATCAGGGGGTCGAGGGCTCGTTCAGCCACCTGACGGCTCAGCGGCACTACGGCGGCCGGAAGCACGGGACCCTCCTCGCCGGCCACGACACGTTCCGCGGCGCGGTCGCCGCGGTCCGGGACGGCGGCGCCGACTTCGCCCTCCTTCCCATCGAGAACACCACGGCGGGGAGCGTGCACGAGACCTACGACCTCCTCGCCGAAGGGGGCGTGACGATCACCGCCGAGGTCGTGAGCCACGTGGAGCATTGCCTCCTGGCGCTGCCCGGGGCGCGCCTCGACGCGATCCGAACCGTCATCTCCCACCCCCAGGCGCTCGCGCAGTGCGAGGCGTTCCTGCGCACCCTGCCCGGGGCAACGCCCCGTCCCGAGTTCGACACGGCGGGCTCGGCGCGGAAGGTGCGGGAGAGCAACGATCCCGCGCTCGCGGCCATCGCCAGCGAATCGGCGGCGCGGCTTTACGGGTTGGAAGTGCTGGCGCGGGGCATCCAGACGCAGGAGGGGAACTACACCCGCTTCGTGGAGATCGCGCGCGAGGCGACGCCGTGCCCGACGGGAGCGCGCTGCAAGACGTCGCTGCTACTGTCGCTCACCCACAAGCCCGGCGCTTTGGGAGAGGTGCTCGCGCGCTTCGGCGGGCGGGGCGTGAACCTGACGCGCATCGAATCGCGCCCCATCCTGGGCACGCCGTGGGAATACCGCTTCTATCTCGACCTGGAGGGGCACGCCGCGTCGGAGCCGGTGCGCGCGGCGCTGGAGGAGCTGCGTCCGCTCACCACCGAAATGCGGGTGCTGGGGACGTACCCGCGGGCGGAGACGGATCCGGGGCCCGGGGCGGCCGGCGCCTCGAGGGGCGAGGGCTAGCTCCCCGTCGACTCCGCGGCTGCCGCCGTGGGAACGATCGGCGGCAGCTTCACGTCCGATGTCTCGATCCACACGTAGATCTTGGCGCCGTCCTGATCCAGGGTCAGCCTCTGGCCCGGCGGGAGGGCCTGGATCTGCCTCCAGTAGTGGCGCAGATCCACCGAGTATTCGCCCACCTTGACCTGCGCCCGAACCCCCAGCGCGACCATGGTGTCGATCGTCTTCTTGTTCATGGTCATCGCCACGGTCGCCATGTCCTTGCCCGGCTCCCAGACCTCCGCCCGCAGCTTGGGGTCCTTGCCGGCCCACCAGGGGTGCGCCGAGGGGGGCTGGGTCCGCACGGTCCAGACGACGCCGATGGCCAGGCACGCGAGTGCGAAAACGCTGACGCCGAGAATCGTTTGCCGACGTGTCACGAGTCACCTCCTAGGCGGCCGGGCGCCCGCATGCCGCCGGGGGCCGCTCACCTTCCTCTACGCCCGCCGCGGTCTCCGGGTTTCGCCGGCGGCGGTCTCCTCCGCCACAGGCTCAACACCGTTCACCTTGTCGTCAACGTACTTCATGCGGACGGAGAGCGAAACGATGGCGACCGTGATGCCGAACAGGCACACGATGGTGGCCCCCATCGGCCAGTCCCTGAGGTAGGAGAACAGAGCGCCCAGGACGGAGACCCCGAACGCAATGATCCAGGCCCAGTACATCCGGGCGCGGCCCTTCCGGCCGAGCAGGGTCGAGCATACGATCGGGACGATCAGGTAGGAGAACACCGCCAGCACGCCCGAGACCTTCACCGAGCTGGTGACCACCAGGCCGAACGCCGCGTAGAAGAGGAAATCCCACTTCTTGACCGACAGGCCCATCGCCTGGGCCTTCGCGGGATCCTCGGAACAGACTTGGAGCTTCTTGCGGGCGAGGTAGAGGAAAGCGCCCACGACCGTGTAGATCGCGAGCATGACCACGATGTCTCTCCACGTCACCCAGCCGAGGGCCTCCCCGCTCAGCGTTCCCTGCACGTGCTCCGCGCCGTGAGGCGCGTTTGCCAGCAAGAGCAGCGTGGCGGCGGTCGCCAGCGCGAACGAGATCCCGATGAACGCCTCCTGCAGCACGGAATGGCTGCGGTCCCACAGGAAGCTGAACAGCGCAGCGCCCAGCAACGTGAATCCGAACGCCCAGTAGTACATGCTGGGGTCGTGCGGCTCGGCCCCCAGCAGATACGCGACGCTCTGGCCCAGAGCCGCGATCTGCGCCAGCGCCAGATCCACGAAGATCACGCCCCGGGCCAGCACGTGCCGGCCCAGCGTCGGAAGAATCAGCGCGAGCAGGAGGCACGCCAGGAGCGGCAGCGCCATCACCGTCAGGAAGCTCACCGGGCACCCCCCGACTTTCCGGACAGCGCCCCGGCCACCAACGAGACCAACGAGTCGAACTTCGAGAACACGTCGTCGGTCCCGGGCAGGCCGCCGGCCTCGGTGGCGATGCAGACCGCGACCCCGTCGGCCTTGCTCGCCAGCTGGCGGCTGGCGTCGGCGCTGTAGTACGGCTGGTAGAGCACGACCTTGGCGCCGGCCTTCTTCATGGCCTCCGCCAGCTCGGCGATGTGCCGAGGCGTGGGCGGGATGCCGGGCTTGGGCTCGACGTTGCCGAACAGCTTGAGCCCGAAGCGATCGGCGAAGTACACGAAGTTCTTGTGATACGTGACGACGGGAGCCCCCTTGAACGGCGCCATCTGCTGTTCCCATTTGGCGAGAGAGGTTTCCATTTTACCGTCGAACGCCTTCGCGTTCGCGGCGTAGTCGGCCGCGTTCGCGGGGTCCAGCCGCGAGAAGACCTCTGCCAGATGGTCGGCCACGACCTCGAGGTTCTTGGGATCGGCGTAGTAGTGTGGGTTGCCGAACGGGTGGATGTCGCCCTCCGCGCGGCTGACCGTGCCGACCGGCTTCTCCAGCACGGCGACGCCTTCCGAGGCGTCCACGAATCCCTTGGCGCCGGGTTGGATCCTGGGATTGCGGCTTCCCGGCAGGACTAAGGGCAGCCAGCCGGCGTCCAGCTCCAGACCGACCGACACGAACACGTCGGCGTGCTGGATGGCCTTCATCAGGCTGGGCTTGGCCGGAACGAAGTGAGGGTCCTCGAATCCTCTGCTAAGGCTTTGGGCCGACACGTGCTTTCCGCCGACCAACTGTGCGACGGAAGCAAGATCGGTCAGCGACGTGGCGACCTTCAGGTCCGCGTACGCGGGTGCGGCCGCCAGGAGGCCGAGCATCAAGAGCGATATGCATCGAATGGGCGACTTCATGGAATCCTCCGTTATCAGTAAGCGTGAGCCGGGTGGTATCCGATCGTGTAGCTCATCTGGATCATGATCCGGTCGTCGTTGGGCTTGATCCCACCGCCTGCGTCCGCCTGCGCATGGCTGTACTCGAGTCTTACGAACGAGAACTCCGAGGGCATCCACGCGATGTTGGCGGAAGCCCTGTTGATCTTGCCGGGAATTTCATCGCCCGCGCCGTCGACCAGAAAGTCCGTGAAGCTTCTGCGGGCCTGCTCGCCGCGGGCGCCCACCCACCAGACCTGCGACAAGCGGTACTGGAACGACGCGTACCCGCCGTCCTGCTCCCGGGTGAAGGTCCCGCCGCCGGACGCACCCTTCTGGATGTATTCGCCCTGCAGAATCCACCCGCGCCGGTTCGAGTTTTTCGCCGGCACGTTCCGGATCGTCACGTCCGCGCCAAAGGCAGCGTGCCGGTTCCCGTCGATCCCGCGGCCCTGCAGAAAGGACTGGCCCAGCTCCAGCGTCGTCGCGTCGTTCAGGTCGAACTGGTTCTTGAAATGGCCCAGATACGGGACGTTGTCGTGCTTCGTGGACCCGAAGTCGAGCGGATGATCGCCATCGGCGGCGATGCCCTGGTAGACGCCTCCCGTCAGCTCGGAGAACCAAGGCAGCGGAGTGAGCCACGCGGCCTCCACGCCGGCATCCTTGAACCCTTCATTGCCAATGGTGTTGGCCATGACGATCGGAGCCTGGATGAACGGAAAGGCGTGTGTGTGCAGAAGCCCGTGCTTTCCGAACGTGCCCCGGATTTTCCCCAGCTTCAGCTGAATGCCGGGGATGTTGGTGCTGCGGACCCAGACCTCCTCCGGATCCACGGACCCGTCGCCCACGAAGACGATGTTGCTCACGAAGGTCCAGTACGGATCCACGACGGCGATCAGGCTGATCTCCGCCTCGTCGAAGTGCAGCCCATAGGGTTGTTTCAGGTTGTGGGCGGCCTGTCCGGAGAAGAGCGCGTTCATCCCGATCGCCGGGTTCGCCTGGTTCGAGAACATCGACGACGTCTGGGCTTGGGCGACGCTTGTCGACGCGGCTCCGCTCCATGCGAGCGAAACGGCGAGGGCCAGCGTCGCGCCGGTGCGATGGCGCACAGCAGCCTCCTCGGTTTTGGGGTGCGACGATTTCGAAAAAACGCCGGGGGATGCTACGCGAGCGGCGGGGCGCGGCCTCGATGGAGCGGAGGGTCCTGCTCGGCGTGGGCGGCCACCGACACGAGGACGAGGGCCTCCGCCGTCAATGCGGGGGTCGGGGGCCCGGCCGGGCGGGCCATGTCGGCGGTGCTGTATTGCATCGCCTTGCACAGCTCGCAGCCTGGCTGATCGGCATGGTGGTGCACGACGCCCAGGGCCAGCCAGCCCACGAACAGGGCCAGCGTGAGCACGACGGCAAGCGGGCGGCGCGGCTTGAGGCGGTTCATAGTGGGCAGAACCTTAGCAGAGGGGCGGAGGTTCCGCCAGCGGCTACCCTTTCCTCGAAGCGAAGATCATTCCCAGGCCCCAGACGATCAGGAGCACCGGCCAGTACTTCCAGATGTTGCCGTGCAAATAGCCCAGTTGGTGCAAAAGCAGCAGCACGCCGATGGTGATCAGCGTTAGGGGGAATGCGACTCCGCCAAGGCCTCTTCCCGGCATGGGGACTCTCCTGGGTTGTGGGTTCCGCGCGGGCCGCCGATGCGCCTAGAGGGCGCGGACGGCCTCGCGCCGCACGCGCAAATGGATGAACGGACTCTCCACCCGGATCCGGAGCGGCGGCCCCGATCCCTCCGAGGTCCAGACCTTCACCTTGGAGGGGCCCGCCACCTGCTCCGCGAAATCCTCGGGCAATGACCGGAAGGAGAGCGGTGACAAAAACTCGATCCGAACGGGCCCGCTCGGCGGGATCCGGAGATCGACGCTCGCCAGCGCCCCGTGCACGCGGATGAGCGAGGGGTGCGCCGAGCCGGTCGCGATCACGCGCACCCCCGAGCAGATCGCCTCGATGTCGCAGCGCTCCGGTCTCAGGCGCGAGAAGTCGGCGCGCACTTCGGAGAAGAGGCTCTTCGCCTCCAGCCGGATGCGGAATCCGTCGGGAAGCGTAGCCCTGAGCTCGCCCCCCAGCGGGGCCTGGTAGACGTGGGAACCGGCGGCCGGCCAGTCGAGGATCGCGGCGCCCCCGGAGGAGACGAAGCGGGGCTCAGCGTCCTTCGCCACGGCTACGCCGCTCACGATCAGGTCCACGCTTCTCGGGCTGTGCGCCGCGCGCTTGGAATTCACGACGAGGGAGCCGCCCATGACGCGTGCGCGAAGGGTGAGCGCCTCCGCCGGGGGGCGGCTCAGGTCGAGCTTCGTGGCGACGTACGGCTGGGCGGAGGCGCCGTGGTGGTACGCCCACCACGCCGCGTAGCCCAAAAGCCCGAGCACGAGGATCGCGGAGATCCAGCCGAGGAGCCCGTTGTTGACCGCGTTCGCGAGGAGCGCGAGCCCGACGGCGATAAGTAATATTGGCCAGTAGTGAAGGATCCACCCGCCCACGCCGGCGGGGAGAAATCCAAGGTGCCCGGCCAGGAGGATCGCTCCGAAGCCGGCGAGAAGCACGCCCAGGACGAGCTTCGTGAATTGCACGGGGTGAAGCGGTATCACGCGGCGCCGCCGGATGCAAGTGCGGCGGCGCAGAGAGGCCTAGTAGGCGCCGCCCACCTTGAGTCCGCTCGGCACGTGTGCCGGCGCGACCACCAGCGCGGAATCGTCGGACAGCGCCTTCAGGAAACTCACCAGCGCGTGCTCCTCCTCCAGCGTCAGGTGGAGCGGCCTCACCTCGGGCGCCTGGTTGGGGACGTCCAGGCCCAGTCCGCGCCCCCCGCCCCGGTTGTAGAAGCGCACGACCTGTTCCAGGGTGGCGAAGACTCCGTTGTGCATGTAGGGCGCCGAGAGCGCGATCCCGCGCAGCGAGGGGGCCTTGAACGCGCGCCGGTCCTGGGGCCTCCGCGTGATGATGAAGCGCCCCAGGTCGGGGTCGAGCGCGGTCCCCGCCGAGTCGTACGGCACGCCGATCACCGTGAACTCCTGCTCGTCGAAGGCGCCGGGCACCACGCTCGTCGTGAGCGGGAGGAAGTGGCAGCGCGAGCAGCGCGCCTTCCCCGCGAATAGATCCATGCCGCGACGCACCTCGGCGGGCACGGCATCGGATTCGCCGCGCCACCACCGGTCCACGGTCGAGCCCTTGGATTGGAGCGTGCGCTCGAACGCCGCGATGGCGTGCCTGGCGTCGGCGTAGCGCGGGCGCCCGTGCCCGAACGCCGACTCGAATAGCTCCCGGTAGGATGCGATGGAGTCCAGCCGCCCCTCAACCGCGCGCGGCGGAAGCCCGCCCATCTCGCGCCCGCTGTGGACGGGGCCGTCGATCTGGTCTTCCAGGCTGACCGCGCGGCCGTCCCAGAAGAACGCCGTCTGATCCGAGACGTTCACCAGGGCCGGCGCACCGCGCGGGAGGTTGGTGTGGTCGACGGCCTGCGAGAAACGCCGTCCGTCCGCCAGGCCGCGGGTGGGCATGTGGCAGGAGGCGCACGCGCGGTCCCTGTTCGCGGAGAGGACCGGATCGAAGAAGAGCGCGCGCCCCAGCGCCACCGTGGCCGAATCGCGCGCATGGGACGGCACGGCAGCCGGGGCGCCGCGGCTCCACGCGGCGCGCAGCGTCTCCCGGACCAGCGCGGGCCGCGCGCCGACCAGGATCCCGACGAGCGCCAGGAAGAGGTAGAGCGGGAGCCAGGCCGTGAGGTGACGACGCATCCCTTCGCTTCCCCTTACAGCCGGCGGGTCGCGGGGGCGATGCCGTCGAACAGAGCTTCCGCCCGGCGCCGGAGAGTCGCCTGGTCGACCAGGTCGAAGCCGCGGTCTGGACCCACGACCGGAACCGGCCGGTGCAGGGACGCGAGCGAGACGGAGGATTCGGGCGCCCACTCCCCATAGCGCGGTCCGCGCGCGGCCGCGGCCACCGCGGGAGCGAGCGCGCGGCGCACCCCGGCCGTGGCATGCGGATCGCCCAGGTCCTCGTCCATCGCTCGGAGCGTCGCGGTCAGCTCGGTGAGGGAAGTCTGCGAGGCCGCGCTCTCCTGTCCATCCAGACGGGCCATCAGAGTCCAGCGATAGGCGCCCCACGCGGCCCGCACCCGGGCCGGTGAGGCGACCGTCGCGCGCAGTGCCGCCGACGCGGCGCCCGCGCGCGCGCGCAGCTCTCCGATCGCGCTGAAGAGCTGCCGCCGCACGGCGGGGTCGCGAGTCCATGTCGCCCGCGCCGCCCCAGTCGCCGCAGTCGCCCCCGTCGCACCTGCGCCCGTCGCGAACAGCGTCTCCTCGATGCCGTGGAACCCGCCGCTCTCGCCCGCCTCGCCGTTCAGGGCCTCCGCGGCTTCGGGATCGCTCAGGGCGATATAGGGCTCCAGCCCCACGAACGAGGAGCGCGCCTCAATCCACGCCTCGCGCGCGGCCGGGACGTTGCCGCGCCTTGCCGCCGCGTCCATTGCCGCGAGGGCCCGTATCATTTCAGCCTCGCGCGCGTGCAGTGCCGACTCCACGCGGAGCGCGGACACGCGCTCGCCCGGACCCATGCGCGCGTGCTCCACCTGACGCGCCGCGGCACCCAGGAGAGCCGGCGTCACGGCCAGGACCGCCGCGATGCCCGCCGCGCGCACGAAATCGCGAAAAGGCGCCCGGGCCAGCGCTACGTACAGGAACGGCGCGGCGCACAGGAGGAGCTGCAAGAACAGCCCATTCCGAACCCAGGCGTCCTGGAACAGAGCGAGCGCGCGGGGAAGGTCCAAGAGCCCCGCCTCCCTGAATTCGGCGGCCCCGGTCAGGAAAAGGGAGGCGACGAGCGCCGCCAGGAGGACTTCGGTCGTGCGCATGAACGCGCCGAGATGGAGACGGCGGACGCCGAGATAGATCGAGATGCCCAGCCCCGCCGCGAGCGTAAGACCGACCGCGGCGCCCAGCCACGCGCCCTCGCCCCGGAGCGCGGCGCTGTTCGAGAGAAAGACGGCTGTCTCCAGGCCCTCGCGGATCACGGTGACGAACGCGAACGAGGCGACGGTGAAGAGGGCAACCCACGAGACCCGTGAGGACGCGGCGGAAGCGCGCACCGCGGGGAGCCGCTCGCGGTAGGCGCCGCCGTTCGTGTGGAGCTGGACTGCCAGCGAGGCGACGAAGCCGGCGCCGATCCACGCCAGCGTGCCTTCGAACAGGGGGCCGAACGAGCCCAGGTCGCGAAGCGCGTAGCCGGCGGCGATGCTCAGCGCCAGGGCAACCCCGAACCCGACCCAGGCCGCGGCGCGATAGGCGGCGTGCCCCGCGGTCTTGAGCGCGGAAAAGAGCAGGGCCAGCATGAGGGAGGTTTCGGCTCCCTCGCGCAGGGTGATCACCATTTCCTGGACCATCGATCGCCCTCTTTTATTGAGAGTCTATCGCAATAGTAAGGCCGCTTTACTTGCGCGGTGGAAGCTAGCACCGAACCTGTCCTCCCGGCCACCAGAGTTCCGCGCAGGGATTAAATCCTTGTCCTCTTTTGGCTAGACGAAGCAATTTATCGCGTTGCGCGTCTCGATATTGATACTTCATCGCAATAGTCAGATCCGTCGGGCGACTCGAAGAATGGCGCTTGGCCAGCGCCTAGACGCTTGACAGCGGCGGCGCGACAGGACAGAATCTGCGCCCATTCAATGACTTACAGGAGGATGCATGGGCGAGCTTAGCGGGAAGAAGGCGCTGGTCACGGGAGGCACTCGCGGCATCGGTAAGGCCGTGGCCCTGGACCTCGCCGAGATGGGCGCCGATGTCGCGATCAACTTCTTCCGGAGCCGCGAGTCCGCCAAGGCAACGGCCGCCGAGATCGAGGCGAAAGGCGTCCGCGCACTCACTCTTCGCGCGAACATGGGGAACGAAGAGCAGATCCCCCCCATGTTCGAGCAGCTCAAGGCCGAGTTCGGAAAGCTCGACATCCTGGTCTCGAACGCGGCACTGGGGCATTTCGGGAACGTGCTCGACGTGGACGACAAGATGTGGGACGTGGCCATGGCGACGAACGCGAAGGCGCTCCTCTTCTCCGCCCAGCACGCCGTGAAGATGATGCCCGAGGGCGGAAAAATCGTCGCGCTCACGTCGCTGGGCAGCCACCGCTACATCCCGGGCTACGCCGCGATCGGGGTCTCGAAGGCCGCGATCGAGACCCTGGTTCGCTACCTCGCCTACGAGCTGGGTCCGAAGAAGATCAACGTGAACGCGGTCTCCGGCGGGTTCATCGACACCGACTCCCTGAAGATCTTCCCCAGCTACGACGAGATCATCCGCGAATCCACGCGCCGCACCCCGTTCGGCCGCGTCGGCACGCCCAAGGAAGTGGCCAATGTGGTAGCGTTCCTCTGCACGGAAAAGGCGTCGTGGGTGACGGGGCAGGTGATGATCGTGGACGGCGGCTACACGCTGGGCTGACCTACCGCCGCGGCGTCCACCACCCCACGAGCCGCGGGCTCCCCAGGAATTCGGTGAGCTGCCGGTCCAGGAGCAGGAATCCCACGATCCCCAGATTCACGAGGCTCGCGGTGAGCACGGTGCGCACCAGCGCCGCGTCGCCCCCGAACTCCGGGGGGCGGCTGATCAGGTAGGCGAGGATCGTCATCTCGCTCAGCAGCGCGACCGCGATCCCCCACGCCCGCGCCGCCCGCTTCCCCAGCCACAGCGCCACCATCACATAGAACGACCCCGCCGCGAGCGCCGCTTCGTAGAAGACGCTCTGGAGTCCGATCTGGAGCGGATAGCCCGCCAGCTTCCCGTCGGCCACCTGCGCCGCGAGGAAGAACGAAGTGCCGATCACCCCACTCAGAAGCTCCTGGAATCCCTTGATCGCCCAGATCGCGACCAGGGCGTAGACCTGCCATGGGCGCCGGAGCAGCCGGACCGGAACCCCCGGCGGGATGGGTTCAGGGTCCTGGGGGGTCGTCACACCGGCGAGGCCACGATGATGGTCGGCTCGTTCCGCACGGGGAAGTTCACGGAGGCGGCGATGAAGCACTCATGGTGCGCCTGAGCGTGAAGCGCGCGCGCCCGCGCGGCGTCCGACTCCGGCGCGATCGTCACGCGCGGGCGGAGGAGCACGTCGGTGAAGTGAAACGTGTGCTCCCCGCGCGTCATGACACCGCTGGCGTCGTCTTCATACGCCACCACGTGGATGCCGTTCCGCGCGCAGAGGGCGACATAGGACAGAAAATGGCAGGAGGCGAGAGACGCGATGAGGAGGTCTTCGGGATTGGGCAGCGCCGCGTCGCCGCGGAACGCTCCGGCCGCGGAAATCCGGATCGGCTCCTTCCCGGGGATCTCCACGCGGACCTCGCGCGAATAGGTGGCGTAGTCGGTGGTGGGTCCCTGCGCCGCTCCCGTCCAGACAAGGCGGCACGCGAAGCGGTGCTCGCTGTGACTCATCGTGACCTTCCCTCCGGATTCGCGTCCAGTGCCGGATTGATCCGGCGCCTCAGGTCGGCAAAGCCCAGCGCCGCGAACACCGTCAGGCTGGCGATGGCGCCCCACAAGAGTATGGGCCGCCCCGCCGCCAGATCGAGCAGCACCCCGCCGACCAGGGGGCCGATCGACCATCCGAATGAATTGAAGATCCCGAACACTCCCATGTAGCGCCCCCGGAGATCCTCCGGAGAGAAATTCGCGACCAGGTTCATCGATGGAGGCATGCTGACGATCTCCCCCAGCGTGACCACGAACATTCCCGCGAAGAGGAGGGCGAAGGCCGACCCCCAACCCATCATGCCATAGCCGAGCGAATAGAGAAGGCAGCCCACGATGAGCGCCGTGGTCATCCGCATGCCCGCGCACAGGCGCACCGCCGGGAACTGGAGCAGCACCACCATCAGGCCGTTCAAGGCGTAGAGCGCGCCCAGCTGGACCTTGGTCCGCCCCGCCCACTCGACCGCGTAGACCGAAAACGTGGACATGAGCTGCCCCATCACCGTGAAGAGGAGCAGCGTGATCAGGCAATAGCGCAGGAAGAAACGATCGCGCAGAACGGTCATCGTGCCCGCGATGGAGAAGCCGCGCTCGGGCAGGACCGGACCCACGGCGGGCACGGTGACCGCCTCCGCGTCGTTCGCCGCGGTCGCGGCGCGGTGCGGGAGCGTCTCCTGGACCTTCAGCGCGATCAGGACGCCCGCCCCCAGAAGCACGCCGGCCGCGACGAAGAAGAGCGACGCGTAAGAGAGGGCCGCGAGAAACCCGCCTATCGCCGGGCCCATCGCCCAGCCCAGGTTCCCGCCAATGCGCAGCACGCCGTAGGCCTCCACGCGGCGCTCGCCCGTGGTGATGTCGGCGATCATCGCCCCCGAAGGGGGCTCGAACATGCGGCCGGCGAACGCGCTGAGACCGGTGAGCAGCGTGAATACGACGACGGAGGCGCTCTCCGTGACCGCAAACCCCAGGCCCGCGAAGGCGGCAGCCCGGATGAGCTGGCAGGTGACGAGCACGCGTTTTCGGCCGCTCTTGTCGCTCCACTCTCCGCCGACCACCTGTCCCGCGGCGCCGCACAGCGCCCCGAAGAAGAAGATCATGCCGACCGCGCTCATCGGGACGCCGCGCGTGCCGTGGAGGTAGAGCGCGAGGAAGGGGATGACGATGGAGAACCCGGTCGAGGCGAGCAGGCGGCCCAAGAAGAGATGGAGCAGCCGCCGGTCCTTGGCGAACAGCGCGCGGCGGGGGAGGACGGTGTCGATCCAGCGGAGCATGGGGCGCGACGCGATCCGGAGCTGGGACAAGGGCCGTCGGTCGTCCTTCGTTTCCAATAGGTGAAGCCTAGCACACGGGGGTAGGCTCGCGCGTCGGACCCTATCCCTCACTGGAGGAACCTATGATCGGGGAATTCAAAGACTTTCTGGTGAAGCAGGGAGTGCTGGGCCTGGCCATCGCCGTGGTCATCGGGGGCGCGGTCAGCAAGCTGGTCACCGCGATCGTGGCGGACCTGATCATGCCGATCGTCGGCGCCGTCACTCCGTCGGGCAACTGGAGGGCCGCGGTCGTCCACATCGGAAACGTGAAGCTGGCGGTGGGGGACTTCGGCGGAGTGCTGCTCGATGTTCTGATCGTGGCGCTGGTCGTGTTCCTGATGGTGAAGAACCTCGTGAAGGAAAAGCACGAGGAGGAAAAGAAGGAGATGGCGTGATCCGCATGGACGACCTGGCCCCGTGGCGCCCCGCCGACCGCGCGGGCGCTCCCGGCCACTTCCCGGCGGCGGACAAGGTCCTCCCCCTTCCGGAGGCGATCCGCCGATTCGTCCCGCCGGGCTCCACGGTCGCCATAGGCACCTGTCTCGAGCAGATGATCCCCTTCGCGGCGACGCACGAGCTGATCCGCGCGAAGATCGGCGACCTCACCCTTGTCGGCCCCGTGTCGGACATCTGCTTCGACCAGCTGATCGGGGCCGGCCTCGCGAGCCGGGTACTCGCGGCCTGGGTGGGGAACGTCATGATGGGATCGGCGTACTGCTTCCGTCGCGCCGCGGAGCGCGGGAGGCCTCGCCCACTCGAGGTGGTCGATTTCTCGAACTTCACCCTGGCGCTCGCCCTCCACGCGGCCGCGATCGGCGCGCCCTTCATCCCCACCCGGAGCGCCTTGGGAACCGACTGGGTCGAGCGGAACCCGCTTCTGCGCGCGGTGGAGAATCCGCTGGGCGACGGGCCGGTTCTGGCGGTGGCGCCGCTAAACCCCGACGTGGCGATCGTGCACGCGCAGCGCGCCGATCCGCACGGGAACGCGGCGATGTGGGGGAGCCTGGGGATCACCCCCGATGCCGCCCGCGCCGCGCGCGCGGTGATCGTGACCGCC
>DATGVG010000034.1:0-16384 GCA_035300625.1 Candidatus Limnocylindrales bacterium
CGGGGAGAGCCCCTCGATCTGGTCCACGTCGGGCTTCTCCATCTGCCCCAGGAACTGCCGCGCGTAGGCGGAGAGGGATTCCACGTACCGGCGCTGCCCCTCGGCGTACAGGGTGTCGAAGGCGAGCGAGGACTTGCCCGAGCCCGACACCCCGGTGATCACCACCAGGCGGTTCCGGGGGATGTCGAGGTCGAGGGACTTGAGGTTGTGCTCCCGGGCGCCCCGGATCTTGATCTGGTCCATGGAGGGAATTCTACCCTACTCGTGGCGGAGCGCCTCGACGGGATCGAGCCGGGAGGCCCTGTAGGCCGGGTACATGCCGAAGAAAAGGCCGATCGAGGTGGCGGAGAGAAACGCGAGCGCGATCCCCCAGGGCGGGACCGCGAAGGAGAGCGGCGTGAGCAGATGGATCAGATACCCCACGAGGAGCCCGACCAGGACCCCCACGACCCCTCCCGTCCCGGTCAGGGTCATGGCCTCGACCAGAAACTGCCACAGCACGTCGTTCCGGCGCGCCCCGATCGCCTTGCGCAGCCCGATCTCGCGGGTCCGCTCCGTCACCGAGACCAGCATGATGTTCATCACGCCGATCCCCCCGACCATGAGGCCGATCGAGGAGATGACCACCATCACGAGGTAGAAGACACCCGTGATCTGCCTGTAGAGATCCACCAGGGACTGGTCGGTGAATACGGCAAAGTTGTCTCCCTGACTGTAGCGCAGGCGGCGCTGGCGCCGCAGCACCTCCACGATCTGGTCCCGCGCGGTGTCGATCAGCTCCGGGGCCCGCGGCTTCGCGTTCAGCACCATGGGAAGGTTCGGGCCGAAGTTCTTTTCGAGCGAGGTGTAGGGGGTCAGCACCAGGTCGTCGAGGCTTTCCCCGAAGAATTTCCCGCGCCGCTCCAGCTCGCCGATCACGGTGAACGGGCGGCCGCCGATGTAGACGCTCTTCCCCACCGAGGTTCCGTGCGGGAATAGCGTCTCCACCTGGTCCATTCCCAGCACGACCACCGGGGCCCGGTGGTCCACCTCGGTCTCGGTGAAGTAGCGCCCCGTCGTCACGGCGTAGTTGTTGGTGGTAAGGAAGTCCGGGGTCGAGCCGACCACGACGCCCGTCCGGGTTTGGGCCTGGCCGCGGCGGAGCGGCGCCTGCATGAAGTTGAGCGGCGCCACCGCCAGCACCGCCGGCGCGTACTTGCGGATCGCCTCGGCGTCCTCCACGTGGAACCACGGACGGTGGCGCAGGCTGTCCGGAAGTCCCCCCAGGAAGGAGCCCGGGGCGAAGGGACGGATATAGAGCACGTCGGTGCCGATCGCGGCCAGCTGCGACTTCATGCTCCGGTTCAATCCCTCGATGATCGAGACCATCGCCATGATCGTGGTGATCCCGATGATCACGCCCAGCACCGTGAGGAAGGACCGGAGCTTGTTCGAGCGGATCGCGCGGAACGCGATCGTCACCCCTTCGCGGACGTCGACGGCCACCGGCTACTCCTGCCTCAGGGCGACGATGGGATCGAGCTTGGCCGCCTGGGTGGCCGGGTAGACCCCGAAGAACAGCCCGACCGCGGAGGCGACGCCCAGGCTGATCAGCACCGACCACGGCTGGATGGACGCCGGGAGCGGCGTCACGAGGCGGATCAGGAGCGCGAACCCGATTCCCGCCACCACCCCCAGAACGCCTCCGAGCGTGGAGAGCACCACCGCTTCGCTCAGGAACTGGCCGACCAGATCCGAGCGGCGCGCGCCGAGCGATTTCCGGAGGCCGATCTCCGGGGTGCGCTCGGTCACGGCGACCAGCATGATGTTCATGATGACGATGCCGCCGACCACCAGGGAGATCGCCACGAGCGCGATCGTCCCCGCGAAGATCGAGCCGGTGAGCGACTGGTAGAGGGCACGGAAGGTTTCGGCGGTCGCGATGCCGAAGTCGTCCGGTTTCCCGATCGGGACGTGGCGCTCGGCCCGGAGAACCACGCGCGCCTCGTCCTCGACCTTCTCGAGCGGGGTCCCGGGCGTCCCCTTCACGAGGATCGTCAGGGATCGCCGCGACCCGAACATCTTCTCGAACTGCCCGAGCGTGGTGACCACGATGTTATCCTGGCTGTGCCCCAGCACGTTCCCGCGCGCCTTGAGCACGCCGACCACCACCATCTCGTGCCCGGCCACCTTGATCGGCTGCCCGATGGGATCGATCACCGGGTAGAGCGCCGCGGCCACCTCGGACCCGACGACCGCGACCGGCCGGCGGCGCTCCACCTCGGAAACGTCGAAGTGACGCCCCTCGGTGACCTCGTACTTGCCGACCTCCTCGTAGCCGGCCGAGGTCCCCCGGACGGTCACGTTGGCCAGCTCCTTCTTGCCCGCGCGCACTCGCTTCGTGGCCTCCACCTGGGCCACGACGCGCGAGGCCAGCCGCATCCGCCGCTCCAGGGCGCGAGCCTCCCGCACGGTCAGATCGCGCCGCTTCTCCGCGTCGCGGAAGGCGTCGTCCGAGGTGATGAGGCCGTACTTGTCGATGGTGACCACCTGGAGCCCCTGCTCGAGGATTTTCTCGCCGACGTAGATGTTCATCCCGTCGATCACCGCCACCACCATGATCACCGACATGACGGCGACCACGTTGCCCAGCACGGTCAGCACGGTGCGGAGCTTGTTGGCCCGGATGGCGTCGAGGGCGATCTTGAAATTCTCGGCCTGCGCCAGCCAGAACTCCCGGCGCGAGGTCGCCCGGGGGGTCACGGGGCCGCTGCGGAGGGAACGGCGGGCGCGCGGGAAGTCTGAGGCCGGTCGCTCTCGATCAAGCCGTCCCGGAGCCGCACGACGCGCCGCGCGTGGGCCGCGATGTCCTCCTCGTGCGTGACCAGGATGACGGTGTTGCCCCGCGCGTGAATGTTGGCCAGGAGCGCCATGATCTCAACGCCGGTCTTCGAGTCGAGGTTTCCGGTCGGCTCGTCGGCGAGCACGATGGATGGCCGGTTCACCAGGGCGCGCGCGATGGCGACGCGCTGCCGCTGCCCTCCCGAAAGCTCGTTCGGCCGGTGGTGCATCCGGTCCGCGAGCCCCGTCAGCTCGAGCATTTCGCGCGCTCTCTCGCGGCGCTCCTTGGACGGGACTCCGGAATAGATGAGGGGCAGCTCCACGTTGTGGAGCGCGTCCGCGCGCGGGAGCAGGTTGAAGGTCTGGAAGATGAACCCGATCTCCTGGTTCCGGATGCGGGCCAGCTCATCGTCGTCCCGATCGCGGATCTCGGTGCCCCGGAGCTTGTACGAGCCGCTGGTGGGCGTGTCGAGGCAGCCGATCACGTTCATCAGGGTGGACTTGCCGGAGCCGGAGGGTCCCATCACCGCGACGTATTCCCCGCGGCCGATCTCGATGGATACCCCGTCGAGCGCGTGGACCTCGGCCACGCCCATGACATAGATCTTCCGCACGTCGCGGATCTGGATCAGCTCCCCTTCGGAGGGAGCAGGAACGGCGGGCGAGGGTCCGCTCACGACTTTTCCGCCTTCGGGCGTTTCGCCTCCTCGATCTTCACCTTGGCCCCGGGCTTCAGGGTGCGGAGCACCCGAAACGGCCCCGTGACGACCTTGTCCCCTTCCTTCACTTCCCCCGTCACCTCGAGGTCGGTGTCGCTCGCGATCCCGGTCTTCACCTTCCGGAACTGGACGATCCCGTCCGCGATGACGAACACTCCCTTGATCTCCTCGTTCGGCTTCCCGGCGCTGTCCGCGGGCGCGGCGGGCGTGGCGGCCGCCGCTCCCTTCGGCGCGTGGCGCCCCTTGTGGAGAGGCTTCAGCTCTTCCGCCGTCCGCACCACCACCGACTGGATGGGCACGGTGAGAACCCCGTCCTTCTTCGCCGTTCGGATCTCCACGTCGGCCGTCATCCCGGGCCGGAGGCTGGGCGGAGGGCTCTCGATCGCGATGTCCACCTCGAAGTTGGTCTGCTGCTCCTGCGTCCCCGCCTCGGAGATCTTGGGCGAGTTCGCGATCTCGGTCACGTGCCCCTTGAGGGTCGCGTCGGGCAGGGCATCCACCTTGATCGTGGAGGTCTGGCCCAGCGCGACCGAGCTGACGTCGGTCTCGTCCACGTCCGCTTCCACTTTCATCTGGCTCATGTCGGCGATGGTCAAGATCACCGTGCCCGGATTGTTCATGGTGCCGGTCACGACGATCTCCCCGCGCTCGATCGCGAGCTGGGTGACCGTTCCCGGAATGGGAGCCGTGAAGCGCGTCTTCCGGAGGTTGTCCTGGGCGCCCGAGAGGGTCGCGACGGCGCGCGCGACGTCCTCCCCGTTCGCGTCCACCCGTGCCTTGTCGGCATCCCGCTGCGTGCGGGCCGCCTCGACCTCTTCGGGGGAGACGAGCTTCCGCGTGAAGAGCTCTTCCTTGCGGCGGAGGGATGCGTCCGTCTGCGCGAAGGACGCCTGGGCCAGGCGGAGGTTCGACCGCGACGCCTCCAGGGCGGCTTCCGATTCGCGCACCCGGGACCGCACCTGCGTGTCGTCCAGCTGGAGCAGGAACTGTCCCTTCCGCACGACGTCCCCTTCCTTCACGTCCAGGCGAATCACCTCGCCTGGAACGTTGGCGGAGAGCTTCACCTGCGTCACGGGCTGGATGCGCCCCGGGGCGCGCACGGTGGAGGAGATGCTCGCGCGCTTCACGTCGGCGGCCTGGACGGCCGTCTTCGAGCCGCCGCCGCGGGCCAGGTTGGCGGCGATGATCGCGGTGAGGAGCACGATGCCCCCTGCCGCGAGCAGGATGTTCCGCTTCCGGGTTTTCATCTAGTAACGGCGCTCTCCGATCGCGCGCTCCAGGTCGGCCTCGGCGACCCGCGCGTCCGCCAGGGCCTCCACGTGGCTCTGACGCGCCTGCGCCAGGCTGACCTCCGCGGTCAACAAGTCCAGGAACGTGCCGGCGCCCAGCTCGTAGCGGCTCTTCGAGAAACTGTAATCCTCTTCCGCCGAGGTCAGCCCCTCGCGCGCGACCGCAATCCGCTCGACGGCCTCGCGCAGGCCGAGCCAGGCCTGCTGCACTTCAACCGCCACGTCCAGCTCGAGCTGCCGGCGGCTGGCTTCCGCTTCCGCCAGGGCCCCCTTCGACCGGCGGACGTTCCCCTCGATCGCGAGCCCGTCGAAGATCGGCACCGATATCCGAAGCTCGCCCTGGCGCTGGGTGGAGGAGCGCTGGTCCTCCACCGTGCCCGTGCCCACGTCGATCTCGTCCGTCGTCTTGAATCGCACGGCGCTGTACGAGCCGGTCAGACGCGGCAGGCGGACCGCCCACGAGCTGAAGACCGCCGACCTGGCCGCGCGCTCGGCGGCCTGCGCGCTCGCGAGCCGCGGCCGGTGCGCGAGGGCGCTCTGCACCGAGGCGCCGGAATCGGGTACCACCACGCCCTCCTCCAGAATCGGCTCGACCGAGAGCGACGTGCCGGACGGCACACCGACGATCTGCTTCAGGCGCTCGGTCTGGATCTGCACCTGATTGTAGGCCTTGATCCGGTCCAGCTGCGTTTGCGCGCGCCGGGCGCGGGCCTTGAGCACGTCCCCGCGGGCCACCGTCCCGACCTCGAGAAGGGCGTTCGACCGCGTCTCCTCGTCCCGCGCCAAAAGCTCCGTTTCGCGGGCGACCTCGGCCAGGCGCGCCGCCTTGAGGAGGTTGAAATACTGCTGCTTCACCTGGAAGACGGCGTCGTTCCGCGCCTCCGCCTCGCTGTGCCGGGCGCTTTGCTTCAGGCGGTCCTGGCGGCGTTTCTCGCTCCATCCGGGGATGCTCACGAGATTCGCCTCCACCGACGCGTCGACCGACTTCTGGTCCGACCGCGTGAGAAAGCCGGTGACCACGTTGGTGTCGACCACGACGCCCCGAAGGGCGCTGTTCTGCTGCGGCCAGAACCGGCTCTGCGCCGCGCCGACCGTCAGGGACGGGAGCAGGGTGCCCCACGCCGCCAGCGCCGAGCCGCTCGCCTGCCGCGTGCGCGCGCGCGCCACCCGCACGTCGCCGTTTTTCTCGAGCGCTGTCGCGACGCAACGGGCGAGGCTCCAGCGCTCGCCGCCGGAGACCGGGGGTGGCAGGGAATCGACGGCGCCGCCCCGCGCGGACTCCGCGGACTCCTGGGCCACAACCGGTTGGGCGGCGGCCGGCTCCGCGGCCCGGACAGGGGAAGCCGCGAGAAGGACGGCGGGGATGATCTCTGCGAAACGACGAATCAATCCCGGTGCGGACGGCATTCCTATCCCCCTGGAGATAGTGGCGCGGACGGTGGTCGGTTCCGGACCTTCCCATACGCCCGGAAGGCCCCCTGCGTTTCACGGATGCGGGCGGCGCTCACCGGTTCGCGGAGAGGATCACGGCGAGGAGCACCCCGGGAAGGACGGCGAGAAGGCCAAATTTGAGGTTCCGGCGGGCATAGGCGCTCACGCCGATGGCGCAGACCGCGTTGCCCCAGAGAAAGAGCGGATCGGTTAGCGTGTCGAGGGCCCGGATGGGAAAGCCCGTGGCGTCCCCGAAGAGGGCCCCCAGACCCAGGCGGACGTCGAACGTCCGATTGGCCAGGATCAGGCCGACGCGCACCAGCTGGTCCACGATCTGGACGATTCCGGCGTAGGCGACCGCCGAGAGATAGTGCGAGAAGCGGAGCCGCGCCCCCATCATGAGGTTGCCCATGAAGAAGAGCAGGGCGGATCCCGCGAGAAGCCCGATCACGGTCGCGAAGGGTGCGGTCACGACGGTCGTGATCATGCCGCCCGTCCCCTCGAAGAAATTCTGGACCGCCTCGATCTGGTGCGGATCCTTCCCCTGCGCCTCCATCTTCGCGACCGTCTGCTCGGCGATCACGCCCGAGTGAAATAGGGTCAGCGCGATCCCGGTCTGGATCACGAGCAGGAGAGCGAGCGCCAGCCGGAAGTGGGGGCGGTCCAGCATGGACTCGAAGGTCCGGCGCGGGTGGATGAAGACGCCGAAAAGGCGTCCCAGCGGTCCGGGATCCTTGCCTTCGCCGATCGCTCCGGCTGGGGCCGAGCCTGCTCCATCCGACCCTTCCGCGCCGCTCCGCGTCACTTCGTCCATGGTCGCTTCCCCCAGAGTGAATCGCAGGTCGGTTCCCGCCGCGCCCGGTGGCCGGGTCCGCGCGACACGTGGAATCCGTTGAACGGCGGGAGTTTGTGCCCGGGGCACGGCCATAGAATCTAGGCGCACCCCGGGGACCTGTCAAGCGGCGCGGAACGATCAGATCTCGAACTTCACCGGGATCTCGACCCAGACCGCGACCGGCCTTCCGTTCATGCGCGCCGGCGTGAAGCGCCAACGGTAGAACGTCTCCTGCGCGGCATTGGCAAGACCACTGATCCCGCTCACGGGCAGAACCTTCCGGACGCTCCCGTCGGCGTCGACGAGGAGCTTCATCACGACGCGGCCCGTTACCCCCGCCTCCCGCTCGAAGTCCGGATAGCGGGGCTTCGGCGCAAAGACCGGCACGGGCGGCGCCTCGACCTGAGACACGCTGTAGACGGAATTCTCCTCGGCTATCCCGCCGGGATCCTGCGTTCCGCCCGCTTTCTCCTGGTGGGCGGGGGGACCGGGGCTCGGGCCCGTCGCCGTGAATCCGACGAAGTCGTTCGGCAACTTGAAGTCGGGCACGCGGGGCACGGGCACGATAAGCCCCTCGTCCGGCGGTGCCGGTTCCACCGCGGGCGTCGCGGGCGGAGCGGCGGGCGGGGGCATCAGCGTCGGCGTCCGCGGAATGAGGACCACCGGAGCCTGGTTCAGGCGAACGACCTCCTCGCCGCCCCGGCTCGCGATCCAGAGGACCGAGCCGAGCAACGCCAGGTGCAGCGCCCCGGAGAGAACGAGCCCGCGCTTCAAGAATAGGCGGGAGCGAGCCTGGAAATCGTCGAGGGGTACGGCGGTGGAACGGGAGCTTCCCACCACCAGGAGTGCGGCGGCCATGGCAGCCCACCCTTTCGTTCCGGCTGACGCACGCTTCTACGTCGCGGCGGGGGGAAGCCTTGAGACCTGCCCGGGAGGACCGGCGTCTAGAAGTGGAAGTGTACCGGCACCTCGACCCAGACGGCGACCGGCTTGTTGTTGCTCAGCGCCGGCTTGAAGACCCACTTCATCACCGCGTCCTTCGCGGCCTGGTCCAGATAGGTCACGCTCTGCTTGACCTTGATGCTCTTCACCCGGCCGTCCTTGCCGACGAGGACGTGGAGGACGACCACGCCCTGGATCTGCGCTTCACGCGCGATCTCAGGATAGATCGGGTCGGGGTGCGTCACGGGCGACGGGGCATCCTCGTAGTAGACGAACTCCCCTTCGTTCGGCAGGTCGTCCCCCTTGATGACCAGCGAGTCCTTCCCCGCCGTGCCCATGCCCACCGGGGCGATCGCCTGGGACAGCTCTTGCTGGGTCATGATCGTCTGCTCCGGCGCCTGCGCGTCCGGCACCGGCACCGGCGTCCCGATCGTCGGCTTCACGATCGGCTGGTCGATCGGGACCACGGGCGGCGGCGGCGCGTCGGAGAGCGGAGGCGGCGGCGGCAGGGTCTCCATCCGAATCACGCGGCCCGTGTACGGCACCTCGTCCGACGGGTGATACAGCTTGGACGCGAGATAGCCGCCGATCAGCGCCAGGTGCGCCGCGATGGATATGATGAGCGCGCGGCGGAAAATCCGCTGCGATTGAGCCTTGAGATCCGCCGCCCCCATCGGGACGCGGTCGAACGTGCTGGTCCTGGTCGCGCTCACAGGGCCTGGACCTCCTGCTTCTCCTTCGGCAGAAGCGGCGCGAGCGAGAAGCGGTTCAGCTCAGCGAACTGGAGCTGGTCGATCAGATCCACCATGTACTTGTACTTGACCGAGCGGTCGATCTTGACCAGGACGACCAGCTTGGGATTCTTCTTCCCCTCCACCTCGAACGTCTTCTCCAGCTCGCCGAACCCGATTTCGTGGAACGGCGTATCCCCCAGCTTCCAGAAGGCGCGCACGCCGTCCTTGGTGGTGTCGGGCGGGGCGATGACGCGGAGCGTCATGACGTTCGACTGCGCGATCTCGACTTTGGCGTTCGGATCGGGCGGGAGGTTGATCTCCAGCGCCTGCGGCTTCCGGAACACGGTGGTGCACATGAAGAAGATCAGGAGCAGGAAGGCCACGTCCACCATCGGGGTCATGTCGATCTTGACCCCGATGCGCTTGGGCTTCCGTTTTCTGAGGCCGCCCTTTTTATGCTTTGGGCCTGATTCGGGGGTATCGACGGCACCCATCGGAACGCGACTCCTTCTCTACGGTCTCGGTTGGCGTCAGCCGCGCAGCGCGGACTTCTTGCTCGCGACGAGCTCGGTGACGAGGCTGAACGTGATCGTGTTCGTCTTTTGCATGATGGCCATGACGTCTTCCATGGTGCCGTAGCTCGCGTCCTTGTCGGATTTGATCGCGACGCGGAGACGGGGATTACGTCGCCGCTGGGTCAACACCAGCTGCTCCAGACTGCCCAGGTCGGTGAACTGCTGCGGGTTCTTCCCGATCTGCCAGAGGAGCTGATTGTCCTTGGAGATCCCGAGCACGAGGACGTCCGACTCCGGTACTTTCAGGTTCGAATGGCTGTCCGGAAGGGTGATCGGAACCTTCTGCGGCGGGTCGAACTGCGACGTGGACATGAAGAAGATCAGAAGCAGGAACGCCACGTCGACCATGGGCGTCATGTCGATGCGGACCCCGATGCGTCGGAGTTTCTTGGCGGCCATGGGTTACTTCGACGCTTCCTTGATCGAGAGGACCTCGATCACTTCCAGCGTCGCCTCGTCCATCATGTAGTTGAAGTTGTCGATCATCGTGACGAAAACGTTGTAGAGCACGATCGAGAAGATGGCGACGAAGAGCCCGCCGGCGGTATTGATCAGGGCCTCGGAGATCCCGACGGCCAGCTTCACGGCGTCCACGGAGCCGGTGTGGCCCAGCGCCGAGAACGAGCGGATCATGCCGATGACCGTCCCGAGGAGGCCCACCATGGTCGCGATCGACGCGATGGTCGCCAGGGCGATCAGGTTCCGCTCCAGGAGCGGCACCTCGAGCATGTTCGCCTCTTCCATCGCCTTCTGCACTTCCTGGATCTTGGCCTGCCGGTCGATGGGAGCGGTCCGAACCACCAGGTAGCGCTCCAGGCCGGCGCGGAGGACGTTGGCCAGAGAGCCGCGCTGCGCGACGCAGAGCTGGATCGCGCCTTCGATGTCCAGCTTGTCCAGCCGCTCCCGGACCTTGCGGATGAACGTCGGGGCCGGCTCCTTCCCCTTCGCGCGCATCAGCGTGAAGAGGCGCTCCAGGGTGAACGTCACGGACATGATGGAGAGCATGATCAAGAGGGCCACCAGGGGACCGCCCGACTTGATGTATTCCGGCAGGAGCTGATAAATGACAATCGAGATCACGAGTGCCACCACGGCGACGATCGTAACGAACAGGCCCTGTCTCACTGCGATTCCTCCCTTGGATGTGAATAGGTCCCGCGCATGGCACCGCTCCTGTCGCGTCGCTTCCGCCGGATGGCGGAGCCTGCGCGGTCCGACGGGGCCGACCTGGAATTATGCCCCAGGACCCCCGCGCCGGACAACCCCCCGCGTCCGGCTACTTGAAGCTCTTGATCGCCTCGTCCGGGGTCTCGTAGGCCTCGAAGACCAGCGATAGCCGGGTGACCACAAAGATGTTCTGGATCTTCTTGTCCACGGAGGCGAGCTTGAGCTGGGCCCCGCGCTTGGCGTAGTTCGCGTGCGCCGCGATCAGGACGCCCAGCGAAACGCTGTTCATGAACGTCGTTTTCCCCAGATCGATCAGGAGCTTCTTGTTTCCCGCCTCCGACAGCTCCTTGATCTTTCCCTGCAGCTCGTCGGTCTCCTTCCCCCCCAGGAGCATCCCCTTCGGAGCCAGGATCGTAATGTCCCCCGACGTACGCACATCGAGACTCATCGTGCCTCCCTGTCGGCGGCCGGCGGCCGCGAGGTCCCTATCGTTTCGACCCGGACTGCTGGGCCGCGCGCTTCTGCTGCGCATCCTCGAACTTGCGAATCAGGGCCAGCCCGTCCGACGCCTGCTTGTTGGTCGGATCGATCTCGATGACCCGGTTGAATTCGATCTTGCCGCGGGGCACGTCCTTGCACTTGAGATAGCCCTGAGCCAGCCAGATGTGCCCCTGCACGTGTTCCGGCTCGAGCGCGGTGCCGCGCGCGAGCCACTGGAGGGCGTCGTTGCAGTTGTCCAGGAGCAAGAGCGCCAGCCCCGCGCCCCGGACGGCATCGCCGTTCGTGGAGTCCATCGCGGCGGCCTCCTGGAACGACTGGAGGGCCGACGGAAGCGAATCGGACGGCATCTGCATCAGTGCCTGTCCGATCCAGACCAGCGATCGCGGGGCGGTGGCCTTGTCGTTGGGCCGGAGCGCGACGGCGCGGCGAAGATGCTCGATCGCCCGCGAGTTGTTCTTCATCTGCATCTCGGCGAGACCGATGTTCAGAAGCGCGGGCACGAACGCGGAATCCGCGGCAAGGGCCCGCTCGAAGTAGGGCGCGGCGCGGGGATAGTCCTGGATCTTGAAGTACAGGGTTCCGAGCTGGAAGTTGGCGTCGCGGGCCAGGGTCGAGTCCTGCTGGATGGCCTTGGTGAGGAGCGGCACCGCCTTGGTCGTGTCCCCCAGCGTCACGTAGATGGTGCCGATGCGGAGCAGCTCCTCGGCGGTCAGCGTGTCGGCGACCGACGCGTACCGGTCGCAGACCACGCGCGCCGAGTCGGCCTCCCCCTGCTCGCCGTACAGCTTGCACAGGGCGCCCAGGATCTCCTTCTGGTCCGGGTTGCTCTTTCGCGCCGTCTCCAGCGCCCCGACCGCCGTCGCCTTCAGGGCCGGATCCCGGCTGAAGGACAGCGCCCGGCCCAGCTCCAGCCAGCCCTGGGGATCGTCTTCCTTCAGCTGCGTGTACTTCGTGAATTTCTCGCCCGCCTCGTCGTAGCGCTTCGCGCGGTAGAAGAGCCGCCCCGCCTCGAGGTAGGCCGGCGCGTACGTCGAATCCACGTTCGTCGCCTCGACGAAGGCGCGGAGCCCCTCGTTGAACTCGTTCATGCCCACGGAGGCCCGGCCGTAGAGGTAGTGGTACTCGGGATTGGTGGGGTCCAGCTCCTTCGCCTTCTTGTACTCGGGGACGGCGAGGAACGGGATCTTCTTCCGCTCGTAGAAGCCGCCCAGCTCCAGGCGCACGCGGAGGTTGTTGGGATCGGTCTCGCGGGCGCGGATGAAGATCTCCTCCGCCTCCTTCAGCTGGCCCTTTCCCTCCAGCGCGAGCGCGGTGCCGGCCAGGAACTGGGCACGGCCCGTCTTGAGCAGCGTCCCCTTCCGGAAGATCTTCTCGGCCTCGTCGAACTTCTTCTCCTTGAGGTAGGCCGTCCCCAGGGAGTAGAGCGCGGCGGGATCCTTGGGGTCGTACTTCACGGCCAGCTCGAGCTTCTCGGTTCCCTCGGCGTCCTTGCCCTGCTTGCGCAGCAGGTTGCCCAGTCCGGTCAGCGCCTCGACGTACTTCGGGTCGATGCGGATCGCCGTCTCGTATTCCACGCGCGCGCTGTCCGGCGCGTTCATGCGCTCCAGCGCCGAGGCGATGTAGTAATGCGGCTTCGCGCTGTTGGGATCCAGCTTCAGCGCCGTGGTGAACGTCTCGAGAGCCACCTGAGGCTTCCCGTCTTTCAGCTCCGCCACGCCCTTCTTGATCAGCTCGGTGGAGGTCAAGGCCCACCCCGCGGCCGCGAAGAACGTGAGCCCCAGAACGAGAATCGCGGGGGCGAGACGACGCGGGACCAATTTCACTCTGCCTCCTGTGCGGTGCGAACGATTCGAACGGGAACGGTGGCCGGACCGTAGCCGAATCTCGCCACGATCGCCTGACCGTCGATTCCCGAGATGAACGTGACCAATTCCGACGCCGTCTCCCGCGGCTTCGCCGGCGTCGCCAGGGCGACGTTCCGGATCAGCGGATACGTGCGGTCCAGGAGCGTCTCCCGCGTGAGCGGGACGGACGGCAGCCCCTTCGCCTGCGCCACGCGCAGGATCCGGACGCGTGCGTCGGCGAACGGGCGCGAGACGCACCCGATGGCGTTGGCATGCGACGCCACCGCCGCGACGATCTCCTCCTCGGAGGGAGGCGCGTAGACCGTCGGCGCATACGGCGCGCCGCCCAGGAACGCCTGGCGCACGTACTCGTGCAGTCCCAGCCGCGGCCCGGCGGTCATCGCGATCACCTCACCGCCGCCCTTCCAACCGAGGGGCGCCCACCGCGTGATCGCCCCCGAATAGACGGCGCCCAGCTCGGAGCGCGAGATCTGCTCGAGCGGACACGAGGGATTCACGATGACCGCCACCGCATCCCACGCGATCGGAAACGCCTGGAGACCGCCGCGGCGAACCGCCGCTTCCACCTCCGGGTCGGTGAGATCGCGCATCAGCACGGACATGTCCACGTCTCCATTGACAAGCTGCTCCATCCCTTCGGCCGAGCCGCCCGGGACCACGCGGATCGAGTCCGCGTCGGGATACCGCTCGCGAAAGGCCAGGACTTCGGCCCGAAGCAGCGGCCCGACGTACTCGGCGCCGGCGAGAACGATCGGTGTGGAGGGGGGTTTGTCGCGAGGCGGGGATGACCTGGTGCAGCCTCCGGTTCCCATGGCGGCGAGCACGAGAGCCGCCGCGAAGACCCGGACGCCAAACGCCCGGTGGACACCACGCACGAGACCAGAGTATCCGTCCGGCAAACCCCTGTCAACGCCGTCACTTCCTGCCGTCGCGGCTCCGGGGGCGTCTCCCGGGGGCTCCTACGACCAACATACCCCGGCGGGACACGGTTGATTCCCCGCGTTTGGGCGCCGCGGACCTCGCGCCGCCCACGGCCAGGACGCCGCCCGCGGGGACACCGGCGACAAGGCCTGCTCCAAAAGAGGCGGGGAACGTATTCGAGGGGGTATGGGGTGTCAACCGAAAACCAGATTCAGCGGAGGAGGGTGATCTTGGCGGTGATCCCGCGCGCGGCGCCGTGGGTGAGGCGAAGGAAATAGATGCCGCTGGGAAGCTCCCGCCCCGAGCGGTCGCGGCCGCTCCACGATACCTGCCTCGAGCCGCCCTGGCCGCCGTCAAAGCCGTCGGCCACGCTGCCGATCCAGCGTCCGCCCGCATCGAAGCAGTCGAGGCGGTAGCGCCCCGGCCCTCCTGCCGCCAGCGTGAAGCGGATCTGCGTGCCGGGGTTCATTGGATTGGGCGCGATCCCCACGATCCGGTCGGAGGGATGCGGCGCGCCGTCGTTCGCGACCGCCGTGACGCTGGGCTGGAAGAGCCGCCGGTCGCTCCACGGGGATGGCTGCGCCTCGGCGTCGACGCCGCGCGCGGCGAACCACGTCGACGTCGTGGGCGCCGGGATCACCTCGAACGTGGTATCGGGACTCCCCGTGTCCACCGCGGTGACGCCGATGTAGCGCGGGGTCGGGGCGATGTCGTCCAGGTAGAGCCCTTCGAGGTGGTTCGCGCCGTCGGTCACGCACCGGAAGCGGACCAGCGCCTGGCGGCCCGAGAACGGGAGCAGGCTGAAGGCGGCGCGCACGAAAACGCCGCCACTGGAGCCGGTGACCCCGGAGCCCTCGTTCAATCCCGACGGGTTCGAGTTCGTCGTGTAATTCCCGATGAGCGATTGCCACGTGAGTCCGCCGTCGCCCGAAGCCTGCGCGTACCAGTAGTCGAATCCCGACTCGAGGTTCCACCAGGCGTTGACCACCAGGCTGTCCCCCAGGTCCACGTCGAGCGAGCCGTGCGACGTGAGAACGCTGGTGCGGTTGTCGCCCGAGCCCGAATAGTAGGAGCGTGTCCCGCTCGCCCGCCGCGCCGTGGACACGCCGACGAGGAGGGTGTCCCAATCGACCGGCCCCGCCTCGGCGTCGTCCGTCACGCGGAGCACCTGGTCGATCCGCCGGACTTCGTGCCGCAGCGGCATGTTCGCCGGGTCCGGCGCGGGATAGCTCCAGGCCAGGATCGCTCTCCCTCCCTGCGGCACGAAATGCGGATTCGCCGGCCGCGGCGGGAGCAGCACGCGCCGCGGCTGGTCGGCATACCGGAGCATGGTCAGCACCGGCCCCCAGTTCGCGTCGCACGTGGGCCCGATCAGGGACTCCGCCGGATCGAATCCCCCCTCGGCCGCGGTATTGACCTCGAAGGTGAACCCATAGAGAGGGGGCTTCAGCGCGGTCTCCCCGTAGACCCAGTCGTCCATCTCCCCGTTCGTCAGGTAGATCGCGTGCGACTTGGGGTTCCCGGCGCGGTAGCCGTTCTGGATCGCCATCGAGTCGCCGAGGGCCGCGAAGACCGCGTTGTCGGGCGTATTGAGGAGGTCATATCCCCACGGGTAGAGCACCAGGTCTCCGTAGGAGTGGAAGGAGAGGGACGACGTGAATCGCCGCGAGGCGATGAAATCGCGGAGGACCGACGTCTCCGGCTCGGAGAACGGCCCCGTCCCCCGGTAGGTCTCCGTCGTCGGGTCCGGGCTCGACCCAACGTCGTTGTAGCCCCACTGGTAACCATAATTCCGGTTCAGGTCGACTCCGAACGAGCCGTCCGCGTTCGGCCTGCGGTTCTTTCGCCACCAGCCGCTCGACTGGCCCGACGAGTTGTTCTCGACGTAGACGTATCCGTCCGGGTTCGCGACCGGAACGATCCAGATCTGACGGGTGTCGACCAGCGCGGTGATGACCGGATCCGTCCCGTAGCCGTCGAGGAGGCGCCGCATGACGTAGAGCGGAATCTCCACGCTCATCAGCTCGCGTGCGTGGTGGCACCCCACGATCAGGATCTCGGGCTCGCTCTCGTCCAGGGACACGTTGTCCGAGATCTTGATCGCCGTGATGGCGCGCCCTTCCAGGCTGGTTCCGATCGTATCGATCTGCGCGAGGGTGGGGTACGCGGCCGCGTAGGACGCCATCTCGGCCCCGGCCTCGGACCACGTGTGGTACGCGCCCAGGTTCGGCTTGGCGAGCGGGCTCTGGGCCGTGGCCAGGGGTCCGCCGCGGAGCCTGGGGAGGAGGACGGGCTCGAAGCCCAGGGCCCGCACGCGGGACACCTCGGCGGCGGTGAGGACGAAGTCGAGGCTCTCGCCCGGACCGTGCCCCGCCGGATCCAGGCCCAGGGCGAGGAGCGGTGCCACGTCGCGGCCTCTCTCGGGGGTGATCCGGTAAATGGCTCGACCATCGGGGGTGGCCGCGGCGGAGGCATGGGGAGGCGGGGCGAAGGCGACGAGCAGCGCGAACAGGACTGCGCGAAACCGGCCCACGGAGCCTCCGGACGTTGCCAAGCGTGATGGAAACGGAGCGACTGCACGGATT
>DATGVG010000035.1:0-4348 GCA_035300625.1 Candidatus Limnocylindrales bacterium
GAGCGGGCAGGACATCACCGACGAAAAGCGCGCGGAAGAGGAGCGCTCGCATCTTCTCTTGGAGCGGGAGGCCCGGCGCCAGGCCGAGGAATCCAACCGGCTCAAGGACGAATTCCTCGCAACGCTCTCCCACGAGCTCCGCACGCCCCTGAACGCGATCGTCGGCTGGGCCAATCTCCTTCGCGATGGAAGCCTGGATCCCGCCACCACGGCGCGCGCGGTGGAGACGATCAGCCGTAACGCGCAGATTCAGAGCCACCTGATCTCCGACATCCTGGACATCTCGGGGATGATCGCGGGCCAGCTCGATTTCAAGCTTCAGATGGTCAACGTGGCTTCCGTGATCGAGGGGGCGCTCGAGACCATGGGGCCGGCCGCCCAGGCGAGCGGAATCCTGCTCGAGTCCCGTCTCGACGACGCCGGCGCCGCCGTGCTGGGGAGCCCCGAGCGGCTGCAGCAGGTAGTGTGGAACCTTCTCTCCAACGCGATCAAGTTCACACCGAAAGGATCGCACGTGCGGATCTCGCTGGCCGAGCAGGACGACAGCGCCCGGATCCAGGTCGAGGACGAAGGAATCGGCATCGATCCCGGTTTCCTCCCGCACGTTTTCGAGCGGTTCCGGCAGAAGAACCCATCCAGCTCGAGGAAGCACGGAGGGCTGGGGCTGGGGCTCGCCATCGCGCGCCACATCGTGGAATATCACGGCGGGACGATCACGGCCGCGAACCGGAGCGAGGGGCGGGGAGCGGTATTCACGGTGACGCTCCCGATCGCCCAGGCCGCCCAGGTTCCCCTGATCGGAGAGAAGGACCAGCCGGAGCTTCGGCGGTCCCCGCCCGAGTTGCCGCCGGCCGGTGACGAGGAGCCGGCGGGGCGCTCGGCGCATCCTCTGACCGGCGTCCAGGCCCTCCTCGTCGAGGATGAGCCCGATTCCCGCGAGCTCTTGGCCACCCTCCTGTCCGGGTGCGGCGCCGAGGTGACCGTCGCCAGCTCTGCGGCCGAGGCGCTCATTCTGCTGGGACGGGGAAGGCCGAATCTTCTCATCAGCGACATCGCCATGCCCGGAGAGACCGGCTACGACCTGATCGAGCGCATTCGCGTCCTCCCGCCCGAGGCGGGCGGCGCCATTCCCGCGATCGCGGTCACGGCCTACTCCAGCCCCGAGGACGCGCGCCGGGCGCTGCGCGCGGGCTATCACGCGCACCTCTCGAAGCCGGTGCAGCTCCGCGAGCTGGTGCGCCTGGTCAACGAGCTGGTGCCGGAGTCGGGTTCAAAGCCCGTGCGGCTCCAGGCGTCGCCCCCCGCATGACGCTCCGTCTCCTGGCCGTGCTCGCCCATCCCGACGACGAGACCCTCGGGGCCGGCGGCGTCTTCGCGCGCTATTCCGCAGAGGGCGTCGAGACCCACCTGGTGACCGCGACCCGCGGCGACCGCGGCCGCTTCCGCGGCGTGAAGGACGGTCCCGGGCACCCGGGTCCAGCCGAGCTGGCCCGGATCCGGGAAGGAGAGCTTCGCGCCGCGGCGGCCGTGCTGGGAATTCACGGCGTGACGATCCTGGGATACGGAGATGGCCGCGTGGACGAGGCGGAGCCGCGCGAAGCGGTCGCGCGGATCGCGGGCGAGATCCGCCGGGTCCGGCCCCACGTCGTGATCACCTTCGCGCCCGACGGAGCCTACGGACATCCCGACCATGTGGCGGTCAGCCAGTTCGCGACCGCGGCCCTAGTCGTCGCGGCGGATCCCGCCCACAACGACGGCGCCGGCGCCGCCCTCCCGCCGCACGCGGTCTCGAAGCTCTACTACATGGCCTCGTCCCGGGAGCGCTGGGACGCGTACCAGGCGGCGTTCAAGAAGCTCACCTCGATGGTGGATGGCGTCGAACGCCAGGCCCAGCCGTGGCCGGAGTGGATGATCACCACGGTGATCGACACGAGGGAGCAGTGGCCCACGGTCTGGCGCGCCGTGACGTGTCACGACTCCCAGATTGGCGGCTACGAAAAGCTCCGGGACCTGGAGCCGGCGCACCACGAAGCGTTGTGGGGACGGCTGGAGTTCTATCGCGCGTTGAGCGTCGTGAACGGTGGGCGCCGCGTCGAGACGGATCTGTTCGAGGGATTGCGGGACGGGGCTACGAGGTAGGGGAGCGGGAAAATCAATCCGTTGGGCTCTGTGAAACGTCGCCTCGCTCGCTGCGCTCGCTTCGGCTCCAATCGCCCCACGGATTGATTCTCCCGCTCCCCCTCGTTCGCCGCGTCCCCCGATCACAACGATCGGCCGTCACCGAACCGCACGAAGCCCCGCACAGCCGCAGCGTTTTCAGGATCTCTCCCATCCCTGGAATCACCTCTTCACGCATGGCAGCGGCAACCGGGTGTCGGATGCCGCTGCGTGGAAAACGTCTCACCAGCGTCGTAGAGACCGTGGCTGCGCCGAGGACGGGGCGACGAGGTAGGGGAGCGGGAAAATCATTCCGTGGGGCGATTGGAGCCGAAGCGAGCGCGGCGAGCAAGGCGACGTCTCACAGAGCCCCACGGATTGATTTTCCCGCTCCCCGGCCAACACGTTCCTTCGATCACAACGATCCGCGGGTCATCGGAACCGCACCGGGACGCGCACCTCCGCGGCGTTCTCGGGGAGGCCGGAAGGGTTGTCGCGCTCCAGGACGAGCGTTCCGGTATCCGTCGTCGGCTCGGCGAAGTTCAGGACTACGGAAAAGGGAACGAAGTCGTGCGTGGTCCAGTCTCCCTGGGCCCGTCCGCTCGCCCACGTGAGCAGGGTGTCGTTTCCGTCGTACAGCCGGATCGGGAACTCGGCCTCGAAGAACCAGCTGCCGCGCGCGCGTCCGACGACCCACAGGGGGCTGGACACGAGCGCGTTCGACTTGGGTGTGTCGAGGACCAACTCGTCCGCCGGCGCCGGCGCGACCGGGGGCGGCGATGCCTCGCCCGTGCCCGAGCCCGTCCCGGGCGCCCCCGTCCCCGCCGCACCCGCCGCCGCCGATGCCGCATCTCCCGCGGCGGTGGAATCGACGATCAGATACCCCGGGTCGGGATCGATCGTGGCGGGACGAGGGAGCGGCCGGAGCAGGAACCATCCGACCGCGATTCCCGCGATCAGGGCGGCGATCCCGGCCACATACCATCGGTTGTTCACGGCAGGGTCACGCCACCAGCACGCGCCGCCGGGTCTGCGAGGAAATCCTCGGCTCGGGGGTGAGAATGCCGTCCAAGTTGAGCGGATCCGCGGCCGAGATCTTGACGCCCGCTCCGGAGCCGCTCTCGGAGCGGCGAAGCCGCCGGAGCAGATCGACCGCTTCGGGAACCGCGTACTGCTCGCCGGCGAATCGCTGCACGAAGCGGCCGCCGCGCACGTCGCCGCGCAGCTCCCAGAGCCGGTAGACCCGCACCAGATCCCGCCACGCGACCGGCAGGCGCTCGCGGTCGAGCAGGCGCCGGAAGACGACGCCGTAGCGCCCGAGGAGCCGACGGGCGATGAATTCCGCGTCCGCTTCGGCGGCCCGCGCGAACGCCGCGTCGCCGCGCCGCGCATCTCCGGGGCCGCTGGCGCCGCCGCACGCCAAGGAGCGAAGCCCGGTCCACCGGCCGGGCGGCGCGAAGGGCACCCGCTTCATCACGCCGCGCCGGCGGCTCACCGGAGTGATCAGACGCCGGAGGCCGCTCCACGAATCGCACGTCGTCAGCCCGAGGCCGATCAGCTCGGCGAGGCCCGCTTCTACGTGCGACGGCAACAGTCCCGTGTGGCGCGCGATGTCCTGCGCGAACGACGGGCCCCGCGACATTAGAATCGAGAGGACCAGGTCGGCATAGGTCGAGACCTCGGGCGCCTCGCCGGCGACGGCGGCCCCGGACGGGGGCGCAAGGGAGAGCCAGACATCGAGCTCCTCGCGCGGGAGGAGCGACACGGGGGTCGATCGGATCGGCGACCTGCCGCCGCCCCAGAGCCGCCCCCACGCCAGCTCTCCCGACAGAGTCACCTGGTCCAGCCACTCCGCACGATATCCCTGAATGCGGGATGGAAGCACGTCCGCCTCCCACGCCGCGGCCGGGATCTCGAACCCCGCGAGCTGCCGCGCCGCCTGGACCACCCCACGCGGACCCTCGAGCCGGTAGCCGTCGGCGGCGTGCTGCCAGCAAGCGAGGAAGCGCCAGAATTCCGCGGCGGTCACCGGCTCGATCTCGCGCCGCAGCCGATCGAGCGTCTCGCGGTGGATGCGGGCGAGGAGGCGCCGGTCGCACCACGCTTGGCGCCCTTCCAGGCGGCAGCGGAGCACACGCCCCTCCACCTCCAGCGCGAGGAGGTGCGGCATCGCGGACTCGGACAGCACCGG
>DATGVG010000036.1:0-10351 GCA_035300625.1 Candidatus Limnocylindrales bacterium
CCCGCGATGGAGCGCGCCGGCGTCACGAGCGCCGCGGAGGTCCGGCTGGAGACACTCAAGGAGCGCATGACCCGCGAAGTGCTGGACGGTGGCAGTGTCCTCGTGGGCCGATCGGAGATCGGTGCCTGGTCCGTGAATGGCGGACGCTAGGGGATGCGCAGGCTCGCGGTGGGTGAAACTTGACACGCGAACCGGACGACCTTCAGCGGATATTCGAGTTCATCATCGAGCTGGATAAGCTCAAGGCCATCGTACGACGGACGAAACCGACCGTCCTCGAGCGCTACGAGAATTCCGCCGAGCACAGTTGGCAGGTTTGCCTCTTGGCCGTGTTGCTCGCGCAGCATTCTCGCCAGCCTGTGGACGTGACCCGCGTCGTCGAGATCCTCCTGGTCCATGACATTCCTGAAATCGATGCAGGAGACCGGATCGTCTATGAGGCACCCAGCGACGCTCGAACAGCTACGGAGAGGCAGGCTGCGAGCCGCATCTTCGGTATCCTGCCGGAACCGCAGGCCAATTGGTGCATGTCCCGATGGGAGGAATACGAAGCGCGGGAGTCTAGTGAGGCCGTCTTCGCCTACGCGATGGATCGGCTGATGCCCGTGCTCCACAACCTCGAGAGTCACGGGCAGAGCTGGCGAGAGAACAACGTGTCTCTGGAGAAAGTTCTGTCGGTCAATGCCGTGATAGGCGAGGTGCTGCCTGCTGTCTGGGAGCGCGTTCAGGTGTTGATTGCGAAAAATGGTGCGGGAGACAGGACTTGAACCTGCACGAGCTTGCGCCCACTGGGCCCTGAACCCAGCGCGTCTGCCAGTTCCGCCACTCCCGCACCGAAGAATAGGAAGGGCGTGTAGAGCGCGGTAGTATAACGAGCTACGCGCGCCGCCGTCAATCGGGCTGTAGGGTCGAAATCCCGCGTCCCGGCGCTCATTGCGCGCCCACTCCACGCATGGTACAAGCAGAGGACGAGGGGAGAGTGAGGATGGCGCGGGACCGTGGTTCCAAGCCCCAACCGGACAAAACCGAACGGCGGGTCATCGCCACCAATCGCAAGGCGCGGCATGACTACGCCATCATCGAAACATACGAGACGGGGATCGAGCTCAAGGGGAGCGAGGTCAAATCGCTGCGCGACGCGAAAGCCCAGCTCCAGGACGCGTACGCGACGGTGGACGGCGGGCAGCTTTTCCTCCGCGGCGCGCACATCAATCCCTACGATCCCGCCTCGCACGAGAATCACGATCCCACGCGCGCGCGGCGGCTTCTCATGCACCGGGCCGAGATCCGGCGCATCACGGGGAAGCTCGAGGAGTCCGGGCTCACGCTGGTGCCGCTGTCGCTCTACTTCAAGAACGGAAAGGTCAAGGTGGAGCTGGCGTTGGTGCGCGGACGGAAGGTCTTCGACAAGCGCGCGAAGATTGATGAGCGCCGCGCGCGACGCGAGATCCGGGGCGTGATGCGGGGAGAGCGCCCCGAGTGATCGATTTTCGCGACCGCGCCGGCACGGCGACGCCCCGCGTCCCGTTCATCCTCCTCGCGCTCCTCGCGATCGTTGCGATGGGGACTGCGCTCCCCACCGTGACCCGCGCTGATCGCGCGCCCGCTCCGATCACGGTGATCTATTCCGAGCCCAAGAACCCGGAGACGTTTCTCCCGCTCGTCCTCGACGGCGTCAGCTACGTGTCGACCAACGATCTCGCGCGGGTGTTCGGGGCGACCAAGTACTGGCGCCCGGAGATCCAGAAGCTGTCGCTCCGGTTCGGCGAGCACACGCTGCGGCTCTCGGTCGGGGCGCCCGTCGTGCTCGTGAACGAAGAAGCGAAGAACCTGATCCACCCGGCGACCCTCGTGCGCGGCATCGTCTACGTGCCCGAGTCCATCGTGGAGCGGATCTTCGACTGGGGGCTTGCGGCCGACGCCGCCTGGGACGAGACCTCGCGCACGATCCGCTTCCGCGGCCCCGTGCACCTGGTGCGCCAGGCGCAGCTCACCACCCGCGGCCACGTCACCGAGGTGGCGGCCACTCTCGGGCGAAGCCTTCCCGCTCGGCTTCTCTATGCCAGGCCCGGGGAGGTGCGCGTCCTCTTCGAGGGAGGGACGCTGGATACGCCGCAGGTCTTCGTCGGCGGTCTGGTGGTTCGCGGCGAGATCAAGGAGATCCCGGCCGGCGTGGACCTGCGCCTGGTGCTCCCCGAGGAGGCGCATGGCTACCAGGTCTCTTCCGGGGCGAATCGAATGAAAGTGGCTGTGACCGACGACGACGGGCTGGTCGAGGCGGGTCTCTTCGCGCCGCTCGAGCCTCTCCGGTTGGGACGGGACGAGGGCGGGCTCCGCACCATCGTGATCGATCCCGGCCACGGAGGGACCGACCTCGGCGCTCTTCTCCCCGGCGGGCTGGCCGAGAAGGACGTCGCGCTGGAGATCGCACGCTCGCTCCGCTCCGCCCTCCAGGGGCGCTTGGCAGCGCGCGTCATTCTCACGCGCGACGGAGACGATCTCCTCCCTCCCGCGCGGCGCGCCGAGATCGCGAACGAGGCCAAGGCGGATCTGTTCATCAGCATCCACCTCGAGGGGGATGGGGCGATCAAGGGGGGCGGATTCCGCCTCATCGCGGAGACGCCTGCGGCCGCGTCGAACGAGGGCGCCGTGGCCGTGCTTCTTCCCGGAGACGGCGACGGCATCGAGCTTCGATCGTGGCGCTCGGCTCAGACCGCGTTCGTCGGCTCGAGCATCGCGCTCGCGCAGGCGATCGCGGACGGGCTGGCGACCTCTTTCCCGAAATCGCCGATTCTGGTGAAGACCGGAGCGATGATCTCGCTGGAGCCGGTGACCTGTCCGGCCATCATCCTCGAGTCGGCGCCGGCCGTGCGCTCGGGGCCCGACGCGATGAACGCCCGCGCCTACACCACCTACGACTACACCCAGACCGTGGCGCGCGCGATCGAGGAGTTCGTGCGAAAATCGAGAGCATGAACGCACTCAAGACCTTCTGGAGCGCGAACGCGAGGCGCGGACGCACGTGGATCATCGTCGGCGCGGTCGCCCTCGTCGGGATCAGCGCGGGCGTGTGGCTGGCCAAGGGGCCGTGGCGGGGCAGCCCGCTCGCGCCGTCCCGCTACTCGCCCCTGGCCGCCGAGCTCGAGGGCGTGCGCGGCGTCTACCTCTCCTACGGCCTTCCGGGCAGCGACAGCCTGGTCACCGAGTACCGCGACGTGGTCGTGAAGGATCGGCCGGTCGATCAGGTGCGCGCCATCTTCCGGGAGCTGATCGCCGGCCCCACGGGCAACCGCACCACGCCCTTTCCCGACGGGACGGAGTTGCTCAACACCTACTGGACCACCCGCGGCACGTTGTTTCTCGACTGGAACCGGACGCTCGTGACGGGATTTCGCGGAGGAAGCGGCAAGGAGCGCCAGCTTCTGTGCTCGATCGTGCGCACCGCCGCCGACAACCTGCCGCAGGTGCAGCGCGTCGCGATACTCGTCGAAGGGACCCCCGTCGAGACGATCGGCGGCCACTACGACACGCTCCAGCCCTTGGTCGCCGACGAGTGGCGCTAGCGTGCGGCTGATCGGGAGAGGGAGATAGCCATGCGGCTCGGCGTGTTCGATTCGGGAATCGGCGGGCTGACCGTGGTGCGCCACCTTCGCCGTCTCCTCCCGTCGTGGCAGATCGTCTACTTCGGCGACACGGCTCGCGTCCCGTACGGCGCCAAGTCCGACGCCACCGTGCGGCGCTTCGCGTCTGAAGCGATGCGCTTCCTCACCCAGTTCCGCGTGGGGCGCGTGGTCGTCGCGTGCAATACCGTCTCCGCCGTCGCCCTCCGCCACATCGAGCGCGAGTTCCAGGGGCTGCCCATCATGGGCGTGATCGAACCCGGAGCTGACGCCGCCGTCCGCGCCACGCGAAGCGGGCGGATCGGGGTGATCGGGACGCGCGCCACGGTCGCGAGCGGCGCCTACCAGCACGCCATCGCGGCGGCCGGCCGGCGCGCGGGCGTGCGGACGCGCGTCTGGGCCGAGGCGTGCCCGCTCCTCGTCCCGCTCGCGGAAGAGGGCCTGCAGAACTCGAAGGCGGCCCGCGAGGTGCTGCGCGATTACCTCGCGCCCCTTGCGCGCCGCCGGGTAGACACGCTGATCCTGGGCTGCACGCACTACCCGCCGTTCAAGCGCGCGATCCGCTCGGTGATGGGCCCGCGCGTCCGGCTGATCGATTCGGGCGAGGCTACGGCGCGCGGGCTGGCAAGCGCGATGCGCCTGGAAGCGGCGGCCCGTGGAGGGGCCAAGGGCGGCGGGCGGCGCGCGAAGGGCAAGGCCCGCGCGGGCGCGGCGCGGGGAGCGCGCGGCTCGCTCGATTGCTATGTCTCCGACATTCCGCAGCAATTCGAGGCGGTGGGCCGGCGTTTCCTGGGGAAGGCCATGGGGCGGGTCCGCCTCGTGCCGCAGGACGATCTGCCCTGGTTCGAGCGCCCCTCGGCGGCGGGAGGGCGCTGATGGCGAAGAGCCGGGCACGGGTCGACGGCCGTCGCGCGGGAGACCTGCGCGAGGTGACCATCCGCCGCGGCTACTTGAAGAACGCCGAGGGTTCCGCCTTGATCGAGATGGGTGGGACGCGCGTCCTCTGCGCCGCGACCGTGGAGGAGCGCGTGCCGCCGTGGCTTCGGAACAGTGGGCGCGGGTGGATCACCGCCGAGTACAGCATGCTCCCGCGCTCGTCGCACGAGCGCATCCAGCGCGAGGTGAATCGCGGGCATCTCGGCGGACGCACGCACGAGATCCAGCGGCTGATCGGCCGCTCGCTCCGCGCGGTCGCGAACCTCGAGGCTCTGGGCGAGCGCCAGATCCTGATCGACTGCGACGTGATCGAGGCCGACGGCGGCACGCGCACCGCGTCGATCACCGGCTCCTTCATCGCCCTCGCCGACGCCGTGCGTTGGCTGTCGAAGCGCGTGAAGCTGGCGGCGCCGCCGCTCCGCGATTTCGTCGCCGCCGTCTCGGTGGGGATCGCCGACGGCGTGCCCTGCCTCGACCTCTGTTACGCGGAGGATTCGAAGGCGCAGGTGGACATGAACCTGGTCATGACCGGTTCGGGGCGCCTCGTCGAGATCCAGGGCACGGCGGAGGGCGAGCCGTTCAGCGAACGCGAGCTGTCCGAGCTCCTGGCGCTGGGGAAGTCCGGGATCAAGCGCCTCGTCGCGCAGCAGAAGAGGACCTTGGGGCTCCGTGCCATCCCGAAGAGCTGGGGGTAGCCCAGCGGCGCCCCTCTCGCGCGTCGTGATCGCGACACGGAACGCGGGGAAGGCCGCCGAGCTGGAGCGGCTCCTGCGAGGGATCGCGGGCCGCATCGAATCCCTGGTCTCCCGCGACGCGGTCGCGCTCCCGCCTGAGGGCGACCGGTCCTACGCCGAGAACGCGCTCGGGAAGGCCCGCGCGGCTCAGGAGGCGCTGGGACTGCCCGCGATTGGGGACGATTCGGGGCTGGAGGTGGACGCACTGGACGGCGCACCGGGGATCCGCTCCGCCCGATTCGCGGGAGAGATGGCCGGGGACGCCGAGAATAACGCCCTTCTTCTTGGCAGGCTGCGCGGCGTCGCTCCCGGGGGGCGCACGGCCCGTTTTCGCTGCGCGCTGGCGCTGATCGGGGCGGGTGGTGACCCCGTGGTGGTCGAAGGCGTCTGCGAGGGGACTATCCTCGAGACCGCCCGAGGCAACGGCGGATTCGGATACGACCCGCTCTTCTTGCCGGCGGGCGAATCACGGAGCTTCGCGGATCTCTCCGAGGGAGAAAAGGACCGGATCAGCCATCGGGGGCGTGCCGCGGCGGCGCTCCGGAATGCCCTGGGCCGGACCAATGCGTGAGTTTTCGCCCGGCGCATCGTACACTCCCGGCGAACCGGGCCGAGGCTTGCAGATTGCTAGCCCTTGGCATTCGACGGAATCCCTTGCCGAGGGTCGGCTGCTAGAGGAGGTATCTTGACCACTCCCGTTCGCATCGCCATCATCGGCGACTTCAATCCCGAGTACGTCTCGCACACGACCAATGCGCCGGCGATCGAGCACGCCGCGGAATCGCTCGACATTCCCGTCGAGGTCGCATGGGTGGGGACGGACACGATCTCCCCCGACAATCCCGGCGCCACCCTGTCGGGTTGGGACGGCTTCTGGATCGCCGCGGGGAGTCCGTACAAGAGCCGTGCGGGAGCGCTCGCGGCGATCAGGTTCGCGCGCGAGGGGAAGCGGCCCATGCTGGCCACGTGCGCGGGATTCCAGTACGCATTGCTTGAATTCGCGCACAACGTGCTTGGAAGAACAGACCTGGAGCACGGTGAGGACGTTCCCGGCGCGGCGAAGCTCCTGATCCGGCCGGTCGAGTGCCCGGTGCCGAACCTCCCGGAGGGTGCACCGAAGCTCTCCGGTCCGCCGCAGCGCGTCCATATCCGCGAGGAATCTCGCGCCCAGGAAATCCTGGGCACGGACCGCATCGACGAAGAGTACTTCTGCAACTTCGAGATGAACCCCGATTACGACGAGCTGTTCGAAGAGCACGGCATGGAGTTCACGGGCTTCGGCGACAAGGGCGACACCCGGATCTTCGAGATTCCCGCCCATCCGTTTTACTTCGGCACGCTGTTCCAGCCCCAGCGGAAGTCGCGCCCGGAAAAGCCGCACCCGCTCGCGGTCGCTTTCGTCGAGGCGGCATCGCGGGAGCTTGCCCGCCGAGGAGAACCCGCGATCGGCTGAGCCTCAGGGAGGCACCACGATCACCCCACGCCCAACGCCCGCCGATCCGCTCGCCGCGGAATCGGTCCTCGACCTCCTCTCGGATCTCATCCGGATTCCCTCCGTGAATCCGGCCATCGCGCCCGATGAGGCGCATGGCGAAGCGGCCATCGCCGATTTTGCGTGCGACTGGCTGGCCCGCCACGGCGTTCCCGCTCACCAAGAAGCGGCCGCGCCCGGACGCCCCAACGTCGTGGCCGAGGTCGGGAGCGGAAGCCCGACCCTGGTCCTGTGCGGGCATCTCGACACAGTCGGCACGGCCGGCATGACGATCCCTCCCTTCGAGCCGCGGCGGGAGAACGGGCGCATCCACGGCAGGGGGTCGTTCGACATGAAGGGAGGCGTGGCCGCGTGCATGACGGCGGCGGCGGCGCTCGTCGTCGGCGCGTTCCGGGGGCGCGTCCTGCTGGCGCTGGTGGCGGACGAGGAATACGAGAGCGTCGGCGCGGCGGACTTCGTGCGCCGGCACCGCGCGGACGGATGCATTTTGGCCGAGGCGAGCGCGGGGCAACTGGTCCTGGCCCACAAGGGATTCGTCTGGGCCGACATCGTCACGAGCGGCCGCGCCGCCCACGGGAGCCGGTTCGATCTGGGCGTGAGCGCCATCGCGCGCATGGGTCGCATCGTCGCGGCCCTCGACCGCTTCGACTCGGAGACGCTTCGCGCCCGAACCAATCCGTTGGTCGGGCCCGCGTCGCTCCACTGCTCCCTCATCCGCGGCGGGGTGGGCCTGTCCACCTACGCGCCAGAATGCACGCTCTCCGTCGAGCGCCGCACGCTGCCCGGGGAGAGCGCGGACCAGGTCGCCGAAGAACTGCGGCAGGTGATCCGCGGGGCGGGCGAAGAGGCGGAGGTGCGGATCCGAACCTCCCGCGGGCCGCTCGACACTCCCCGGGACGGCGCGCTGGCGCGCGCGGTGCGTGAATCGGTGGAAGCGGTGACCGGCAGCCCGCCCCCGGACGCCGGCGTGCCGCATTGGATGGACTCGGCGATTTTCGCGGACGCGGGGATTCCCGCGGTCAACTACGGCCCCACGGGCGAAGGCGCGCACGAGGCCGTGGAGTGGGTGGAGGCCGACTCGGTGGTCTCCTGCGCCCGCGTCCTGGCGGAAAGCGCCCGGCGTTATGGCAACGCGATGTCGCCCGCGCGGTCCCCCAGCACGTCCTCGACGTAGAGCGTCCGCACCAGCACCATCACCGCCGCGGTGACCGGCGCGGCCATGATGACCCCCATTCCGCCGAACAGCACCCCGAGAAAGATTTGCGCAACGATCGTCAGGGCCGGCGGGAGATTCGCGGTCCGATGCGCCAGCCACGGCGTGAGGAGATACGTCTCGATGATCTGGATCACGAGGTAGAGAAGCCCCACATAGAGCATCACGGAGGTCCCCTGCATCAGGCCCAGCAGCATCGCCGGGACCATTGCGAGGATTGGGCCGAAGTTCGGGATGAAGCTCAGGAGCGCTGCCATCACCGAGAGGATCAGCGCGAGCGGAATTCCCATGAGTTGGAGGCCGGTCCAGGTGGCCACGCCGATCGCGACCGCCGAGAGCACCTTTCCGACCAGCCATCCCCTCAACGTCGCGCCGGTCGCGTCCAGGATCTCGGTCACGCGCTTTCGACGGGAGATCGGGATCAGCCGCAGGAACCCGCGCCGGTACAAGTCGGGATGGATCGCGAGGAACAGCCCGAGGAATCCGATCACGACCATCCGAGCCACGACCAGGACCGTGGTGTTGAGAGCCCCCGTGGCCTTCTTCACCAGCCCAATCCCGGGAGAGCGTAGGTCGTAGGAGTTGGGCAGCTGGTCCATCAGGCTCTTGGCCCAATGCGATTTCCCGAGCTGCTGGTGGAGATTGTCCACGGCCCGCGGCAGGTCCTGCCCCAGTTGGGTCACTTGATTCGCGACCTCGGGGGCGGAAGTGAGAATTACCACTCCGAAGAGGAGCGTCAACCCAACCAGCACGATGGCGATCGACAGGCCGTGCGCCGCCCGGGTGTGCTGGCTGACCCAGCTCGCGATCCCGTGGATGAAGATCGCAACCAGGATGCCCGCGAAGAGAAGGAGCAGCACGTCGCCGGCGAGCCAGAAGAGGAAAGCGATGAGGCCGAGGAACGCGACCCCACGCACGATGCCGTAGAGATCGCGTCGCGGATCCCACGATGGTGGAGGCGCGTGGGGCGAAGCGGTGCCGGGAACGATCTGTGGTTCCGGTGTCATGCGGAAATGGGGTGGATGACGGGGCTCGAACCCGCAACCACTGGAGCCACAGTCCAGTGCTCTACCATTGAGCTACATCCACCATCCTCTGTTTTTGGCTCGGGCCTGGAGGGAATCGAACCCCCGACCGACGGATTAGAAATCCGTTGCTCTATCCGACTGAGCTACAGGCCCACGGCGCGATCGAACGCGCTCAGGGAGAGTCGGGGGGCGCCGGCCACAAATCGGGGCGAGAGGATTTGAACCTCCGACCCCCTGCGCCCAAGGCAGGTGCGCTACCGGGCTGCGCCACGCCCCGGTTTTCTGCCGGCGCCGAATAGCAGAGAGTACGGGTCCAACTGTAGTGCAGTCAATGGCCTCCGAGCATCTCCGGGGATGGGTGCCGCTCCCGAGCGATGTCGCCGCGTCCTTGACGGCGAGGGGCTCGGGAACGTATCGTCGTGGAAAGCCCCGACAGAGGCCATTTTCGAATTGGGGGTACACCGTGGCAGGCGTGAACAAAGTCATCCTGGTCGGCAACCTGGGGTCGGATCCCGAGCTTCGGACCACACCCGGCGGGCAGCGCGTGGCGAATTTCCGGCTCGCGACCTCGAGGCAGTGGACCGGGAATGACGGGCAGAAGCAGGAGAAGACCGAGTGGCACTCGATCGTGGCGTGGGCCAAGCTCGCCGACATCTGCGAGCGCTACCTGACGAAGGGGAAGCAGGTCTACGTCGAGGGGCGCTTGGAAACGCGCTCCTGGCAGGACAAGGAAGGGCAGACGCGCTACAAGACCGAGATCATCTGCGAGACGATGCAAATGCTCGGGCGGCCCGGCGAGCGGAACGGCGACGCAAGCTACGAAGCGCCGGCTCGCGGGAGCGCACCTGACGAGAACTTCGCGCCAGCGGCCGGCGGCCCAAGCGGCGGCGGTGGCGGCGGCTCGGACGACGACCTTCCGTTCTAGCGGTCGCCGCGATCGGTAGGCATTCCGAAGTCAAACGGTAAGGGTCGGGCTCTCCGGAAGGGGAGCCCGATCTATTTCACTCCGTCATCGGCTAGGGATTGTTCGGGCTATCGCAGTCGTGGTTCAGGTGGCTGGTGATGATGTTCAGGTCGGTCGCCGTCACGCCACTGAGAGAATCCAAGTCCTTCCAGTAGCTGATCGCGTTATCGATCCCAATCCCGTTCGCGATCCCGTTGAAATCCGCCACCGTCACCGCCTCGCCCTGATTCAGCGTCGGGCCCAAACCCCCTGTCCAGTCCATGTTCTTGATCCGCAGCGTGTACGTCCCGTTCGCGGATCCGGTCGTCAATCGCCCCGAGAGCTTGAAGCCCACCACGTACACCGGAAGCTCGCTGTCGTAGTG
>DATGVG010000037.1:0-11854 GCA_035300625.1 Candidatus Limnocylindrales bacterium
GCGACCAGCGCCGCGTAGATCCCGTAGAAGCGGAGGCGCGGGAACGCCGCCACCGACGCGACGACCGCGAGAAAGCCGATCGCAAGCACCCCGATGAGCCGTTCCATGAGCGTGGCCGAGAACACCGGGCTCACCCGCCCCGAGTGCCGGGCCGCCTCCGTGATCCTCGCGATATCCCCTCCGACGTTCGACGGGAGGAAGTTGTTGAAGAAGAGGCCGACGAAATAATACGAGGCCACCTTGCGGTACGGGATCGCCACCCCCTGGGCGCGCAAGAGCCGCCCCCAGAGCCAGCTTCCCACCAGGCTCGAGAAGAGAAAGAGCGCCGCGGCCGCGGCGAGGAGGCCGGGGTCGGCCGGCTTCACCGCGGCCCACACGTTCCCCGGGGACACCTTCGCGACCACGTACGCGAAGAGGGCCAGCGAGACCGTGATCTTGAGGACGATGAGGAGGCCCTGGTGACGGCGCAACGGCGGAACCGGAGTGCTCGCGGCGAGGGTAGCGGTCATGGCGCGACGGCGGCGGCCCGTACGGCTCCGGCCCCGGCCGCCTCTCCCATGACGGCGCGGCTGTCCCGGTAGCAGGTCTCCCAGTCGAAGGTATCCGCCCATCGCACGGCGGCCTTGGCCAGACGCAGACGGAGCTCCCGGTCGCGCAAAAGAAGGACGAGCGCCGCGGCAAGGGCGGGCACGTCCCCGTGCGGCACGAGGAGACCCGTCTCCCCGTCCCGGACCGACTCGACCAGGCCCGGGCTCTTGCTCGCGACGACGGGGGTGCCGCAGGCGTTCGCCTCGATCACGGTGAGACCCCACCCCTCGCGCGGCGAGGGAGCGACGGCGACCTGGGCGCTGTTCAACGCCTCGACCTTGCGCGCGTGCGGCAGCGCTCCAAGAAACCGGACGTGCGGGGTCAGCCCGAGCGAGGCGGCAAGCCCTTCGAGCGGGCCTCGGTAGGGACCGTCACCCACCACGTCCAGCCGCGCGTTCTTCACCTCGCCCCGGACCACCGCCAGGGCGCGGATGGCGTGCTGGGCCCCCTTGTACCTCCGGAGTCTCCCGAGGAACACGATGACGGGCTCCTCCCGGGCCTCCGGGGGCGTGGTCACGGCGTAATCCTCCCGCGTCAAGCCGCAGCGCACCACGCGGATCCTGGCCCGGTCGATGCCCCGCCTAGCGAGGTCGTCCCGGGTGCTCTCCGAAATCGCGAGGAAGGGAGTGCGCCGGTAGACGAGGGGCACCGCCGCCTCCTGGGCCCACACCGCGAGAGCCACGGGGAGGGACGCTTCGTCGAACACGGCGGATCCGAACAGGTGGGGCACCACGGCGAGCACGGGAGCGCGGGCATAGAGCGGCGTGAAGAACGGGACCTTGTTGATGTCCTCGAGGACGAGGTCAAACCGCTCCTTTCGGAATCGCCGACGGTAAAGGGAGCCCAAGGCAAGGGGCGCATTGTACCACGACCCGGCACGGACGACCCGGATCCCCGCCACCAGCTCCTCCTCCGCGCCCCCGGGGAATCGCTCCGCCAGCCACACCACCTGGTCGCCGTCCCGGACGCACCGCCGGAGAATCTCGAACAGGTGTAGCTCCGCGCCGCCCGCCTCCGGGTGGCGCGGATCCCGCCAGTTGAATGCCAGAACCCTCACCCGCCCGCGCCGCCCCGCGCGGCGGGCTCCTTTCGTCCGAGGGCGCCGATCACAAAATAGGTGCGGAAGGCGGCCGGCGTGCCGTCCCACCCGCGGCGCCATCGCTCGAGGAGCCCGGACACCACCGGGAACGGCCTCGGATAGAGCGGCAGGCGCGAAATCTTGAGTTTGAGCAGGAGCGCGCGCAGCGACCGGTAGAAAAGTCCCGGCACCATCCAGGCGCCGTAGCGATGCACCACGCGGACCCCGGCCTTGCGCAGCAGTCCTTCCAGCTGCCCGATGGTGAATTCCGTCTCCCACCCCGCGAACCAGGTGCCCGTGGCGATCATCGCGTGCTTGAGAAGCGTGTAGACGTGATAGCGCTGCGGCACGTCCACCAAGAGGAGCCCGCCGGCATGAAGGGCGCGCACGTTCTCGCGCAGGAGAGGCATGGGATCGCGGAAGTGCTCGAGCAGCCCCTGGTGGAAGATGGCGTCGAAGGCTCCGTCCTTGAAAGGAAGCCGGAGCGCGTCCGCCCGGACCAGGATCGGCGAGACTCCGTGGCGCCGAGCGACCTTGCGCGCGGTCTCCAGGGAGGCCATGGAGTAGTCGAGGATGAAAGGAACCGCTCCTTCCGACGCGAGCGCCACGCTGTCCCGGCCAGACCCCGCGCCGACTTCGAGCACCCGCTTTCCGCGGACCGGGCCCTGACCCAGGATTTGCTCCACCACGCGGCCGTCGGTGGGATAGACGGCGTCGATGTCCTCCCGCTCCTTCCAGAAGCGGGTCCAGTGCGCTTCGGTCGAGGCGCGCAGGAGCTACTCCCCTGTCTGGAGCCGCGCCGCCAGCACTTCGGGCAGGCGCGCCGCCCGGATCTTCGCCTGGGCGCCCGCGACGTCGTACGGAACGCGCACGTACTCCACGTCTCCCGATCCCTCCCGGAAGAGCACGAAGCACGCGCGCGGGTCCTTGTCGCGCGGCTGGCCCACGCTGCCCACGTTCACGATGTAGCGCCGCGCGGGATCGAGGCGAAAAGGACCCACGGGGAGCGACTTGGTCCCGCCCGGGTCGGCCATGAATACCGCCGGCTGGTGGGTATGTCCGATGAAGCAGACGGGCTGGTCGAAATACGCGAACTGCGGCTCGGCGTCGAAGCGGTCGAGCAGGTATTCCCAGTCGCGCGGCGTGGCGGGCGAGGCGTGAACGCACAGGAACGACCCTTGCCGCGACGTGAGCGGGAGCTTCTGGAGATACTCCCGGTTGTCCGGCGTCAGGACCTTCGCGGTCCACTCGGCGGCGGCGCGGGCGTAGATGTTGAAGCGGGCGGCCTCGGGGCCGCCGCTTGCGGCAGCGTCGTGGTTCCCCAGGAGCACGACCTCGCTCCGCGAGCGGAGGAGATCGAGGCACTCGTTGGGGCTCGCGCCGTAGCCGACCGCGTCCCCCAGGCAGAGGATGCGCTGGGGACGGCGCTTCTCGATCTCGGCGAGCACGGCCTGGAGCGCTTCGAGATTGGCGTGAACGTCCGAGAGGAGAGCGGTGGTCATCCGACGGAGGGTCGCGCCTCGTGGGCGATCCGGTCAAGAATTCCGTTCACGAACGACCCGGAGGTGTCCGCACCGTACTTTTTCGCGATCTCGATCGCCTCATCCAGCGCCACGCGGGTGGGAGTGTCCGCGTGATACAAGAGCTCCGCGGCGGCGACCCGGATGACGGAGCGGTCGGTGGCGGCCATCCGCGCGAGCGGCCAGTTCCGCGCGATGCGGCTGACCGCGGCGTCCACCTCGCCTACGTGCGCGGCCAGGCTCTGGATGAGCGACGTGGCGAAGCCGCGCGAGTCGTCGCCGGCCGCCACCTCGTCCAGGATCTCGGTGAGGCAGTGCTCCATCGGCTCGCCCGTCACGTCGGACTGGTAGCACGCGCGGAAGGCCAGCTCGCGCGCGAGGCGGCGCGCGCTCACGGGCGAAGACCCGGCCGGATGGCGCGAATCAGGTTCGCCATCTCGACCGCCCCGGCCGCGGCATCCGATCCCTTGTTCCCCAGGCGGCCCCCGGCGCGCTCCAGGGCCTGTTCCCGCGTCTCCGTGGTGAGCACGCCGAAAAGGACCGGGACGCCGGTCTGCTCCGCGACGCGTGCGATGCCGCCCGCGGCCGCGCCTGCCACGTACTCGAAGTGCGGCGTCTCGCCCCGGATCACGGCGCCCAGGCAGACGACCGCGTCCGCTCCCGCGCGCGCGAGATGCAGGGCCGCGATCGGCAGCTCGAAGGCCCCCGGCACCCGCGCAACCAGCGTCTCTTCCGGGCGCACGCCCAGGCGCGCCAGCTCGGCCAGCGCACCCTCCAATAATCGTTCGCAGACGACCTCGTTGAAGCGCGCGCAGGCGATCGCGATCCGGAGCCCGCGCCCGTCCATGCCGCCCTCGACCGCGCGGGGCCCGAGGGTGCGGAGCGCGGCTCCGGCGCCGGGCGCGCCGGGCGCGCCGGGGCGGCCTTCCTGCGTCATCGCCCGCCTCTGTGGGTTCTGGGGTGGGACCCGTTCCGCCGCGCGGTGCCCCCGTTCCGCTGGAGGGTGGGGTGATGAAGCAGGTGCCCCAGACGTTCCCGCTTGGTCGTGAGGTAGCGCTCGTTCACGGCGTTGGGCCGGACCTCGATCGGCTCGCGCGCGGCCACCTCGATGCCGTAATCGCGCAGCGCCTCGATCTTCCTCGGGTTGTTGGTCAAAAGCCGCACGCGATCGAAGTGGAGGTCGCGAAGGATCTGCGCCGCGATGCCATAGTCGCGAAGATCGGCGGCGAACCCCAGCTTCAAGTTCGCCTCCACCGTGTCCAATCCCAGGTCTTGAAGCTCGTACGCCTTCAGCTTGTTCGCGATCCCGATGCCGCGCCCTTCCTGGCGCATGTAGAGGAAGGCGCCGCTTCCCTCGCGGTCGATCCGCTCGAGCGCGACGGCGAGCTGCTCGCCGCAGTCGCAGCGCATCGAGCCGAAGACGTCTCCCGTCAGGCACTGCGAGTGAACCCGGATCAGCCCCGGCGCGTCCGCCCGGGGCCGCCCTTTCACCAGCGCAACGTGGTGATAGCCGTCCACCCGGCTCTCGTACACGACGATGCGGAAGTTGCCGTAGCGGGTGGGGAGGCGGGACGTGGCGATGCGCTTCACCAGACGCTCGCGGCTGTAGCGGTAGCGGATCAGGTCCCGGATCGTGATCAGCGGCATTCCGTGCCGCTTCGCCAGGCGCAAGAGCTCGGGCCCCCGCGCCATCCGCCCATCCTCGGAGAGGATCTCGCACAGGACGCCCGCGGGCTTCATTCCCGCCAGGCGCGCGAGATCGAGCGCCGCCTCCGTGTGCCCGGGCCGCTGGAGCACGCCCTCCGCGGCCGCGCGGAGCGGGAAGACGTGCCCCGGCCGCGCGAGCTGCTCGGGGCGGGTGCGCGGGGCGGCGAGCGCGCGGATCGTGGCGGCCCGGTCGTGCGCCGAGGAGCCCGAAGTTGTGCCGTGGAGCAGGTCGACCGAAACGGTGAAGGGCGTCGCGAAGCGCGCGGTGTTGAGCGGCGCCATCAGCGTGAGTCCCAGGGCCTCCAGGCGCTCCGCCTCCATCGAGACGCAGAGGAGGCCGCGCGCCTCGCGCGTCATGAAGTTCACGTCGGCCGGCGTGCATTTCTCGGCCGACATGACGAAGTCTCCCTCGTTCTCCCGATCCTCGTCGTCCACCACCACGACCATGCGCCCGGCGCGAATCGCTCGAAGCGCGGCTTCGACCGCCTGGATCCGGCCGGAGCCCAAGGCCCGGAGCGCCCGGAGAGCCGGGCGGGCCCGGCGAGCGCCGCGCGGGCGACGTGTCGTGGAGGTCGGCGGGCTCATCGGCTCCTCGCCGGCGTGCCGGGCAGCCCTGCGTCCGCGTCGCGCTCCCCCGAGCGGCCGTCCGCGAGCCGGTCCAGGTAGCGGGCGATCAGGTCGGCCTCGAGATTCACGCGGGTCTCGGGCCCGTACCCGGACGCGATCGTGTGCGCGAGGGTGTAGGGAACGAGTGCCACGGTGAACGTCGGAAGGGTCGCGGATGCGATGGTGAGGCTGACGCCGTCCACGGCCACCGAGCCCTTCACCGCGAGGAAGCGAAAGAGCGGCTCGGGGGCTTCGATGGCGACGCGCACGTCGGCGCCCGAGCGCTCCACCCGGACGACCCGGCCCACTCCGTCCACGTGGCCCTGGACCCAGTGCCCGCCCAGCTCGTCTCCAACCTTGAGCGCGCGCTCGAGATTGACGTGATCCCCCGCGGCCAGCCCTCCGAGGGTCGTGGCAGCCAGGGTCTCCGCCACCGCGGTCGCGTCGAACCGGCCGCCTGTGGACCGTTCGACGGTGAGGCAGACCCCGTTCACGGCGACGCTCGCCCCAGGCTCGGGAGGTTCCCGGAACGAGTGGCCGATCGTGAGCCGAAACCCGTCCGGTCCCTTCGAGAGGCGCTCGGCGGTGCCGATGGAACCGACGATTCCGCTAAACACGGCGGCCCTCCTCGCGCGGCGCGATCCTTCCCGTCAGCCAGACGTCCTTGCCCAGACGCCGGAGGGTCAGGGGGCCGACCGCGATCCCTTCTCCCAGGCGATCCCGCCCCAGGTCGCGCGTCCAGGTCGGTGCCGTGTCACCCCCGAGGAGGACGGGCGCGATCCCCACGGCCACCTCGTCGGCCAGCCCTTCCCGCAGAAACGCCGTGTGGACGGTCGGCCCCCCTTCGACGAGCACTGCCAGGCACCCTTCGCCGGCCAGCCGCCGGAGAAGCGCTTCCAGCGGGACGCGGCCCTGCGCGTCGGGCTGGAACCGCCAGACCACGGCGCCGCGCGCCTGGTACTCGCGCGCCCGCGCCTCTCCGGCGGTGGTCGCGAGAACCAGCGGCGTCTTGCGCGCGGTCTGGACCAGCTTGGATTCGATCGGCGTGCGGAGGGAGGAATCGAGCACGACGCGCCACGGCGCGTTCCCGCCCTCGGGCGCAAGCCGCGCGGTGAGAAGTGGGTCGTCCTGGAGCGCCGTGCCCACGCCGATCACCACGGCGTCGTTCTCGGCGCGAAGGCGGTGCACCAGCCGCTGCTCCTCGGGGCCCCCGAGGCCCCGCGACTCGCCCCCTTCGGCGGCGACGCGCCCGTCCAGCGAGACCATGGATTTGAGCGTCACCCACGGCAGTCCCGAGGCGCGCCACTTGAGGTAGGGAGGATTCAGCTCGCGGCATTCGTCCTCGAGGAGACCCACCGAGACGTCGGCCCCTCCCTCGATCAGGCGTGCGACTCCCTTGCCGTCGACCTTGGGATTCGGATCGAGCATGCCGATCACGACGCGCCGGATGCCGGCGCGCAGGATGGCGTCGGCACACGGAGGCGTGCGCCCGACGTGCGGGCAGGGCTCCAGCGTGACGACCAGGGTGGCCCCGGCCGCCGCGCTCCCCGCGCTGTCCAGCGCCCGGGTCTCGGCGTGGGCTTCGCCCGCGCGAGCGTGAAAACCGCGGCCGACGATTTCGGTGCCCTGGAGCACGACCGCGCCCACGCGCGGATTCGGGTGCGTTGTGCCGATCCCCCGCCGCGCCAGCCGGATCGCCTCACGCATGGCGCGCCGCTCGTTCCACTCGGGCGCGGCGATGCCTCGACCCGAGGAGGCTCCCGGCGCATCGGAAACGTCTGTCTGGACCCGTAGGCTAGCCAATGAAAATACCCCGCAGGGCAGACACCAGCGGGGCGCGGCCGGAGGGCCCGGACGGACCCTTCCTCCGATCATCCTTCTCCCATCCAGACTGTGACTGTCGGCTCCGGAATCGCACCGGATCGTGCCCTGGACCGTGGCCCCGGGCTCGCGGGCTGTTACCGCCGGTGGGGACTTTCACCCCGCCCCGAAGGATGTCTGCGTTCCAATCAGCATACGGCGTGAGGCCCTTCAGCGCAAGAGCACGGCCTTCCTCGAAACCGGCGCCCCCTGCCCGTCCAGGCGGATGAAATAGGCGGCGCTTCCCACGTCATGGCCGCGGTCGTCCTTGCCGTCCCAGCGCGCCAGGTGCTCCCCGGCGGGAAGGTCGCGGTCGACCAGCACCCGGACCCGCGCCCCGGCGACGTTGTAGATCGTGAGCCGGACGTGCCCCGCCCTCGCGACCGCGAACCGGATCGCGGTGGACGGATTGAACGGGTTGGGCACGGGCGTCTCGACGCGGTTCTGGGGCGCCGGAGGGCTGGACGCCGTCTCGATGCCCGTGGGCGTGGTGCAGTACGGGGTCACCATCTCCTCGACCAGGGTCCGCCACAAGAAGAGGTTCCTTCGGACCGCGTTCGGCATGTTGGAGAGCGAGAAGCCGAGGAGGACGGCGCGGAGGCTGTCGGTGCCGGTCAGCGGGGCCCTCCGCTCGGTGCCGGCGATCAGGCTGTTCGGGTAGCGGATCCAGGCGCGGCCCGCGGCGCCCACGCACGTCGCCGTGTTGACCGCATCGAACCGGTTCAGAATGGGGCAATCCCCGTTCAGGGGAAACGGCTCCTGGGCAATGCGCGTTCCCGCGGCGCCGCTCAGGGAGGGCGTGAGCGAATCCTGGGGCGGGCTCTCCCACGTGTCGCGGACATAGGCGGTTCCCATGGTGCATCCCAGGAACGTCCCCACGTCCTCGCCGTTGACCGTCAGATCGTAGGCGAGATTGTCCCCGGAGAGGATCAGTCCGCGATTCTTGCCCGCGGCGCCGAGCCAAGCCGAGAGAAGGGTCTGGTCCGGGGAGCTCAGCGTCAACGACGAGCGATCTCCCACGTCCCAGACGATCGCCGAGTACATCGCCGCGAGCGCGGCCGCGCTGACCCCCGGCCACAGCGCGCCGCCCTGGGCTGGATCGCTGCCGCCGGGGGTATTGCCGAGGTCCGCCGTGGCCGCGTTCACGTCGAACCGGTCGTAGCGGATGCCGAGCGCGGCGAGACTCTGGTCCACGCCGGTCCCGCCCTCCGGACCCGCGAAGGAGTTCACGTAGAGGACGCGCGCGCTGTCGCCGGGACAGGCGCCCGTCCCGCTGAAGATGCCGGGGAGCACGGTCGCGGTGAAGGCGTGGCCCGGGGCGTCCGACGGAAGGGTCGCGGTGGCTCCGCCGCCATCGGTGGCGCTGAAGTAATAGCGAAGAACCGTGCCGCGGGGATAGGCGCCCGCGGGCACGTCGCCGTAGTAGAGATCGGGGGCCGCGGTGCCGACCGGCGTCAGCGGGGCGTTCAAGAAGGCGCCGCCGTTCAAGCTCCAGAAGAACTGCGCCTGGGCCACACCGCGCGAGGCGGCTATCCGGACCGTGGTGCTGTCGCCCCGCGGCGTGTTGAAGTTGTCGTTTCCGAAGAAGGCGACGGTACTGAAGGTGTCGTTCATGAGGCTCGATTCCGAGGTCGAGAGCGTCGGCACGGCCAACCCCAGCACGCGGATATCGAGGTTATCGATGAAGAGCGCGGTTCCCGCGGGCGAGGAGATGCCGCCGCAGAAAACGCTCGCGTAGTCCTTTGTGTTGATCCTGATCTGAAGCGACTCGGCGCCGGCCGCGTCCGGGAGCGGGACATTCTGGCGCAGCCATTCCCGCTCATCCCCGAAATAGAGAAGGCCCGTCGGATCGATCCACGCCGACCAGGCGAGATTCGGCTTCTTGGAGCGGAACGCGACCCCGTAGTAGAAGCAGGAGCTGAGCGGCAGCGAACGGTAGACGTCGAATGTGAGGAAGACCTGGTCGGCCCCGGACAAGCCAATGCGGGGAGAGATCAGCTGGTCGTCCATCCTCGCGACAAGGGAGCCGCTCACCGGTTCCGTCGGGGTCCACGCCTTCGACGTGTTGGTGATGCAGAGCTGCTCGGTATTCACGGCCGCCGCCACGCGCCAGAAGTCTCCGACCGGGGGGAACGTGGACACGGTCCAGGTGCCGACCCCCGACTCCATGTCGTCGAAAAAGCGCAGGTCGTTCACTCCGGCCTTCACCGTGACGTTGTCGATCGACCATCCCTCTCCGCTGGGATACAGGCCGTCGGCCGAAGAGCCTTGGACGTCCGTGCTCAGAACGAAGCGAAACTGCACGACCGGCGACTTGGCGATGATCGAATCCGGAATCTGGATGCTGAAGGTGTCACAGACGGCACTGCCGGAAGGGATCACGCCGGTGAACGAGGCGATCGTGATCCAGTCGTAGGCGGGATCGAGCACCTCCACCGTGCCGAAATCGTAGCCGGTTTCGATGTTCATACGGTGTTTGAAGCCGAGCTTCACGGGAGAGGTGGCGCCGGTCAGGTCGACGTAGTTGGCCAGGGTCTGGGTCCAATTATTGTCGTAGCCGTGCCGGTCGGGGTCCCCAGTCCACGACGAATCGATCAGACCCGCCCAGAAGGAGTTCCCCTGGCAGGCGACGGTCGGGGCGATGTGCCAGGCGGTGGGGATGCCGGATTTATCGATGTGCGTCCACCCTCCCTCGTTGCCCGGGCTGACCAATCCTTCGAAGTCCGCGTGATACTCGGTCAGGGTGTCGGCTGAGCTGAATTCGGGGGAGCGGCCTTCCCTTCTACGGGCGTTCAGGCGGGTGGCGGCACGCACCGATGAGAGCGTGGCCACGTCTCCGGGGCTCCGGGCCGGGGCCCGTCCGGAGGAGCCATTCACGTGCGCGATTGCCGGGGAGGCGGCCAAGAAGCCGAGCAGAGCCCAGATGGGCACCCTGAGCCGGGCGCGGGTGGACCTGCTCGTGGAGGCGGGGGTCACTCCCTAAGTCTACATCTCAACCAGGGCCCGGTTCCCCGCTAACAATCGGCGTCGCGCCCAGGAGACGTGCCAGGCCGCGCACGGCGCGGACCGCCTCGTCCCCCGTGGCCGCGGCCAAGGGCTCGAATTTTCCGTCCCGCAGCGGGAGTCCCAGCCGGAACGCACGGGAGGCCGCGTGATTCAGGTAGTGGCGCGGGCCCAGGTCCGCGAACGCGGTATCCGGCGGCGCGAATCCCCCCGCAGGCCGCGACTCCGCGGCGACACGCGCCAGGAGAATCGCGAGCTGGCCGCGGGTGACCGGGTCGTCCAGGTGGTAGGAGTAGTCGGGAAAGGCCGGGATCCAGCGGCGCATGAGCGACGCCCGGAGCCAGCGGGCACCCCAGGCCTGGTCCAGCTCCGGCCAGTCGGTGCGCTGGATTCCGTCCGATCGCCACGCAACCCGGTCGGGATCCGCGCCCAGCTCCACCGCGAGCATGACCCCCAGCTCTTCCCGCGACAGGGACGCCCGACCCGCGAGGAGCGGATAGTCGCCGGGAATCCCCGCCGCCTCGTACCGCTCCCGCATCAGTCCGGCCTGCTCCGCCCGGGCCGCGGCGTGGGCCGGGTCGATCGCGACCGCCCGCGCGAACGAGGCGCGGGCCGCGTCCTTGTCGCCCATCGCGGCGTAAGCCAGGCCCAGCCGGTACGCGGGCTCGGCATTCCTCGGGTCGAGCGAGGCCGCGCGCTCCAGCGCCTCCTTGGCGTCCTTGTATCTCCGGATTGCGACGAAGAAGCGCCCGCGCGCCATGTGCGTGGCCACGCTGTCGGGCGCCGCGGCCAGCGCACGATCGAGCGCGCGGCGCGCGGCCACCGCGTCTCCCGAGGCGATCGCGGCGTCGGCCTCCGCGATGAGCCGCGCCAGGCTGCCCGCCTCGTCGCGCGCGCCGGAGTCGGACGGACGCGTGGCGGCGCCCCGCCCGGCCGCACACCCCGAGACCAGGAGCAGCGCGGTAAGGAGCGCCGCTCCGCCCCGGCAGCCGCTACGCACGGAGCAGCCTCCGCTCCTTGAAGCTCGCGTAGCTGTCGCGCGCCACGACCACGTGGTCGAGCAGGTCGATGCCCAGGATCCGGCCCGCTTCCAGGAGACGCCGGGTGATGGCCAGGTCCTCCTCGCTGGGCGTCGGATCGCCCGAGGGATGATTGTGGGCCAGCACCACGCTCGCGGCCGACATGGCGACCGCGGGAAGGAAGACTTCCCGCGGGTGGACGATGCTGGCGTTCAGGCTCCCGATCGAGATGATCTCGCGGCGGAGGACCTGGTTCCGGGAGTTCAGGTAGAAGCCCACGAAGTGCTCCCGGTTCATGGCGCGAATGTCGCGCGTCAGCTCGTAGACGCTCTCGGGCCCGCGCACCAGAGGCGTCGCGTCGCCGTCGGGCCACAGGCGCCGCCCCAGCTCCGCCGCCGCGAGGAGCTGCGCCGCACGGGCGCGTCCGACGCCGCGCACCGCGAGGAGATCGTCGGCCGCGGCCTGGTGCAGGC
>DATGVG010000038.1:0-6450 GCA_035300625.1 Candidatus Limnocylindrales bacterium
GTCTCCATGAGGCGATCGGTCTCGGCGCGGCGCACTTCCCGGCGCATCCGGCGCAGCATGGCGTCGGTGACGTGCTGCAGCGGAATGTCGACGTAGCGGCAGATCTTCGGCTCTTCCTCGAACGCGCGGATCAGCTCTTCGGTCCAGGTCTTCGGATGGGTGTAGTGGACCCGGATCCACTCGATCCCCTCGACTCGAGCGAGCGCTCGCAGGAGCTCGGGCAGCTTCGCCGCACCGTAGCGGTCGGCGCCGTAGGAGGTCGAGTCCTGCGCGATCAGGAGAAGCTCCTTCGCGCCCGAGTCCGCGAGGCGGCGGGCCTCCTCTACGACCGATTCCATGGGACGGCTCCGGAGATCGCCGCGGAGCGCGGGGATGATGCAGAAGGTGCAGCGGAAATCGCAGCCGTCGGCGATGCGCAGGTAGGCGACGTGGCGGGGCGTCGACACCGCGCGGTGCGCCGCCAGGTCGACCGCGGTTCCGGGAGGGCCGACTTCCAGGAGCGGACCGGCCCCGCCGCGGCGGACCCGGTGCGCCACGCGCACGATCGCCTCGACCTGCCCGGTGCCGACCACGGCGTCCACTTCCGGGATCTCCTTGAGAATCTCTCCCTGGTAGCGCTGGGCCAGGCAGCCGGCCACGACGATCCCGCCCAGGCGTCCCTCCCGTTTCAGCGCGGCAAGCTCGAGGATGCGGTCAATCGACTCCTTCTGCGCGGGACCGATGAAGGCGCACGTGTTGACCACGGCCAGGTCGGCCCCGTCGGCCGCGGCCGCCGTCGCGAAGCCGCCCGTCGCGAGGAGTCCGGCCATGATCTCGGAGTCCACCAGGTTCTTCGCGCAGCCCAGCGTGACCAGCGCGACACGGGCCGGCGCCGTTTTGCCTGGGGCGGGCTCGCGCTTCACCGCCGCCCCCGCGTCGCGCACCGGCTCCAGCACGATCGGGTGGATCACAGCTCATCCTCCGTCCCCAGCGCCGCCTGGGAGCGGCGCTCCGCCAACTCGTGCTCGGTCACCAGCACCTCGCGTCCTTTTGCCCCTTCCGATGGCCCGACCACGCCGCGGGCCTCGAGATCGTCGAGGAGCCGGGCCGCGCGCGAGTAGCCGACCTTCAGCCGGCGCTGGAGCATCGACGTGGACGCCTGGCGGTGGAGCACCACGATGCGCATCGCCTCCTCCAGGAGCTCGTCGTCGCTCTCCGACTCGTCCAGGGCCCGGACCTGCTCCAGCGCCGAATCGTCGGCGACCACCGGGCCGCCCTGTTCTTTCAGGAACCCGACCACGCGCTCGATCTCCTCTCCGGAGACGTAGGAGCCGTGGATGCGGTACGGCTCCGGCTTTCCCGCCGGAAGGAAGAGCGAGTCGCCGTTTCCGAGCAGGCTCTCGGCGCCGTTCATGTCCAGGATCACGCGGGAATCGGTGCGGCTCGCGACCTGGAACGCGATCCGGGAGGGGAAATTCGCCTTGATCACCCCGGTGATGACGTCCACCGAGGGGCGCTGCGTCGCTAATATCAGGTGGATCCCGACCGCGCGCGCCATCTGGGCCAGCCGGCCGATCGGCTCCTCGATCTCCGTGGGGAGCAGCGCCATGAGGTCCGCCAGCTCGTCCACCACCACGACCAGGTACGGGAGCCGGGGATCCTCGTGCTCCGCGGGGTCCAGGCCAAGGCGGTTGTAGGCCTCGATGTTCCGCGCTCCGTGCTTCGCGAGGGTCTGGTAGCGGCGCTCCATCTCCTTCACGCAGTAGCGAAGCGCCTGCGCCGCCTTCTTCGGATCGGTCACCACCGGCATTCGGAGGTGCGGGATTCCGTTGTAGGGCGTCAGCTCGAGCATCTTGGGATCGATCATGATGAAGCGGAGCTCGGCCGGGGTCCGCTTCATGAGGAGGCTCATGATGAGGGTGTTGATGCAGACGCTCTTCCCCGAGCCTGTGGCGCCCGCGATCAGCACGTGCGGCATCTTCTCGAGCGACGTCGTGAACGGCTCGCCGGCCACGTCCTTCCCCAGGGCGAACGGGAGGCCCTGGGTCGTCTCCTGGAAATACTTCGAGGCGACGATCTCGCGGAAGGAGACGAGGGCTTTCCTGCGATTCGGGATCTCGATCCCCACCGCCGCCTTCCCCGGAATTGGCGCCACGATGCGGATCCTCTGCGCCTTGAGCGAGAGCGCCAGGTCGTCCTGGCGCTGGAGGATCTGATTCACCTTCACGCCCGGCGCCGGCTCGTACTCGAAGAGGGTGATCACGGGCCCGGGGTGCACCTCGGAGACTTTCCCCGCCACGTCGAAGTCGGCGAGGGTGCGCTCGAGCACCCGCGACAGCTCGAAGAGCTCCGACTCCTCGATCGCCTGGTGCGCGGCCTCGTGGCGGTCAAGGAGATCGATCGGCGGGAGGGCGGCGTCGGGCGCGAGCGCCGGTCCCAGGGAAAGGCCCGCCTCGGGCGCGCCCGCGCCTCCTGCCCCGCCCCCCCCTCCAGCGAACGCCGGGAGGCCGCCCGCCGCGCCCGCGCCGCGGCGCTTCTCGTCCCGCTCGCCCCGATCCGCCCTTGGCGCCGCCGGCGGGAAGGGAATCGTCATCGACTCGGCGCGCTCGCCGCCCTGGCGGGCCACGATGCGCGGCTTCGACTCACGCCGCGCGCCGGGCTCGTCCCGTGGCGCGAACGCGCTGGCCAGCGCCTCCTCTTCCTGCTCGATCGGCGTCTTCCGCCCCCGGCGCCCGAGCGCCCCGGCGCCTCCGGTAAGAGCGCCCGACCGCTCCGCGCCCGCGCCAAGAGCGTCCGGATCGGGAGCCCGCCTCCGGGGAGACGGCCCGGGAAGGAGGCGGGCCAGGAGCGCGGCCGCAGCGCGGCGGAGCGGCGACGAAGCTCCCAGCTCGAAGGCGACGAGCGCGATCACCACGAGCGCCGTGCCCAGAACCAGCTCGCTCCCCACCCGGCCGAGGAGACGCGTGGCGGCGATGCCGATCCCCTCGCCGGTCTTGCCGACGAGACCGCGATTTCCGCCGGAGAGCAGGTAGAGGAGACCCATCGCGGCCGCGCAGCCGGCCGCCCCGACCGCGGTGCGCAGCCAGAGCTCGCCCGCGGGACGGAGGCGCAAACGGTTCCATCCCCACAAGAGCAGCGCGAGCGGCAAGAGCCACGCGCCGATCATGCCGAGCGCCGCGACGACTCCCGTCGCGACGAACGCCCCGACCACGCCGCCCTGGTTCCGCACGGAGCCCGTGGAGAGGAGGTCGCTCGCGGTGTCGCGCGCGTCGCGCGTGACGAGCGCCACGGCGAGAAACAGGGCGACCGAGACGAGGCAGAGTCCCAGGATCTGGTATTTGCGCCGGACGGGCACCCGTCCCAAGAGCCACATGCCGGGGCGGGTTACGTTCCCTGTTGCCAGGACGCGAGGTACGCGACCTGCTCGGGCGTGAGCGTGTCGATGCGGACCCCCAGCGCCTCGAGCTTCAGGCGCGCGATCTCCGCGTCCACGGGAGCGGGGATCGGGTAGACGTTCGGCGAAAGCTCCTTCGCGTGCGCGAGGAGGTATTCCAGGCCCAGAGCCTGGTTGGCAAAGCTCATGTCCATGACCGAGGCGGGATGCCCTTCCGCCGCCGCCAGATTGATGAGGCGTCCCTCGCCCAGGATGAAGACCCGCTTCCCGCCGGGGAGCGTGTACTCCTGAACGAACGGCCGGATCTCGCGCTCGGACGTCGCCGCGCGCTTCAGCGAATCGAGATCCAGCTCCACGTTGAAATGTCCCGAGTTCGCGACGATGGCGCCGTCCTTCATCGCGCCGAAGTGCTCCATGCGGATCACCGAGAGATTGCCGGTGACCGTCACGAACACGTCGCCGATCCGGGCCGCCTCGGCCGCCGGCATCACCTGGAACCCGTCCATGTGGGCCTCGAGCGCCGGGAGCGGATCGACTTCCGTCACGATCACGTGCGCGCCCATGCCGCGGGCGCGCGTGGCCACGCCGCGCCCGCACCAGCCGTAGCCCAGGACCACGAACTTGGAGCCGGCGAGGAGGCGATTGGTGGCGCGCAGGATGCCGTCCAGGGTGCTCTGCCCAGTGCCGTAGCGGTTGTCGAAGAAGTGCTTCGTCTTCGCGTCGTTCACGGCCATGATCGGATAGCGTAGCGCGCCTTCCCGCGCCATGCTCCGGAGGCGGATGATCCCGGTCGTCGTCTCCTCCGTGCCGCCGATCACCTTCGCGGCCTGGGCGGCGCGCTTGGTGTGGAGCACGGTCACGAGATCGGCGCCGTCGTCCATCGTGAACTCCGGCAGCGTGTCCAGCGCTGCCTCGATGTGCTTGTAATAGGTTTCGGCGTCTTCCCCCTTGATCGCGAACGTCGGGATCCCGAGGCGATGGGCCAGGGCCGCGGCCACGTCGTCCTGCGTGGAGAGCGGATTGGAGGCGCAGAGCGCGACCTCGGCGCCGCCGGCTTTGAGCGTCACCATGAGATTCGCCGTCTCGGTGGTGACGTGCAGGCAGGCCGCCATGCGGCGGCCGCGGAAGGGCTTCTCCTTCGCGAGCCGCTCTTTGATCTGCCGGAGCACCGGCATCTCCCGCTCCGACCACTCGATGCGGCGCAGCCCTTCCTCTGCGAGCGACGGGTTCGCCACGTGTCCCTTGGGCGTCATGGCGACCATGGTCTCAGGCGTCACGCTTCAGATCCTCCACGCGGTCGAGGAGCTCCCAGCGGAATCCCTCCGTCTCGCGTCCGAAATGTCCGTAAGCGGCGGTGCGCTTGTAGATCGGCTTCCGCAGATCGAGCGCGTGGATGATGGCCTGGGGGCGGAGGTCGAAGTGCTTCCGCACCAGCTCGGACAGGCGCGCGGCGGGCACCTTGCCGGTGCCGTGGCTCTCGACCATGACAGAGACCGGCTCCTCGACCCCGATCGCGTACGCCACCTGCACCGTGCAGCGGTCGGCCAGACCCGCGCCCACGAGATTCTTCGCGACGTGGCGCGCGGCGTACGAGCCCGAGCGGTCCACCTTGGTCGGATCCTTGCCGCTGAAGGCTCCGCCGCCGTGCCCCCCGAAGCCTCCGTAGGTGTCGACGATGATCTTCCGGCCGGTCAGCCCGGTGTCCGCGCGCGGGCCGCCCATGACGAACCGGCCCGTGGGGTTGATGTGGTAGACCAGATTGCCGTCCACCAGCGCCGGAGGCAGGGCCGGCCGGATGATCTCGTCGATGACGCGCGCGCGGAATCGGGCGAACTCGTCGTCCCCCATCTCGGCGTGCTGGGTCGAGAGGACCACGGTGTCGATGCGCTGCGGCACCAGGTCCTCGTATTCCACCGTGACCTGCGACTTGCCGTCGGGGCGGATCTCCGGGAAGCGCCCCGAGCGCCGTGCGTCGGCCAGGGCCCGGGTCAGGCGGTGGGCGAGCACGATCGGGAGCGGCATCAGCTCCGGCGTCTCCCGGACCGCGTAGCCGAACATCAGCCCCTGGTCTCCCGCCCCGCGCCGGTCGACGCCCATCGCGATGTCCGGGGACTGCTCGTCGATCGCGGTCAGCACCGAGCAATTGTCCCCGTCGAAGCCGTCCGCGGGGTTGTCGTAGCCGATGCCGCGGATCGTCTCGCGCACGATCTTCGGAATGTCCACGTAGCACTTGGTGGTGATCTCGCCGGCCACCAGCGCGAGCCCGGTGGTGACGAGCGTCTCGCACGCCACCCGCCCGAACGGGTCCTGGGCCAGGATTCCGTCGAGGACCGCGTCGGAGATCTGGTCGGCCACCTTGTCGGGGTGCCCTTCCGTGACCGATTCCGACGTGAACAGCATGGAGTGGCGCAGGCGCGTGTCGCGCCGCGCCGCGGGTGCCACCTGCGTTGCCTGGGCTGTCACGAAACTTCGACCTCCGACGAGTCGCCGACGTTGAGACGCTGATAACCGCCACGGACCACGGCGTTCTCCCCCACCACCGAGTGCTCCAAGAGCACGTCCTCCACCGTCGCGTCCTGGTTCACGATGGAATTCCGGACGACCGACCGGCGGACGTGGGCCCGCGCTCCGATCGAGGCGTGCGGTCCGATCACCGAATGGAGCACGTCGGCGGTCGGATCGAGCGCGACGGGGGGCACGATCACGACTCCGGGGCGCTCCACGTGGTTCGTGGAGGCGTCCAGGAGCGAGCGGTTCGTTTCCAGGAGGGCGTCGGTCTTGCCGCAATCATACCAGCCCTCCACCGGAAACGGTTTCAGCACGGCGCCGTGCGCGATCATCTCGGCCAGAGCATCCGTGAGCTGGATCTCCCCCCGCGTCCGCTGCCCCGAGCGCTCCACCTTGGCCAGCGATTCGAAGAGGAGCGGGGAATCCTCCAGATAGTACAACCCCACCAGCGCCAGATTCGAGGCGGGGTGCTCCGGCTTTTCCACGACCGAAACGATGCGACCGCCCTTCACCTCGGCCACTCCGAAATGGCGCGGATCGTCCACCTCCTTCACGGCGACCTTGGATCC
>DATGVG010000039.1:0-5514 GCA_035300625.1 Candidatus Limnocylindrales bacterium
GCGCGGATCATGCGGGGCGGGGCCTTCAAGCCGCGCACCTCGCCGTACTCGTTCCAGGGCCTGGGCGAGGAGGGGCTCAAGCTGATGCGCCGCGTCGCAGACGCGCAGGGCCTCCTCGTCATCTCCGAGATCATGGACAAGAGCCAGATCAGTCTCATGGACCGGTACGTGGACATCTTCCAGGTGGGCGCGCGGAACATGCAGAACTACCCGCTTCTCCGCGAGCTGGGGAGCGTGGAGCGCCCGGTTCTGGTGAAGCGGGGCCTGGCCGCGACCGTGGACGAGTGGCTGATGAGCGCGGAGTACGTGATGTCGGGCGGGAACGACCGGGTGCTGGTCTGCGAGCGGGGGATCCGCGCCTACGAGACCTACACCCGGAACACCCTGGACCTGAACGCGGTCGCCGTCGCGAAATCGCTGAGTCATCTGCCGGTGATCGTGGACCCCAGCCACGCGGCCGGCGTCCGCGACAAGGTGCCGCCCCTGGCCCGCGCCGCGATCGCCGCCGGCGCCGACGGGCTCCTGGTCGAAGTGCACTACGACCCCGAGCGCGCGATCTGCGACGGCCCGCAGTCCCTGTTCCCGGACCAATTCCGGGAGCTGTCGGCGCAGATCCGGCTGATCGCCGAGGCCGTGGGGCGAACCCTGTGACGCGCCGCCGCCGCCGAGGCGGTAAGGCGGCCGCGGTGGGGTCCGGGGGAGGCCAGCGCGCCCGGGTGCCGCGCCGTCCGCCGGCCTTCGTGGCGCGGTCCGTCCCGGCGGCGCCGACCCGCTGGACGCGCTGGATCGCCTACGGGCTGATCTTCGTGTTCACTGTCTACTGGGGCGTGCAGGTGTTCACGGTTCACCGGATCGGCAACTACGAAGTCGAGACGGATTTCTACTGGAAGTACGGTCCTGCGGCGCGCGACCTGACCCGGGGCGCCATCGACATCACGAACTACGATTCCAAGGGGTGGGGGTACCCGAGCGCGGTGGCCGCCATCTCCGCCCTCGGCTTCGATACGTTCCGCGCCGCGCAGATCCTCTCCCTTCTTTCAGCCGCTCTCGTCCTCCTTCTGCTCTACCGCCTCCATCGGAGGTTCTTCGGCCCGGGGCTCGCTCTGGCCGGACTCCTGCTCCTGGGCGGAAACCGTGTCTTTCTCGTGAACACCTACGAGGTGGGCACCGACATGTTCTTCCTGGCGGTGGCCCTCGCCTCGATCGCGCTTCTGCTCCGGAGCGAAACCCCCGGGTGGCGGGCCGTGGTCGCGTCCGGGCTGCTCGGGGGTTGGGCGTTCTCGACGCGATACAACGGCCTCGTCCTCTGGCCCGGTGCGCTGGCGCTCTTCCTGCTCTTCCGTGTGCCGGATGGGCCGCAAAGTCTCCGGCTTAAGTCCGCGGCGCTCTGGAGCGCCGGCTTTCTCGCCGCCGCGCTCCCCTGGCTCTGGATCAACGCGGCCCACACCGGGAACCCGCTCACGAACAGCAACTACATGAACGTGGGCTACTCGGTTTACGGAGAGGGGCACTGGGAGCAGTTCTTCTATGGCGGGGGGCGGAAGATCCACTCCTTCGTCGACGTGGTGCGCCTGGATCCGGGACGCTTCGTCGCGGCGATGGCGAGGAACACGGGCGAGCATCTGCGGCGCGATCTGTCCGAGCTCCTGCCGGCCGCATGGGGAATTCTCGCGGTCCTCGGCGGCCTCCTCCTCCTGGGCGACCGGCCCGGGCGGCGGGTCGCGAGCTACCTCACCTTCGGCGCTCTTGGGTTCGCTTCGCTCGTGCCGGTCTTCTACGGAGCCCGTTTCTCCCTGATGATCCTCCCGTTCTACGTCGCCCTGGCCACCTGGCCTTTCGCCTCCCCGCGCGTGGCCCGCTGGGTAGCGGCGATCGAGCGAGCCTTCCCGGCCCGAGCCTTTCTCTTCCTCGTGCTCTGGGTGCCGACAGCCGCGTGGTCCTACTCCTGGACGAAGAGCCGCGAAAATCGCGAGAACGTGGCCGCGGGTCCCTACGACCTGACCCAGGCAGTGCGGTATCTGAAGACGATGCCGGGTGGAGGAGCCCTGCTGGCCCGGAAGCCGCACGCGGCCTTCATCGCCGGGATGCGATTCGTGCCAATGCCGGACGTGGCCAATCCCGACTCGCTGCACGCGGTCGCCTTGAGAGAGCGGGCGGGCTACGTCCTGATCTCGAGCGCCGAGCTTGCCAAGCGCGAAGGGCTCGCCACGTTCGCCGACCCGAACGCGTCCATCCCGGGTTTCAGGCTGGCTTTCGCGAGCGAACGGCCCTTCGGGTTCCAGGTGATGGCGGATAACGGCGAAACGATCTTCATCCCGGTGAGGGTCTACCAGGTCGTCCCTTGACTTCGGACCTCCTTCGGGTAGACTCGCCCGACGCCGCATCCGGCGCCAACAATCAATGAGATGGGCGATTAGCTCAGCTGGTTAGAGTACCTGCTTGACATGCAGGGGGTCAGAGGTTCAAGTCCTCTATCGCCCACCATTTCCTTACCAATCCAAAGCGAGCGACACCCGGAATGTTGAAGCTTGAATTGAACGGCCGCACCTTCGAGGCCGAGTCCGGCACCACCCTCGACGCCCTCTTCATGGCCCAGTACAAGGAGGGCTTCAAGGAGGGGATCGCCGCCAAGTTGAACGGCCGGGTCATCGACTTCCACACCCCGATCAAGGACTCGGGCAGAGTCGAGATGATCCAGGCCGACTCGGACGAGGGACTGGCCGTGCTTCGCCACTCGACCGCGCATCTCATGGCGTCGGCGGTGGTGAAGCTGTACCCCGAAGCCAAGCTCGCCATCGGGCCGGCCATCGAGGAGGGCTACTACTACGACTTCCAGGTGGACCGCCCCTTCCAGCCCGAGGACCTCGCCAGGATCGAGGAGGTGATGCATCAGATCGCGGACGAGGATCACCGCTTCGTGCGCGGGGAATTGAAGCGCGAGGAAGCTCTGAAGAAGTTCGAGAAGGAAGGGGAGCCGTTCAAGGTGGAGCTGATCCAGGGGCTCCCCGATCCCACCGTCAGCACCTACACCCACGCCTTCTTCACCGACCTCTGCCGCGGGCCGCACGTGTCGCGTACCAAGATGCTCCGCCACTTCCGGCTCCTCTCGGTGGCGGGGGCGTACTGGCGCGGCGATTCCAACCGCCCGATGCTCCAGCGCATCTACGGCACCGCGTTCCCGTCCAAGAACCGGCTGGAAGAGCACCTGAGACGGCTGGAGGAGGCGAAGCTCCGGGACCACCGGAAGGTGGGACAGGCGCTGGACCTGTTCAGCATCCAGGACGAGGCCGGCGCGGGGCTGATCTTCTGGCACCCGAACGGCACGGCGATGCGCCGGGTGATCGAGGATTTCTGGAAGGACGAGCACGTGCGCCGCGGCTACCAGATGGTCACGACCCCGCACATCGCGCAGGTGGGCCTGTGGGAGCGGTCGGGGCACACCGGGTTCTATCGCGACAACATGTACTTCCTGAACGTGGACGAGAAGGAGTACGTGCTGAAGCCGATGAACTGCCCCTTCCACGTGATGATCTACAAGCGGAAGAAGCATTCGTATCGCGAGCTGCCCATCCGGATCGCAGAGCTGGGGACGGTATACCGCATGGAGAAGTCCGGGGTGCTCCACGGGCTGGCGCGCGTGCGCGGCTTCACCCAGGACGACGCGCATATCTTCTGCACCAGGGAGCAGGTGGAGGGGGAAATCCAGGGTGTGCTCGAGCTCGTGCAGTTCATGCTCGGCACCTTCGGCTTCACCGACTACCGGGTGGAGCTCTCGGTGCGGGACCCGAAGCGGAAGTCGGATTATCTCGGCGAGGACGACGAGTGGGAGCTGGCCGAGTCGGCGCTGGAGAACGTGGTGAAGCGGGCCGGGCTTCCCTATCACCGCTCCGAGGGGGAAGCGGTCTTCTACGGCCCCAAGATCGACGTCAAGCTGACCGACGCGATCGGCCGGCTGTGGCAGTGCTCGACCATCCAGTTCGACTTCAACCTGCCGCGCCGTTTCGAGGTTGGCTACGTCGGCGCCGACGGCCAGGACCACCAGGCCATCATGGTCCACCGGGCGCTCCTGGGCTCCATGGAGCGCTTCTTCGCGACCCTGATCGAGCACTACGGGGGCGACTTCCCGGTCTGGCTCGCCCCGGTACAGGTGCAGATCATCACGATCGCCGACGCCCAGATCCCCTACGCCGAGGAGCTGCGCTCGCTCTTCCGCGAGAAGGGAATCCGCGCCGAGGCGGACCTCCGCGAAGAGAAGATGGGCGCGAAGATCCGGGACGCCGAGCTGATGAAGATCCCCTACATGCTGGTGCTGGGCCGAAAGGAAGTGGAGGAGCGGTCGGTGTCCGTGCGCAGCCGGAAGAAAGGGAACGAGGCCTCCCTGCCCCTGGACGCCTTCCTCGAAAAACTGGTTGCGGAGGTCCGGGCCAGGACCTAAGCTCTCGTCCCATTCGGTGTTAAGCAGGAGCCGCTGGCTTCTCACCCCGGGGCACCAAGCTACCGGGGTTCCCGTCGTCGCAGGCCGTCGTGCCCGCGACGCGACGCCGAGGGCGCGACTCATCGACGCGTCCCTCGGCTGCCGCCGCCAGCCCCGCTCTCCACGCCGACATTGGAACACTCAAGACGCAAGAGGAGGAACGCTCGATCGCCCCTACGAAGGAAATTCGCGTCAATGACCGCATCCGCATCCCGTCGGTCCGCGTCATCGGGCCCGACGGAGAGCAGATCGGAATCCTGAGCATCCGCGAGGCCCTCACGTTCGCCCAGGAGAGAAGTCTCGATCTCGTGGAAGTCTCCCCGACGTCCAAGCCGCCCGTCTGCCGGGTGATGGACTTCGGGAAATACAAGTACGAACAGAACAAGAAGGCCCAGAAGGCCCGGAAGAAGCAGCACGTCACGCACCTGAAGGAAGTGAAGCTGCGCCCCAAGATCGAGACGCACGACTACGACTTCAAGGTCGATCACGGGCGCAAATTTCTGGAAGAGCACGACAAGGTGAAGTTCACCGTGATGTTCCGCGGGCGCGAGATGGCGCACCCCGAGGCGGGGTTCCGTCTCTTGGAAAAGGTCATCCGCGACCTGGAATTGGTCGGGCAGGTGGAAATTCCGGCCCGCATGGAGGGGCGCAGCATGACCCTCCTGATGGTGCCGCGCCAGTCGGCGTCCGCCAAGCCGCCAGAGAAGAAGCCCGCCGCCGGGGCGGGCGCGGCCAAGCCGTCCGGTGCCGCCAGGCCGCACGCGGCGCCGAAGCCGGCGGCCACCGGAGCGAAGCCCGCGACGGCGGCCCCGAAACCGGCCACCGCGACCGCTCGGCCCGCTCCCGCCGGAGCGAAACCGGCCGAGGTGAAACCCAAGCCGTAGACCCGTTCACGCACGAAGGAGTTTGGGATGCCCAAGATGAAGACGAACCGGGCGGCCGCGAAGAGGTTCAAGCGGACCGGCACCGGAAAATTCAAGCGCGCGCGGGCCTACTCGCGGCACCACCTGCAGCTCAAGACGCGAAAGCAGAAGCGCCGC
>DATGVG010000040.1:0-5095 GCA_035300625.1 Candidatus Limnocylindrales bacterium
CGCCGGCGGCGCCCACCCCCTCGATGTCCGCATCGTGCACAAAAGCCGCGGCACGACCGCGCTCGTCGAGTGGCTGTCGCCGCGGCGGGAAACCGTCACCGCCCCGTTCGGCTACCGCGAGCTCGCCGCCGCCATCGTCGGAGAGATCCAGCGCCAGGAGCCCAATCCCGCCTTCCAGGATTCGTCCCGGATCGCGCGCGCGATGATCGAGGCATGACCGGTTTCATCCTCGCGGGCGACGCCGGCGGCACCAAGACCCTCCTCGCGCTCATCCCCTCGGTGGGGCGCGGGCGCGTCGGCGGGCCCGCCGCCCTCGAGACCTACCGGAGCGCCGACTTCCCGAGCCTCGAGGCGATGATCGGCGCGTTCCGGAGTCGCCACCCTGATCCGCTCGTGGCCGTGTCGATCGGATTCGCGGGGGCGGTCGCCGGCGGGCGCGGGGTCGGGACACACGTCCCCTGGGTCGCCGACGAACGGGAGCTGGAGCGGCTTCCCGGAGTCCCGCGCGCGCACGTGATCAACGATCTCGTGGCCGCTGGGTACGCGATCCCCGCGCTCTCCGCGGCCGATCTCGTGACGATCATTCCCGGACCAGGGCCGGGACGGCCGGCGCCCGACGGGAACGCGGCGATCGTCTCCGCGGGCACCGGCCTGGGCGAGACGATTCTCGTCCGCCACCAGGGGGATCTCGTCCCGGTCCCGTCCGAGGGAGGGCACGCCGATTTCGCGCCGCGGACCGACCCGGAGCTCGAGGTATTCCGAGCGCTCCGCGCCGAGCACGGGCGGGTCTCGGTCGAGCGCGTCCTTTCGGGGCCCGGCCTGGTCAATGTGGCGAGGGTCTTCCACGCCCGGGACGGGGCCGGCGACGTGATGGCCGGGCACATGCGCGAGGCGGGGCCCGACGCTCTTCCCGCCGCGATCTCCGGGCACGCGCTTGCCGGCACGTGCGCGTCGTGCGCGCGGTCCCTGGATCTCCTGGTCGGCGTGTACGGCGCCGAAGCGGGCAACGCCGCGCTGCGGGGCCTGGCCCGTTCCGGAGTCTACCTGGGAGGCGGAATTCCGCCCCGGATCCTGCCCGCCCTGAAAAGCGATACCTTCCGCGACGCCTTCCTCGCCAAGGAACCGCTGCGCGGACTCCTCGAGCAAGTCCCCGTCCACGTGCTGATGAACGAGCGTGCCTCGGTGATCGGCGCCGCGCGTTTCGCGACCCTCTAGCGGCCCTTGCCGGGCCAGCGCGACCGACCTATACTCGGCCCCATGAACCCGAACGCCACCGTCACCGCCGACCGCGGCGCAGGCGCGCCGCCGGCCCCCACGCGGGGCGCGGCCACCCGCGTGCGCGAAATCCTCTCCTGGTACTCCTCGGACAACCCGGGCAGCAAAGCGAACCTCGCCCGCATGATGAACCACGGTGTCCTCGCGGGGACGGGCCGCATGGTCATCCTCCCCGTGGACCAGGGCTTCGAGCACGGACCCGCGCGCTCCTTCGCGCCCAACCCGGCCGGATACGATCCCCGCTTCCACGTCGAGCTGGCGATCGAATCGGGATGCAACGCCTACGCGGCTCCGCTCGGGTTCCTCGAGGCGGGCGCTTCTCCTTATGCGGGCGAGATCCCTCTTATCTTGAAATTGAACAACCACGAGGTCCTGCACGACGAGAAGGATCCGCTCTCCGCGGTGACGGGAAGCGTCAACGACGCGCTCCGCCTGGGGTGTGCCGCGATCGGCTTCACCATCTATCCGGGATCCTCGCAGGCGGGCCGCATGTACGAGCAGATCCAGGCCCTGGGCGCCGAGGCGAAGCGGTCCGGGCTGGCGGTGGTCATCTGGTCCTACCCGCGCGGGTCCGGAATCTCCAAGACGGGCGAGACCGCGATCGACGTGGTCGCCTACGCGGCGCAGATCGCCGCTCAGCTGGGGGCGCACATCATCAAGGTCAAGCTCCCCAGCGAGCAAATCGAGCAGGAAGAGGCTCGGAAGGTTTACGAAAAGTGCTCGATCCCCGTCGGCACGCTGGCCGAGCGCGTCCGGCACGTGGTCCAGTCGACCTTCGACGGACGCCGCATCGTGATCTTCTCGGGGGGAGCGATGAAGGGCCAGGACGAGGAAGTGGTGAACGAGGCCCGCGCCATCCGGGACGGCGGCGGCTTCGGCTCGATCATCGGCCGGAATTCGTTCCAGCGGAAAAAGCCCGAGGCGATGCAGCTCCTGCGTCGGATCATGGCCGTCTATTCGGGAGACGTTCCCTAGCCCGTTCCCTTCCTCAGTGCGTCTTCAACGACCCCGGCGGCAACGTCGCGAGCCACCGGGTGAAGGCGAATCCCGCCGCCCCCAGCACCAGGCACATGAGCCAGATCCAGACCAGGATCCGCCGCAGCTTGGCGCGGCGCGCCTCGTCATTCTCTTCGGCGTTCAATTCGCCTTGCGCGCCGTCCCCGCCAGCGTGTCCTTCTCGTCCTTGGGAAAGAGCGTGTAGGAGAGCTGCACCTCGTTCACGTCCGAGGGGGTTCGCGGAGAGAGGGCGAAGTAGACGGGCAGGACGCGCGTCTCGCGCGGAGCCAGCGACTGGTCCTCGAAGCAGAAGCACTGGATGAGCTGGAACTCGCGCGCCGCCCTCTGGGGCGCGATCGAGTGGACGGCCCGGAAGAAGACCGAGTCGTCGCTCATGTTGATGAAGGTGTAGTCCAGATGAACGGGCCGCCCCGGCACCACGTGGATCAGGGATACCGAGGGGCCGAACCGGACCGGCAGGCCCGTGGCGGCCACGCCCATGAACTTCACCTGCACGTCCCGGCTCAGGATCGCGCCCGTCGCCGAGGAGATCCGCTCGGGGCCGCCGTAGGCCGCCGCTCCGCCGCGGACCGCCGCCTTCCCCGTGTTCCCGAGCCCGAACCGCTCGCAGAAGAGCTTGAAGAGGGGAACGTTCGCGTACGCGAAGCCGAACATCACCGCGACTAAGGCGCCGATCCCCAGCGCCAGCACGCCGTTCGGGATCTTCCGCGTCTCGGCCACGCTAGGTCCCCACCCTATGTCCGGAGCGGGATGCGCCAGAGCGCGTCGGCGATCATTCCCAGGAAGAGAACGAAGAGGTAGATGATGGAGTACCCGAACATGTCCCGCGCGGCCGCCACGGTAGCGAGCCGCCGGGCGCGGAACGCCTTCCACACGAAGCCGGCACCCAGGAGAAGCGCGGTCGCCGCCAGCACCACGCCGCCCGCGCGGACGACCGGCATGAGCAGGGTCACGAACACGAGAACCAGCGTGTAGCGCTCGATCTGACGGTACGTCTCGGCCTCCCCCTTCACGATCGGCAGCATCGGAATGCGCACGCGCCGGTAGTCGTCCTGGAGGCACAGCGCCAGCGCCCAGAAATGGGGCGGCGTCCACAGGAAGATCACGAGGAACATCAAGATGGGCGCGGGCGCCAGGCGGCCGGTCGCCGCCGCCCAGGCGATGACCGGGCCCATGGCCCCGGCCGCTCCCCCGATCACGATGTTGTGCACCGTCCGCGGCTTGAGCCAGAGCGTGTAGAAGAAGCCGTAGAAGACGATCGTGCCGAGGGCGAGCCACGCCGAGAGCGGCGTCCCGAAGCGGAACAGGAGAAGCACCGATGCGGCGCCGATCCCGATCGCGAAGGCCAGCGCCCGCGCCGGCGACACGCGGCGGAGCGGAAGCGGGCGGCGGGCCCGGGTCCGCTCCATCTGCGCGTCCAGATCGCGCTCGAAATACTGGTTGAACGCGTTGGCCGAACCGGCCGTCATCATGATGGCGGCGAGCACGACGAACAGGCGGACCGGATCGTGCAGCAGCGACCCCTCGGCCACCACGCCGGCCAGGGCCGTCACCATCACCAGCGCCACGATCCGCGGCTTGGTCAGCTCGATGTAATCACGCACGGGAGAGCTCGTAGCTCGCGATGGTCAGGGTCCCGAACAGCATCAGCGCCGTGGCCAGGTGGCCGGCGCTCACGGGGAGAGGCACGCGGAGGACCACGTTGGCCACCCCCAGGAGGAACTGCGCGGCGAGCAGTATACCTGAAATCCGGAGCGGCCAGCGGGCGCGCGGCGGGAGCTTGAGCGGCGCGGCGCGGAAGAGAAGTCCCAGGACGATGACGACGACGGCATACGCGCCCATCCGGTGCGCCATGTGGATCCCCAGGAGCCCGTTCATCGGCGGGAGCCACATCCCCTGGCAGGTCGGGAAATCGGGGCACGCGAGCGCTGCTCCCGACGACGAGACCCAGCCGCCCAGGGCCACCTGGATCAGCACCGCCCCCGTCGCGATCCGGGCCCAGAGCGCGATCCCCCGCCGCGCCCCGGGATCGGCGCGCCCGGCCGCCGCGTCGCCCGCGGCCGCCCCAGGCGATACCCCCGCGGGATCCTCGGCATCGCGCGCGATCAGGGCCATCCGGAGGAGCACGGCGAAGAAGAAAAATGCGATCACCAGATGGGCCACCACGCGGTCCACGGGCAGCTCGTCCAGGACGACCCGGGCCCCCAGGAAGATCTGGAGCGCCAGCGTGATCAGCGCCAGGACGGCGAGCGTCTGGAGCCGGCGCCTCCAGGCGGAACTCCGGAAGACCGTGATCGCCACCGCCAGCGTCGCGAACCCCACCAGCATCGCCAGGAAGCGGTGCACGTACTCGATCAGGACGTGCGGATGCGGGCGCGGGACCAGCTTGCCGTGGGCGAGCGGCCAGTCGGGAATGGCGAGCCCCGAGCCGGAGAGGCGGACGATCCCTCCCCACACGATGAGCACGAACACCAGAACCAGGGTGATGCGAAGGAGCGCCGTGAGGCGGCCGGGAGCGGCGTCCATGGGGGTCACGACGCGCGGAGCGCCGTGGTCGGCCTCCCTCTTACCGGATCACCGGAAGGTGCGCGAAATTCTCGGGAGGGGGCGGCGAGGTGACCGTCCACTCGAGCGTCTTGTTGAACTCCGCATGGTCCCACGGATCGGCCGGCGCGCGGCGGCCGCGCCAGAGGCTCACCAGCACGTTGGTCAGGAAGATCGACATGCCGACGAAGAGGATGACGGCCCCGACGCTGGAAATGTGGTTCAGGCCCGCGTACTGCGGCAGGTAGGTGTAGATGCG
>DATGVG010000041.1:0-14026 GCA_035300625.1 Candidatus Limnocylindrales bacterium
ACATGTCTCACCTCGAGTCATTCGATGGTAGCGAGTTTGCCAAGCCACCCCATCGCACAATGTAACTCAATTCTCGGCGACCGTGCGGGCTAGGAAGCCGATCACGATTAAATCTGGGCAGCCCCTTGACAACTGCACAAACGTGCACTATCTTCTCCCGTAGCTATGAAGAAGAAGCCCACCCTCGCCGGGGCCCGGGGAAAACGGCCCCCCACGCGCACGCCCTCCGCCGACGCGATTCTCGGCTACATCGAAGAGTCACTTCGGGATAGGGGTCGTCCGCCCACGCTCCGGGAGATCGGGGCCGCCTTCGGGATCGTCTCCACCAACGGGGTCCGCTACCACCTGGACCGCCTGGAGCGGGACGGGAAGATTCGGCGGGATCGCTTCACTTCCCGGGGCATCGAAGTTCCGTTGGCCGGCGGACGCGGCGCGGCACACATGGACACCTTGCCCTCCACGTCGCCCGCGTTTCGCCGAGCCGACGAACTCCTCGAGATCCCTCTACTCGGACACGTCGCCGCCGGCGCTCCGATTCTCGCCGAAGAGCACATCGAAGACACCATCCTCGTGGACGGCTCGCTCGTGCGCCCCGGCAAGCACTTCGCCCTCCGCGTGCGCGGCGACAGCATGAAGAACGCGGGGATCCTGGACGGCGACATCGTCTTCGTCCGGCACGAAACCCCCGTCAAGAGCGGCGAGATCGCCGTGGTCCTGATCGGCGACGAAGCCACGGTGAAGCGCTTCTTCCCGCGCCGCGACAAGCTCCTTCTCTTCCCCGAAAACGACGACTACGAACCGATCGAGGTGCGCCCCTCCGATCCCGACGTTAGGGTCGCGGGCAAGGTGGTGGGGGTTTTCCGGAGGCTCAGCTGATGCTCCATGCGCGATCGTTTCCTTCCGAGAGAGATGGGTATTTCATGATCGAATCCATCCACGACCCCATCGAGGTCATCACGATGTTTTCCGGCGGGACGATGAAGCCGATCCGCTTTCGCTGGAAGAGCAAGACGGTCCGCATCGCCAAGGTGACGGGAGACTGGGTGCGCCACGAAGGGGAGAACAAGATCCACTACTTCGCGCTCCTCGCGGACAACGCGGACTACTACGAGATCCGCTACGACTCGCGCGAGATGACCTGGCAGCTCACAAGGGTTTGGATGGAAGGGTAGGGCGGGAAGCGAGCTCGACGGGCAATCAGGAATAAAGCGAGGTCAAGATGTAACGTTTGGCTGGACCGCGCACTTCCCAGTTCAGCTCGATCCCGACTTCGGAGACAACCAGCGCAGGCGCATAGGTGTCCGCGACACAGCGATGCGGCGCGAAGCACCGGAGATGCTCGGAACCGGTTGCCACGAAGGTGGCCAGGCGGATGGGTGAATCCGCGCCAGGGCGGACGCGCTCCAGCTGGAGCTTGCCAGCCCGCCGGTCATGGCGCCAAAGCAACTGGTTGTGAAACACGATCTCGCCCGACTCCTCCCACCAAATACCCAGTTCTTCCCAGAGAAGACCGTCAGGCGGCCACAGACATGCGGAGACAGAGCCTTGTCCGGTGCGGGTCCACGGCACGCTCCGTCCATCCTCTCCAGATGCCAGGAACTGCACCCGCTGGATTCGAACGAGGCGGTTCCACACTTCCCTCAATCGCATGCTGCGACAGGCTCCCGTAATTCAGAAAGCCTCCGGACGATCCGATCCGGACGCACGCCGTGCCCCGGCGGGAGCCCCGCTCCGCGAACGTCGATCCAGATGCCGAAGATGCCCAGCCGCTGGGGCGCGGCCACGTCCCACTCGAGGTTGTCGCCGGCCATCCAGGTCTCGGCAGGCGCGGTCCCCAGCCGGTCGAGCGCCAGCCGGTACACCCGCGGGTCGGGCTTGCCGTAGCCCAGCTCGCCCTCGATCAGGATGTGCTCGAACCACTCGGCAAGACCGAAGCGGGCGATCTTGCTCCGTTGCGCCGCGCCGCTGCCGTTGGTCAGGAGCGCCAGCCGGCAGCCGCGTTCGCGGAGCCACCGGACCGTCTCGACGGCATCGGCCAACGGCTGCACGCCCAGGTCGCGCCGGGTGCTATAGCCCTCCGCGATCGCTTCAGCGAGGCCCGGAATCTCGGCGTCCATGTCGGCGAGCGACATTCGGACGATCTCCCGGCGCGCGGCATCCAGGTCCAGCCGGCCGACGCGGTGGCGTTCGACGTCGGACCAGAACCACGCCCGGGTGCACTCGATCGCCTCGACCAGCGCTCCCGGATCCAGGGCGCCCATTTCGGCGCGGCGGGCGAGGCATGCCTCGCGCCAGCAACGCGCGACGTTCCCGCTGTCGTCGAGAATCGTGTCGTCCAGATCGAGGAGAACGGCCCGTGGCAGCCCGCTAGAACATGCCATTTTCGTTCGGCGAATTCTCTGGAACGGCCTGTCCGATGTCCCACAGCTCCACGACCCGGTCTCCCTGGAATCGGAAGATGTGAGCCAGGGCGTACCCCGGCTCGCCGGGTTTCATCCGCACCCGGCAATGAACCGCGACCAGGTCCCCTTCCTGGATGGCGCGCAATACCTCGAGCTTCTTCTCCGGGTTCTTTGCCGCGTTCTCCTCCATGGCCGCCATCAGCGATTCGGCGTCGCCCTTGAAGTACGGATTGTGGTGGCGGAAGTTCGGGGCGGCGTACCGGCGATACGCCTCGCGCACGCCGTCTTTGGAGGCGACCAGGCGCATGAACTCCGTCGCCGCCTCTTTATGGCTTTGGTTCACGGCTCTTGTAGTCACGAGCGACCTCCTCTTCGATCGAAATCGTCGACGCGCCCGGGCGCGGGCGAGGGGCAAGGATACGCCGCCTCCGGGCCGGCCGCACGACCCCCGAAACGCCGGTCCGGCCCCGCCCCGCCCTTGACAGGTGCACATATGTGCACTATCGTTCCTGATTGCCATGGAGACCGGCCACGAGATGACAGCGCAGCTCACCGCGGTGTGGATGGAAGGTTGATCCTCCATGCGGATCGTCGCGCACCTCGACATGGACGCGTTCTTCGCCTCGGTCGAGGAGAAGCTGAACCCGCGCTACTCGGGGAAGCCGCTGATCGTGGGCGGATCCAAGGACAGCCGCGGGGTGGTATCGGCCGCGAACTACCCGGCGCGAGCGTTCGGGATCCACGCGGGAATGCCCATCACCGAGGCGGCCCGCCTATGCCCTGACGCCGCGTTCGTCGAGGGGGATCCCAAGAAGTACGTCCACATCTCGCTTCAAATCCTCGACACCCTCAAGGACTTCACCCCGATCGTCGAGCCCTTCAGCATCGACGAAGCGTTCCTCGACCTGACAGCGGCGGTGCGGCCGCCCCCCCACGCCGCCGACGTCGAGGCGATCCTGAACGCGGCGATTCCCCTCGCGAAGGCGATCCAGCGCGCGGTGCATCGTCGCGTGGGCCTCACCGCCTCCATCGGGATCGCTCCCAACAAATATGTGGCCAAGATGGGAAGCGGACTCCAGAAGCCCAACGGCCTCACCGTGCTCTCGGTGGAACGCTTCCGAGCGGTTTTCGAGGCGCGGCCCGTTTCCGATCTGTGCGGGATCGGGGAAAAGACGGCGGCCTCGCTGGCGGCGCTCGGCATCCGCACCGCAGGCCAGATAGCTCGCTTCCCGCGCGAATTCCTGACCTATCACTTCGGGTTGAACGGCGACCACATGCAAGACGCCTCGCGCGGGGACGACGGCTCCGAGGTCGTTCCGTACTTCGAGGGGGTGCCGGTCAAGTCGATGGGGCACGAATACACGCTTCCCGAGGACCTCTCGGACCGCGAGCGGATCAGGGCGCATCTCCTCCGGCTGTGCGACCAGGTCGGGCGGCGGCTTCGCGTGGACGGGTACCTGGGGCGCGTCATCGCGGTGAAATTTCGCGACAAGCGCTTCAAGACCACGATCCGCCAGCGCGCCCTCGCCGAAGTGACGGACGATGAGAACGCCATCTACCGCACCGCCTGCTCGCTCCTGGACGAAAACTGGGACGGGCGGCCGCTCCGGCTGGTCGGAGTCTCGGTTTCCGACCTCGTCGCGGCCGAGGGCTTCCACCAGCACGACCTCTTCGCGACGGACGACCGCCGCCGGAAAATGACGGAGGCCGCCGATTCCCTGCGCGACCGCTTCGGGGACGCGGTAATCGTGCGCGCGGGCGCCTTGGATCAGGGGGACACGCAGCGCCTCTCGCGCGAGGGAGCCAGTCGCAGCCTGGTGCAGGTGCTCGCCCAGGAGCGGCGATGAGGCGCGTGGGGCCCGCACCGCCGGCCAAGATCCTCATCGGCACGTCGGGGTGGTCGTTCCGCGACTGGATCGGCCCCTTCTACCCGCCCGGCACCGACCGCTCGCAGATGCTCGACTACTATGCGCGCGAATTCCACGCGGTCGAGGTGAACTCCACCTACTACCGCATCCCGCACCCGCGGACGTTCGAGGCGATCCAGAAAAAGACTCCGCCCGGGTTCGAGTTCGTGGTGAAGGCGCACCACGACATGACCCACATGCGGTCACGCGATCCGCAGCTCTACAAGGACTTCGCGCGCTCGATCCAGCCGCTACGCGAGTCGGGGAAGCTGACGGGGATTCTGGCGCAATTCCCCTACGCGTTCCGGCGCACGCCGGAGAACGAGGAATACCTGCGCCAACTGAAAGACCTCCTCGGCGGCGACGAGCCGGTCTTCGTCGAGTTCCGCCATCGCTCCTGGATGGATGAAGACGTGTTTCGGGATCTCGGCAAAGAAGAACTGGGCTACGTGAGCGTGGATGAGCCGGATCTCCCCGGGCTCGTCCCGCCCGTCGCGCGGACCACAGGGCCGATCGGCTACGTGCGTTTTCACGGAAGGAACAAGGAGAAGTGGTGGGCGGAGCGCGACCGGGGCGCGCCCGACCGGGGGAAATCCACGGGGGAGAAAGCAGCCGGGGCCCGCACCGCCGCCGGGCCCGTCCCAGGCGACCTCGGCCCGCTCTTCAGCGGAACGGCCGACCGACCCGCCGAAGCCCCCCAACAGCCCCGCACCTCCAGCACGCGCTACGACTACTCCTACTCCGAGGAAGAACTGAAAGAGTGGGTCGAAAAGATCCGCGAGATGACGAACCAGGCGAAGAAGACGTTCGTCTTCTTCAACAACTGCCACGTGGGGCAGGCGGCGACCAGCGCCAAGCTGATGCGGAAGCTGCTGGAGGGGGAGGGAATGCTGTGAGCCGCTCGGCGCCCATCGGCGCGAACACTATGACGCACGGCCCCGGCCTCTTCGACGCGACCCGCGGGGCGCGCCAGCGCGCGCCGGCGACCCTCGACGAATACGAGGCGCTCCTCACGTCGCTCACCTCGCGCGACCGCCGCTTCATCGACGGGGCCGACGGCCAGCGCCGGCGCCAGAACGAGCTGGTGCACGTGGAGCGGATCCCGGCGCGCCCCGCCGTCTACGGCGACCTGGCCGAGCCCCTTCCGCAGGCGCTCCACGCCGTGCTCCACGCGCAGGGGATCGAGCGCCTCTACGTTCACCAGGCCGAAGCGGTCGATCTCGCGCGCTCCGGCGCGAACGTCGCGGTTGCGACGGGAACCGCCTCGGGGAAATCGCTCGGCTATCACCTGCCCATCCTCGAGCGGCTGCTGCTCGAGCCGGGCGCCACCGCGCTCTATCTCTTTCCGACCAAGGCGCTCGCCCAGGACCAGCTCCGCGGGCTCCTCCGCTTCGCCGAATCGTCGCCCGCGCTCGCCCGCGCGCTCGCCACGGGCACCTACGACGGGGACACGCCGGGTGAGGCGCGCCGGAAGCTCCGCGAGCGCGCCAACGCCATCCTCACCAACCCCGACATGCTCCATCAGGGGATCCTGCCGTACCACTCGCGATGGAGCCGCGTCTTCTCCAACTTGCGCTACGTCGTCGTGGACGAGATGCACACCTATCGCGGCATTTTCGGTTCGCACGTGGCGAATGTGCTCCGGCGCTTGAAGCGGGTAGCGCGCCACTACGGCGCCGAGCCGCGCTTCCTGCTCTCGTCGGCCACCATCCGGAATCCCGGCGAGCTGGCCCAGTCGCTTATCGGCGAGCCGGTGCGCGTCGTGGACCAGGACGGCGCGCCGCGCGGGCCGAAGCTCTTCGCGTTCTGGAACCCGCGGCACGCCGGCCCCGAGAAGGCCGGGATGCGCGCGTCCACCAGCGTCGAGGCGGAGCGCATCCTGGTGAACCTCATCCGGCGGAATGTCGCCTCCATCGCCTTCACCCGCTCGCGCGTCGCGGCCGAGCTGATCTACCGCTACGCGCGGGAGCAGCTGGAGGACGGCGGGCGGCGCCGCGGGGACGGCGGCGCCGACGGCTCCGGCTCCCTGGCCGAGCGCTTGAGCCCCTACCGCGGCGGCTACCTTCCCGAGGAGCGCCGCGCCATCGAGCGCCGCCTCTTCGACGGCGACCTCCTGGGCGTCATCTCCACCAACGCCCTCGAGCTGGGGATCGACGTGGGATCGCTCGACGCGGCGGTCCTCGTCGGCTTCCCCAATACCATCGCGAGCACGTGGCAGCAGGCGGGACGCGCGGGGCGCTCGCACGCGCCTTCGGTCGCGGTCGTCGTCGCGTACGACGATCCGATTGACCAGTACCTGATGCGCCACCCCGAGTACTTCTTCGCTCAGTCGCCCGAGAGCGCGGTCATCGACCCCTCGAATCCCTACGTCCTCGCATCCCACCTCGCATGCGCCGCGCACGAGCTGCCGCTCTCGCGCGCGGACGAGGCGTATTTCGGCCCGCGCATCGAGGCTCTGGGACGGCTGCTCGAGGAAGAGGGATACATGAAGTCGCTGGACGGCCTCCGCTACTGGTCCTCGTCCGATTATCCGGCCGGCCGCGTCAACCTGCGCACGATCTCCGACGACACATACACGATCCTCGACCAGAAGCGGGGGAACGCGGTGCTCGCCACGGTGGACGCGATCAGCGCGCCCGAGCTGGTCTACCCCGAGGCGATCTACCTGCACGAGGGGGACACCTACTTCGTGCGCCAGCTGGATCTGGAGCAGAAGATCGCGTACGTCGAGCGCCAGGAGGTGGACTACTACACGCAGCCGGTCCTGGACACGCGGCTCCGCCTGGTGGAAACGATCGAGACGAAGAAATGGGGGGACTGCGAGGTCGGGCTCGGAGGCGCCAACGTCTCCTGGGCTACGGTCGCGTTCAAGAAAATCCGCTTCCGCAGCCTGGACGCGATCGGCTACCACCCGCTCGACCTGCCGCGGCTGAACCTGGACACGGTCGCCATGTGGATCCGCCCCGAGGAATCGGTGCGCGCGGCGGTCCGCGTCCAGGGCCACAACCCCAGCGAAGGGATGTCGGGGCTCCGGAATCTCCTGATCACGCTGCTCCCCTTGCACGCCATGTGCGACCGCCCCGATCTGGGCGGCATCCTCGACAGCGCCAATCTGGGGGAGCAGGCGATCTTCCTTTACGACCGCTATCCGGGCGGGCTGGGTTACGCCGAGCGGGGCTACGCCATCGTCGAGGAGCTGCTCCGCGCGACCCTCCGGCTGATCGAGGACTGCCCCTGCGAGATCGGCTGCCCGTCGTGCGTGGGTCTCCCCGTGCTTCGCCCCGCCCAGCAACAGGACTACGACCTCCACGGCGGCTGGCCCATCCCGAACAAGGCCGCGAGCGAGGCGTTGCTGCGCCGGTTGCTCGGGGCGTAGGCGCCGCGGCCCGGCGCGCACCGCGACCATGCTCTCGAAGGCGCTCCGGGACCGAATCGGCGGGCTCATCCGCGGCGGAGGGCTGGGTGCGTACGGCTCTTCCAACGGAGACGGCGCCGCTGCCAACGACGCCGCCGCCGCCAGCGCGGTCGCCCCTGCCAACGGCGCCGCCACCCACGGCCGCCACTTCATCGCGACCGGCATCGAGGAGATTCTTCCAGGCGGAGTCGTGCAGACCCCGCACGGGACGGTCTTCGCGCACGAGCGGCTCTACACCGATCTGGGCGAGCGCCCGGTTCCGCTTCTCCGCCGGCTAGCGGAGCTTTGCACCTATCCGGACGGCCGTCTCGCGGATCGAATCGATGCGGAACCTCGCCCGCGCCCGCGCCGTCGGCGCGCGCGCGATCTCGCGGAGGCCGCCGGACTCGGCGATCCGCCCGAGCGCGGGCTCTTCCGCCGCTTCGGGCATCGCCGGGTGCTCTATATGGACATCGAGACCTGCGGGCTCTCGGCGGCGCCCGTCTTCCTGGTCGGGCTCTGCATGGTAGGAGACCGAAACCTCGTCCTGCGCCAGCTCTTCGCGCGCGACTACGCGGAGGAGCGCGCGCTTCTCACCGAGCTGGGGCGGATCGCTCGCGAGCACGACTTTCTCGTCACCTTCAACGGAAAGTCGTTCGACGTGCCCTTCCTGCGCGACCGGGCCACCCACCATCGGCTGGAGGCTCCGGTGAACCTTCCACACTTGGACCTGCTCTGGATGGCGAGACGGCGCTGGAAGGAGCACCTTCCCGATTGCCGGCTCAAGACGATCGAGTGGCGAATTCTCAGGAGGCGTCGCGCTGGAGACGTGGGCGGGTCGGAGATCCCCGGCCTCTACCACGACTACGTGAAGCGCGGCGAGGCGCATCGGCTGCTCCCCGTGTTCCACCACAACCTGCTCGACGTGGTCGCGATGGTGGAGCTGACGCCGGTGATCTTCGATCCGGAGGTGGTGGCCTACTAGGCTCCCTCGGGGGCGAATTCCGAGGCGCCGCCGCGCTGGATCCAGGTCTCGCGGGAGAGCGCGAAACGCACCGCGCCGGCCTCGGCGGCCGCCTCTTCAGCCGGCGCGAACCCGTTCTTCCGCAGCACACGCTGCGACGCGGCCCCGTCCGTCATCGTCTCGGCGATCACGCGGCGGACGCGCGAGTCCCGAAACGCCCACTCGATCAGGGCTCGCACGCCCTCGGTGGCGTAGCCCTTCCCCTGGTACCCCTCGAGCACCGAGTAGCCCACCTCGATGGTGCCGTCTTCGGACGGCAGTCCCTTGAACCCGCCGTTTCCGATCAACAGCGCGGCCCCGCTCCTCTTGGTCGGCTTGAGCATCCAGTACCAGCAGCCGTAGCCGACCGCGCCGGGGTGCTCCAGCGTGAAGCGCAGGAAATAGCGAATGGATGCCTCGTCGTTGAGCGGGGGAGGCCATGTTCCCGGAACCGCCACGCCCAGGAGGCGTGCCATCTCCGCGCGATCGTCGATCTCGGCGCGCACGATCGCCTCGTGGCCGGCGATCAGTCGGAGGCGTTTGGTTTCCAGCTGGATCGTGGAGATCACAGACCTATCCTAGCTTCATCCCGAGGTCCGGCAAGGGACCCATGTGGTTCGGCGGGGCCGACGATCGGGGCCGACGATGTCGAACGTTCGACTCGATATCTCGGTCCCGCCGCGCTGCACCTGCGGCGCCGACACGGGCGAAATTCCCATGCCAAACGCGGACAAACACGGGGCTTAGCCGCGGCCCCCTCGATCCCATCCCGCAACGCGACTCTCGGCCCACTCCGTGCATGAGCCCCCCGTGCGTCGCTGCTGCACGCGCCCCTGCTTGCGCGCACGGCCGACGCGATCCGCCGGAACGGCGGCAACGGCTGCGGATTGGGGGGAAGGCGGCTCGCGGCTGAGCACCGGCGGGCCGCTCCCGGAACTCCGCCGAGGGACGGAGTCTCCGGAATGGGTTTGCCCCGGCCGTCGTGCGCCGATGAAGTCCGCGCGGGGAAGCGCACGCGCGGGGTCCGGTCCCACCTCCACCAGCCTATAGCCGGTGCCCCGCCGTGATCAGTACACCCGCACCGGAAGGATCACCATCGGAAGGCCGTGGAAGGCCAGCCGCCGCTGCAGCGCTACGCACGTCTGGTTGTGGAGCCACCGGACGATGCTCCCCTCCTTCTGGAAGACGAGCTGCCCCGCGACGGTGACGCTGCGCGGATACTGCTCCTGGACCGCGATACACAGGCGCTCCAGCTCGTCCACGATGTCGGTGCCGATGGCGTAGCGGGAATCGGCTGGGATCCCCAGCTTCCGCGCAAACGCCTCATATTTCTTCAGCTCGGCCTCGGTGCTGGACTTCAACGCCTCGATTTCCTCCGCTCCCTTGAACCGACCCGAGTCGATCGCGCCCACGGAGATGAATACCACCTGCTTGAACTGCCCGGGGAAGACGCGGAACAGGTTCAGGAGCGTGTGGATTCCGAGACCGCCGAACGAAGTCACCGTCAGGATCGCCGTGTTCGCGTTCTTCTTTAGCGGCGCCTGTGTCGGCTCGCCGCTCGGGAGCGGCACGGTGGTGAGAGCCTGGTCCAGGCGGTGGAGGCTCATGCTGGTATGCACGTAGTGCCGGCGGATCATCACGCAGGCCATGCAGAGGAGCGCGGTCGTGAGGAGCGTTGCCCATCCGCCCTCGGTGAACTTGAACGAGATCGTTCCCACGAGGACCGCGCCGGTCACGATGAATCCCAGGGAGCTGATGGAGAACGCCCGCTTCCAGGGCTGCCCCTCCCGGCGGAGATTCAACGCGTCCCGGCACATCCCCAGCTGGGCCAGTGTGAACGTGAGGAATACGTTGATCGAATAGAGCACGACCAGGATGTGGACCTTCCCCTGCGTGGCCATCAGCACCGCCAGGGCGGAGATGGCCATGAAGAGAACGCCGTTCGACGTGACCAGCCGTTCGGAGAGGCTCGAGAACCGCGATGGCACCCACCGGTCGAAGGCCATGTAGACCAGCACGCGCGGGCCGCCGAGGAATCCGGTCTGGGCCGCCACGAACAGGAGCGTGCCGGATGAAATCAGGGTGATCACCACCAGCGCGTGACCCAGGCTGGACCCGGGGGGGAAGACGGTCCCCGCGATCGCGGAGAAGAGCACCGCGTTCAGGGTCTTTCCTGGCACCGGTCCGACCTGGTAGAGCAGGTACCCGAACAGGATCCCGCCCGCGATCAGGGCCAGCGAAGCCGCCATGTAGCGCATCGTGATCTTCGCGGTTTCCACCTTGGGCTCGCGCAGCATCGGCACGCCATTCGACACCGCCTCGATCCCGGTGTACGTGCCGCCTCCCAGCGTGAAGGCGCGGAAGAGGATCATCAGGAGCCCGACCCATCCGATCTGCTGCGCCGCGACGGTAGACTGCGCGCGCAAGTGCTCCACCTCGATCGGGATCTTGCTTCCGCTCGCCGCGATCCCCGTGATCAGACCGGCGGCGTGGGTCAGGATGAAGAGGAGGAAAATGGGGGAAATGATCGCGACCGATTCGCGAACGCCCCGCAGATTCAGCAGGGTCAAGATCCCCAGGAGCAGGAAAGTGAACGGCAGCTTCACCAGCTGGTAATGGGCCGGGAGCACGCTGAAGAGCTGGTCGGTGCAGCTCGCGAGCGAGATCGCGACGGTGAGGACATAGTCGACGAGGAGGGCGCTGCCGGAGACCAGCCCCGCGCCCGGGCCGAGCAGCTTGGTCGCGACGACGTAGCCGCCGCCGCCGGCCGGGAAGCGCTCGATGATCCGCATGTAACTGGCGGCGATGATGATGACGGTGACCGCGGTCAGAATGGCGAGCGGGATCGCGAGGAAGTCGTTTCCCTCGAGCGCCAGGAACGCGGCTTCGGGGCCGTACGCGGAGGAGGACAGACCGTCCGCGCCCAGGCCGACCCAGGCCAGAAACGCCGCGAGGGAGAGTTTGTGAAAGAGGTTCGGGTCGGTGATCGCGCGCGCCGGACCGACCACGGTCTCCAGGACGCGCTTCGCGAATCGGAAGACACCCGATTCCGTCACCTCGCCGGGCGTCGGCTCCGGCGGAAGGGGGGGAAGGGGATGCTCTGGGCTGGGTTCTTCCTCGTCGCGCTGTTCGGGCATAGTTAAGCGGCGAATCATATACCCGCGCGGGGCAAAACAAAACCGCCCCGGCGCGGGGGCGTCGGGGCGGCCGGTTGGGCGCGAGCCTAGACCGGGGTTACGTTCGCCGCCTGCTTGCCTTTGGGACCCTCGACGATCTCGAACTCCACGACCTGGCCCTCGGAGAGGGTCTTGAAGCCCTCACCCTGGATCGCGGAGTAGTGGACGAATACGTCCTCGCCGCCTGCCTGCTGGATGAAGCCGAAGCCCTTCGCCTCGTTGAACCACTTCACCGTTCCACGCTTGCGCATCGAGTTCACCTCCCTCCGAACTCATGGGTGATTCCGGTTCGGAAGTTGTTTCAGCGTACGTGCACCGGGTCGTGCTTTGAATCGTGCGGAGTGCCAGCGCTGAAGCCGTGAATTTCGAGTGCGAGGCAACACCAGTGCAGGATTCCAAAGCGTTTTCGCGACGGCCGCCGTCACCGGCCAGAAGACGCGAGGGACGGTATCTCCGCGCTCCGGGGCTGTCAAACCGAAATTTCCGCCCCGGCTGCCGAAATTTCCGGACTGGCTACCGCGTCTGGAGCGTGCGAAGCGCCGGGGTCGAGCCCTCCCAGGCAATGCGGCCGTCGGTCCGGAAGCGGTAGTCCGGGTAGCGTCGCAGGAACGAGACCGCCGCCTCGTTCTGGAAGAGCCCGGTCGGATCGGCGGGGCCGGCCTCGCGGAAACGCGTGTACCCGGCACCCCCCTCGTAGAGGAAGTCGATGGTGGCGATGCGGTAGACGCGGTCGCTCTCGAGGGGCCGGCCGCCCACCCGGATATTGGAAGCCCGGTCCCCCGTGATCTCGAACGCGACGCCGCTCACCTGCGCGAAGTCGCTCTTCCCCAGCCGGCTCGCCACGAAGTCGAGAAGGCCGCGCAGGTCGTTTCCGCTCATCGGGACCACGACGATCGTGTTGTCGAACGGGAACGTCGAGTAGATGTCGGCCACCGTGACCGGCCCGCGGGGGATCGGGGCGCGGATGCCGCCCGTGTTCATCACGCCCACGTCGGCCCCGGCGGCGTCGCGCAGGACGTCCGCGGCGAAGTTGCCGATGGGCGTCTCGACGTCCTCGCGCCGCGGCGTGGGGACGCGCTCGGCCGCGAGGTAGATGGAGGCCCCCATGGCCGCATCCACCGAATCGGCCACCGGCAAGAGGAGCGCGGTGATCGCGGGATCCTCGCCGTCGGAGGGACGCACCGGAAGGAGCCGGTATGAGAATCCCGCCGTGCGCCCGTTCTTCAGCGAGAATACGCCCCGCCCCAGCATGTCGCCCCACGCGCCGGTCTGCACGATGGGGGTTCCGCCCGAGCCGGGCGTCCCGTCCCCTCCCGCGTACTCCGGCTCTTTGAGCCGCGTGTGGCTGTGGCCTCCCACGATCAGGTCGATGCCCGGGACCCTACGCGCCAGCTCGCGATCCTGGTCCACGCCGATGTGCGTCAGCGCGATCACAAGATCCGCCTGGCTGCGCAGACGCGGCACCAGGAGGCGCGCTACCGCGATCGGGTCGGCCACGGCGACCCCGCGGTTCGCGCTGATGCGCACGATGTTCACGATGTTCGCCGTCGTGAGTCCGAAGACGGCGACCTTGAGCCCGCGCCACGGGAGGATCACGTACGGGGCCGTGAGGTAGCGGAGCCGGGCTGACTCCGCCACGGGTACCCCGCCCACCCACCGCGCTCCGGCGCGGGCTTCCGTGGGAACGCCCTCTTCGAACGTCGTGGCCCACGAGCTGTCGGAGGCCACGAAGACGTTCGCGCTCACCACCGGGAAGCTCGCGTACCGGCGGAGACGGAGAAACGCCGCCGGGCCGTCGTCGAGATCGTGATTGCCCAGCGCCACCGCGTCGTAGCGCGAGAGCGACAGGGCGCGCGTGTCGGGAACCCCCCGGAACAGGTTGTACGCCGGCGTTCCCTGGACCACGTCGCCCGCGTCGAGAAGAAGGAGATTGGGCGTGCGGCTCCGCTCGCGGGCGATCAGGGCCGCGCGGGCCGCGGCTCCTCCGACAAGCAGCGTGTCGGCGCGGCGAAAGGGGAGGAGGTGCGAGTGCAGGTCGTTCGTGTGCAGGATGACCAGCGAATCGAGGCCGGCGAGCGGCGTGCTCGCGACCGCCGGCGACGGGAGGATCCAGAGGCACGCGAGCGCCAGGATGAGCCCGGAGG
>DATGVG010000042.1:0-24481 GCA_035300625.1 Candidatus Limnocylindrales bacterium
GCGGATCCGCGGCACCGCGTGCGTCTCGAGGGCTTGAAGCAGCTCCCCCGCGTCCACGGTCGCCGTGCCGCGCTTCATCACCACCACGGACGCCGCGTACGTCGCGAGGAGCGCCGCCTCGAGCTGCGTGGCGCCCGCCCCCAGCGCGAGCGCGGCCGCGGCCGATACCGCGTCCCCCGCTCCCGTCACGTCGGCCACGTCGGAACTCCCCACGATCGGCACGCTCCGCGGCGGCCGCCCGCGCTCGAAGACCAGCATTCCGTCGCTTCCCCGCGTGATCCAGACGGCGTCGGCCGCCGCGGCGCGGCGGAGGGCGTCTCCCGCGCGGCGAAGGGACGGAAGGTCGAGCGAGGGCAGGTGGAACGCCTCGGCGACCTCGTGTTCGTTGGGAGTCAGCAGTGTGGCGCCGCGGAACGAGCGGAGGGCATAGCGCGAATCCACCACGACCGGGGCCCGCGCGCGGCGCGCCGCTTGAAGCACGCCGCGCCGGACCCCGGGGCTCAAGAGCCCGTAGCCGTAGTCCGAGAGCAGCACCGCGTCCGCGCCGCGGATGGCGCGCGCGGCGCCGCGCGTCACGGGGCCCGCCGCGGAATCCGGGAGCGGCGCGCGCCGGCCGCGGTCGAGCCGGACGATCTGCTGCCGCGAGGCGTGGCTGGAGCCGGCGAGCACGCGTGTCTTCACCACGGTTCCCCCGGCCCCGTCGCGGGCGAGCCATCGCGAGTCGACCCCCGACGCCCGAAGCGCCCGGCGCAGGTCCCGCCCGGCGGGGTCGTCTCCGATCCGTCCCACCAGGCGCGCCGCGCCGCCCAGCGAGCGGACGTTCGTGGCCGCGTTCGCGGCGCCTCCCGGGACGGCGCGCTCCTCCTCGAAATCCAGGATCAGGACCGGCGCTTCGCGGGAAATGCGGGAGGAGCGCCCGACCCAGTAGCGGTCCAGCACCAGGTCCCCCACCACGACCACGCTCCGGCCGCGCATCCCCCCGGCCAGCGCGATCAGGCGGTCGCGGGTGGCCGCTTCTTCCTTCATCGCGGGCTCCTCGCCCCCGCCGAATCGAGCAGCCGCTTCCGCGCCCAGGCGTCGGCGTCCCGGATTCCATCCAGCGTGAGCGCCCCCCGCGACGTATGCGCCGCGAGCACCTCCTCCACCATCGGCACCAGGTCGACGTAGCGGATCTTCCTCGCCAGGAAGAGCCCGACCGCCTCCTCGTCCGCCGCGTTCAGCACGGCCGGCGCCGTTCCCCCCGCCGCGAGGGCGCGCCGCGCCGCCGCCAGGCCCGGCGAGCGCGCGGGGTCGGGGGCTTCGAACGTGAGCGAGCCGAGCGAGGCCAGATCCAGCCGGGGGAGCGTCGACTCCCATCGCTCCGGCCAGGAGAGCGCGTAGAGAAGCGGAAGGCGCATGTCAGGGCACGAGAGCTGCGCCAGGACGGAGCCGTCCACGAACTCGACCATCGCGTGGACGATCGACTGCGGGTGGATCACCACCTCGATCTGCCCGGGGTCGAGCCCGAAGAGCCATCGCGCCTCGATCAGCTCGAATCCCTTGTTCATCAGCGTGGCGGAGTCGACCGTGATCCGCTCCCCCATGGACCAGGTCGGGTGCCGCAACACCTCCTCGGGCGTCACGGCGCCCAGGGTGGAGGGATCGCGGCGAAGGAACGGCCCGCCCGAGGCGGTCAGGGTGACGCGGCGGATCTCGCCCCGCGGGCGCCCTTCGATCAGCTGGTGGAGGCCGCTGTGCTCCGAGTCGACCGGGACGATCGTTCCTCCCCCCTCCGCGGCGACGCGCGCGAGGAGCTCTCCGGCGAGGACCACGGACTCCTTGTTGGCGAGCGCGACGCGCTTCCCCGCCCGGAGCGCGGCGACCGTGGAGGCGAGTCCCGCGCTCCCGACCAGTGCGTTCACGACCACGTCCACGTCGGGGTCCGCGGCCAGGCGGATCAGCGCTTCCTCCCCCTCGAGCAGCTCTCCCCGGAACCGGGACCGCGCCTCCCGCGCGGCCGCCGGGTCCACCAGCGCGACACGGCGGACCCCGAACTCCTCGGCCGCGCGGAGCAGGCCGTCGGCGTTCTTCCGGGCGGCCAGCGTGACCAGCCGCATGCGGTCGGGGTGCGCGCGCGCCAGTGCCTGGGCCGCGGCGCCGATCGACCCCGTCGCGCCGAGAAGGGCGATCCGGATCACGGGAGCACCCGGAGGATGAGGTAGTACGCGACCACCGGAGCGGCGAAGAAGACGCTGTCGAACCGGTCGAGCACGCCGCCGTGGCCGGGGATCAGGCGCGACGTGTCCTTGGTGGCGGCGTCCCGCTTCAAGAGCGACTCGACCAGATCCCCGAGCTGGCCCAGCACGCCCACCAGGGTTCCCAGCACCGCCGCGTCCACCGCGGTGAGATAGGGGGCGAACCACGCGCGCGCGACGAAGGCGGCGCCGATCGCGGCGAGAAGGCCCGCGACCGCCCCCTCGACCGATTTCTTCGGACTCACCTCGGGCATCAGCGGCGTCCGTCCGAAGGCCAATCCGACGGCGTAGGCCGCGGTGTCGCAGATCCACGCGAGGAAGAACGGCAGGAGCGCGAAGGAGGCTCCGAGGGCGTACGGGAGGCTCCACGGCCGCGGGAGCTCGCGCAGCAATCCGATATGGCTCCCGAACCAACCGATGTAGAACACGCCGAGAAGCGTGGCGGCGATGTTCGCGACCGCCTGCTTGCCGGCGCCGCGGCGAAGCTCGGCGAGGAGGATCGCGGCAATCAGGACCGTGAGAAGGCCGCCCAGGTTCCACTCCGCGGTACGGCCGGTTCCCAGACGGAGGTACGCGCCGATCGGGAGGAGGAGCGCCGCGAACGTCCCCGACTTCCAGTGCGGTGCCAGCCCCTTCGATTCCATCATCTGGTAGAACTCGCGGAGCGCGACGCCCACGACGAGGAGCGTGAAGATCAGCCAGGCCACGCCTCCGACGCGCGCCGCGAGGACCAAGAGCGGCAGGAAGATCACGGCGCTCAAGACGCGCATCGGGAGCGACGCGTCGCGGCGGGCCGGGGTGGGCCCCTCCGTCACCGCGATCTCCGCGGCTTCCGCCCGGCCGGCGGGCTCAGTCCGCGCGGCCGAAGCGCCGGCTTCGGTGTTGGAAGTCATAGACGGCCTGGTAGAGGTGCTTGCGGCGGAAGTCGGGCCACAGCGTGTCCGTGACCCAGAACTCCGCGTAGGCAAGCTGCCAGAGCAGGAAGTTCGAGACGCGGAGCTCGCCGCTGGTGCGGATCAGGAGGTCCGGATCGGGGAGGCCGTCGGTGTCCAGCTGCTTCCGAAAGAATTCCTCGTCGATCTGGCCGATCGGGATCCGCCGCTTCCGGTCCTCGGTCACGATGCGCCGCGCGGCGTCCACGATCTCCGCCCGTCCGCCGTAGGAGAGCGCGAGCACCAGGGTGAGGCCGGTCGATTCCCCGAGGAAGCGGCGGGTCTCGTCGAGGATCTCGCGGCTCCGCTCGGGCAGGAGGTCCACGTGCCCGATCGTGCGGAGCTGGACGTTGTTCCGCTTCAGCTCCTCGCGCTCCTCCCGGAGCACCTGCTCCAGGATGCGCATCAGCCCCCGCACCTCGCCGGGCGTGCGCTCCCAGTTCTCGAGAGAGAAGGTGTAGAGCGTGAGCACGCGAACCCCCAGCTCCACGCACCCCTCGACCACCTCCCGGACGGACCGGCGGCCCGCGCGGTGCCCCATCAGCCGGGGCAGCCCGCGCCGCTTGGCCCAGCGGCCGTTGCCGTCCATGATGATCGCGATGTGCTCGGGGACCGGACGCCGGAGCACCTGGTCCGCGGTGGGAGTTTTGGGCGTGGCGCGCATGGGGATCATTACGGGGCGCGGCCGGCTTGCCTCAGACCTCCATGACTTCGGCCTGCTTCTTGTGGAACAGGTCGTCGAGCTGGGCGATGTACCGGTCGTGGAGCTTCTGCACCTCGGTCTGGCTCTTCTTGCTGTCGTCCTCGGATATCTTGTGGTCCTTCTCCTGCTTCTTCAGCTCCTCGTTGCACTCGCGCCGGATGGTGCGCACTCGCACGCGGCCGTCCTCGATCAGCTTGCCCAGGTGCTTGACCAGGTCCTTGCGCCGCTCCTCGGTCAAGGTCGGCAGCGTCAGCCGGATCACCGACCCGTCATCGGCGGGATTCAGCCCAAGGTCCGACTTCTGGATGGCCTTCACGATCTCCGGAAGGATCGCGCGCTCCCAGGGCTGGATCAGGAGCATGCGCGGCTCGGGAACGCTCAGGCTGGCGACCTGCTGGAGCGGGACCGGATTCCCGTAGTACTCCACCTTGATGCCGTCCAGGAGGGACGTGGTCGCGCGGTTGGTGCGCACGGTGGCGATCTCGTGGCGGATCGTCTCCACCGCCTTCTTCATGCGCTCCTCGGCGTTCTTCAGGAACTCTGGGGCCATCCTAGACCTCCACGGCGACCCGCGTTCCCACGGTCTCGCCCTTCAAGGCGCGGACCAGGTTCCCCGGGACGGTGACGTTGAACACGACGAGCGGGAGCTGGTTGTCCATCCCCATCGTGAACGCCGTCCGGTCCATGACGTTCAGGCGGCGGTCGATGGCTTCGAGGTAGCTGAGCGTATCGAAGCGCGTGGCGGCGGGATTCCGCATGGGGTCATCGGTGAACACGCCGTCCACCTTCGTGGCCTTCAGGAGCACGTCGGCGCGGATCTCGACGGCGCGCAGCACCGCCGCGGTGTCGGTCGTGAAGTAGGGGTGCCCGGTTCCCGCCGCCAGGATCACGATGCGCCCCTTTTCCAGGTGGCGGATCGCGCGGCGCCGGATGTACAGCTCGGCCAGGGTCCGCATCTCGATGGCCGACAGGACGCGCGTGGTGATCCCGCGCACCTCGAGGGCGGCCTGGAGCGCGAGGGCGTTGATCACCGTGCCCAGCATTCCCATGCTGTCCGCGGTCGCGCGGTCCAGCCCGTCGCCGGCCGACGCCCCGCGGATCAGGTTCCCGCCGCCGATCACGATGCCGATCTGGGTCCCGGCCCGGGCTCCCTGGACGATCTCGTCGGCTACGCGTGCCAGGGAATGCGGGTCGATGCCGAAGCGCGCGTCCCCGGCGAGGATCTCCCCGCTCAGCTTGAGCAGCACCCGCCGCGGCGAGGGCTCCATGGGGCTCAGGCGTCTCCGATGCGGAACTTGGCGAACCGGCGCACGACGATGTTCTCGCCGAGCTTGGAGATCGCCTGGTCCAACAGCTCCTTCACCTTGCGATCGGGATCGCGGATGTTCGGCTGATCGAGGAGCACGATCTCCTCGTAGTACTTGTCGATTTTGCCGTCCACGATCTTCGCGAGCACGGCCTCGGGCTTGCCCGTCGCCTTCGCCTGCTCGAGAAGGATCGCGCGCTCCTTCTCGATCATCACGGGATCCACGGCGGCGCGGTCCACCGCCTGCGCGTTGGTGGCCGCGACCTGCATGGCCAGGTGCTTCACCAGGCTCTGGAAGTCGTCGGTGCGCGCGACGAAGTCGGTCTCGCAGTCGACCTCGATGAGCACGCCCAGCTGGGAGCCCGGGTGGATGTAGGCGTGGACCAGACCCTGGCGCGCCTCACGTCCCGCCTTGGAGGACGCCCGCGCCATCCCCTGCTTGCGCAGCACCTCGATCGCCTTCTCGATGTCGCCGTTCGCTTCCGCGAGGGCCTTCTTGCACTCCATCATGCCCGCGCCGGTCCGCTCGCGCAGATCCTTCACGTGCGTGGCGGTGATCGTCATTCGAAAACTCCTTCCTCGATGTTCGTGTTCGAAACCGGGAGACCGCGGGTCCGTGGGCCGGCGGCGAGCGGCGGGCCGCCGGGAGACGGTCAGGCGCTGGCGACCACGTTCGCCACCGGCTCGACGGCCGCTGCCTGAGCCTCGGCCTCGCGGTCGGCGCCCTCCTGCGCCTCCTGGCGCGTCGACAGCAGGGTGTCGGAGACCAGGCGGCTGAAGAGCCGGATCGCGCGGATGGCGTCGTCGTTTCCGGGCAGCGGATAGTCGATGACCTCGGGGTCGCAGTTGGTGTCGACGACTCCGATGACAGGAATCCCCAGCCGGTTCGCCTCCGCGACGGCAATGCGCTCCTTCTTCGTATCGATCACGAAGACCGCGGCGGGAAGCTGGGACATCTCCTTGATTCCCGTGAAGATCTTCACGAGCCGGACCCGCTCCTTGTTGATCTGGGCCTGCTCCTTCTTCGAGAGTTTTTCCAGGACGCCGTCGGCGTCCATCTTTTCGATCTCCTTGAAGCGCCGGATGTTCGACTTGATGGTCTTGAAGTTGGTGAGCATTCCGCCCAGCCAGCGCTCGTTCACGTACGGCATGCCGCTGCGCTCGGCCTCCTCGCGGATGGCATCCTTGGCCTGGCGCTTGGTCCCCACGAACAGCACGGTGCCGTTCTTCCGGGCCACGCCCTCCAGGAGGGCGCGCGCGTCCTGGATCGCCTTCAGGGTCTTCTGGAGATCGATGATGTAGATGCCGTTCCGCTCGATGAAGATGAACTTCTTCATCTTGGGATTCCAGCGGCGGGTCTGGTGCCCGAAGTGGACTCCCGCTTCGAGCAATTCCTTCATTCCAATTTCAGCCACGCGACTACCTCCGGTCTTGAGCCTCCGCCCCTTCGATCCGCCGGGCTCCCCGAGGGAGACCGCCCGCGGCCCGGGGCGTGCGTAGTGGCGGCCCTGACCGGTGCCGGGGGGCACCGGAAGGGCCGCGGAATTGCGTTTACCGCTTGGAGAACTGGAAGCGCTTCCGCGCTCCCGCCTGCCCGTACTTCTTCCGTTCCTTCATGCGCGCGTCGCGCGTCAGGAACCCTTCCTTGCCCAGGAGGGCGCGGAGCGAGGGATCGATGACCTGCAGCGCGCGCGCGACGCCGAGCGAAACCGCGCCGGCCTGGCCGGACGCGCCGCCGCCGCGCACCAGCGCGACCACGTCGAACTTGTCGGCCATGTTCACCGCGAGGAGCGGCTCCGTCGCGATCCGCGAGAGCGAAATCCGGCAGAAGTAGCGGTCCAGATCGACGCCGTTCACGGTCCGCTTTCCGGTGCCGGGCACCAGCCGGACGCGCGCGATCGACGTCTTCCGGCGACCGGTCGCCATGTGGGGGGTGGCCATGGTCACTCACCTCCCGTCACGACGCCGGGGAGCGGGAGCGGACGCGGCGCCTGCGCCACGTGCGGATGCTCCGGTCCCGCGTAGATCTTCAGCTTCTTCAGCATGGCGCGGCCGAGACGGTTCTTGGGCATCATCCCCTTTACCGCGAGGCGCACGATCTCCTCGGGCTTGTCGGCCTGCATGTCCCGGAAGCGGGTGCGCGTATCGCCGCCCGGATACAGCGAGTGGCGGAAGTAGATCTTGTTGTCCCGCTTCCGCCCCGTGACCATCACCTTCTCGGCGTTGACCACGATGACATGGTCCCCCACGTCCAGGTGAGGCGAGTAGGTCGGCTTGCGTTTTCCCTTGAGGACGCTCGCGATCTCGCTCGCGAGCCGGCCCAGGATCTGCCCCTCGGCGTTCACGACGTACCAGTCCTGCGTGATCTCCGAGGCGCGTACGGAGTACGTGCCCATCGATTCGACCTCCAGATGCGTTGTTTGGAACGAGCAAACGCTAGAGACTACCAGCACTTAAACCCGCCTGTCAACCTCCCGGACCGGGGATTCCCGCAGAAGTCCAAGGAGGTGCTTCAGATGGCTCAGGGGTAGCCCCACCACGTTGGAGTAGGATCCCTCGATCGCCTCGACGAAGAGAGCTCCCCCTCCCTGCACCGCATAGGCCCCGGCCTTGTCGAGCGGCTCGCCCGTCGCCACGTAGCGGTCGATCTCGTCCTTGCCGATGGGCGCGAACTTGACGATGCTCCGGACGGCCTCGCCCAGCCCCCGCTCCTCGCGCGGATCGAGCACGAAGAGCCCCGTCCAGACTTCGTGGACCCGGCCGGAAAGGAGCGCGAGCATGCGCGCCGCCTCGCCGGGGCCCGCCGGCTTCCCGAGGATCGCGCGGTCGATCGTCACGATGGTGTCCGCGCCCACGTACACGGCCCCGTCGGCGGCATCGTCGCGCGCCGCGCGCGAGTCGCGCGCCTTGGCCTCGGCCAGGCGGAGCACGTGCGCCTCGGGGCGCTCCCCCTCGAGGGCGCGCTCGTCCACGTCCACCGGCGCGATCGCGAAGTGGGCGCCGACCAGAGCCAGGAGCTCGGCCCGCCGCGGCGACCGCGACGCCAGGCACAGCTTCGGCCCGAACGGATTGAGCAGGTTGGGGCGCATGGCTAGCCGGACCTCCTACGGCTCCGGGGACTCGAGAAGAAACGTCGCGGGGCCCTCGTTCACCAACTCGACGCGCATCGCGGCGCCGAAGCGGCCCCTGCGCACCGCGCGGATCCCCGCGCCCTCGAGCGCGGCGCAGAAGCGCTCGTAGGCGGCCTCGGCCGGCGCCGGCGGAGCCGCCGGGTCGAAGCCGGGGCGCCGCCCGCGCGACACGTCGGCGACCAGCGTGAACTGGGACACGACCAGGGCCTCACCCGCCACGTCGATGACCGATCGGTTCATCCGCCCCTCCGGATCCTCGAAGATGCGGAACGCGGCGCACCGCTCCGCCAGCCGGGCCGCCGCCTCCGGCGGGTCCGCGGCGGCGACCCCCAGGAAGATCAGGAGGCCGGGGCCGATCCGGGCGATCTCCGATCCCTCCACCGCCACCGACGCGCGGCTGACACGCTGGAGCAACGCCCTCACGACGCGAGTCCGGCCTCCCCGGGGCGGGACTTCCCGAAGACCTGTTCGCGCTCCACCGCGTCCACCCCGTCGACGTCGTCGATCGCCCGCATCACCTCGCGCAGATGCGCCAGGTCCCGGACCTCGACCACGAACGCGCCGCGCGCGTTGCGGTCGCTGGCCTTGATTCCGGCCGTCCGGATGTTCGTGTTCGTGGTGGAGATGGCCTTCGCGATGTCGGCCAGGAGGCTCTTTCGATCTTGCCCGAAGATGGAGAGCTTCACGGTGAACGAGTCCTCGGGCTTCGCGCTCCAATCGACCACCAGCCGCCGCTCCGCCGAGACCCGCCCGTCGAACGTGTTCGGACAGTCGGAGCGGTGCACCGTGACGCCGCGCCCGCGGGTCACGATTCCCACCACCGCGTCGCCCGGGACCGGCTGGCAGCACTTGGCGTAGGTGACCATCAGGTTGTCCACGCCCTGGATGCGGACGCCGTGGGCGGGGCGCCCGGTGATCGCGCGGATCGTCTCGAGAGAAGCCTCCTTCAGGCGCTGCACCGCTCCGCCGCCGTCCGGGAACCATTTCGACAGCACCTGCTGCACCGAGAGGTTTCCCTGCCCGACCGCGGCATAGAGGCCGTTCACGTCCGGATGTCCCAGCGTCTCCGCCAAGGTCTCGACCGGCATTCCCACCGGGGAGGACAGGCGGCGCCGGCGAAGCTCGCGCTCGATCATCTCCTTCCCCAGCGCGACGCTGTCGGAGTGCTCCGCCACCTTGAGCCAGTGGCGTATCTTGGACCGCGCCGCATGGGTCTGGACCAGCTGGAGCCAGTCCCGGTTCGGCTTCGCGCTGGGAGAGGTGATGATCTGCACCGCGTCTCCGCTCCGGAGCTCGGTGCGCAGCGGAACGATCCGGCCGTTCACCTTGGCGCCGACGCAGTGATGGCCGACCTGCGTGTGCACCTGGTAGGCGAAGTCGAGTGGGGTCGCGCCGCGAGGCAGCCGGCGCAGGTCGCCGCGCGGCGTGAAGACGAAGACCTCGTCCTGGTACAGGGAGGTTTTCAGGAATTCCATGAACTCGTGCGGGTCGCCGGAGGCGGTCTGGAGATCGACGTTCCGGAGGACCGGAGCGAGCTTCGCCTCCAGCTCGGCCTCGGTCTGACGTCCGCCTTCCTTGTAACGGTAGTGCGCAGCCACGCCCAGCTCCGCGATCTGGTGCATCTCCGACGTGCGTATCTGGAACTCGACCATGAGCCCGCCGGGGGCGATCACGGTGGTGTGGAGCGACTGGTACATGTTGCTCTTCGGCGTGGCGATGTAGTCCTTGAAGCGCTCGTGCAGGGGCGTGAAGAGATCGTGCACCACGCCCAGCACACGGTAGCAGTCGGCCTTGTCCTGCGTGATGACGCGCGCGCCCAGGAGATCGAAGATCTCCTCGAAGGGGCGGTCGTGGAGCCGCATCTTCCTGTAGATCGACTCGAGATGCTTGGGGCGCCCCACGACGTCGGCTCGGAGCCCGAGCGCGGCGAGGCGCTCCTTCACCGGGCGCATGACCTCCTGGATCTGCCCTTCCCGCTCCTCGCGCTTCAGCGCCACCTTCTGCCGGAGCTCCTGGAACGCCTCGGGCTCGAGGTACTTGAGGCAGAGGTCGTCCAGCTCCCCCTTCACGCGCGCGATGCCCAGCCGGTGCGCGAGGGGCGCGTAGATCTCGCGGGTCTCGCGGGCGATGGCTCTCGCACGGTCGGCGTCCAGCGCCGTGAGGGTGCGCATGTTGTGGAGGCGGTCCGCCAGCTTGACGAGGATGACCCGGAGGTCGCGCGCCATGGAGAGGAGCATCTTCCGGAAGTTCTCGGCCTGTTCCACCTCGGGCCGGTCGAAGTGCAGGCCGCTGATCTTGGTGACTCCGTCGACCAGGGCCGCCACTTCGGAGCCGAAGGAGCGGGTGAGGGTCGCCAGGTCGATCCCCGTGTCCTCGACGACGTCATGGAGGAGCGCCGCCTGCAGAAGGGTCTCGTCCACTCCCGCGCCCAGGAGGTCCACCAGGATGGCGGCCACCGCGACCGCGTGCGTCACGAACGGCTCGCCCGAGCGGCGGCGCTGGTCGACGTGCGCGCGCGCGGCGAAATCGTACGCGGCCCGAACCTTGTCGGCGAGGTGGGGGCGGCCGGTCTTCTGGAGGGCCTCGAGGAGCGGCCCCAAGGCGTCCGGGGGGGCCGGTCCCATGGTCAGCGGACCTGGATGTCCCGGAGCTTGAGCTGGAGGCGGGACCGGTTCTGCCACACGTTGATGGTGGGAACGAACGCGACCGACAGGCGTCCGCCGTTCGAGTGGATCGCGCCGGCCAGGTGGCCCATGCCGAACCCGATGCAATCCAGGTCGCGGCCGTCCTGGCGGATGGTGAGCTTCAGGTGGTTCCGGCTCACGACGGAGGGCGGAAGCGAGAGCGTGACGTCGTCGGCCACGAAGAGAGGCTCGGCGTTTCCGATCCCGAAGGGCGCGAGCCGGTCCAGGAGCTCGACCAGCTCCTCGTTCAAGTGGCCGAGATCCATGGGCCCGTCGATCGAGAGCTTGGGGATGAAGTCCTCGGGCTTCACGCGCGCGCTCACCACCGCGCACAGTTTCTCGCGGAAGGCTTCGAGGAACTCGGTCTTGATGGTGAGCCCCGCCGCGTAGGAATGCCCCCCGAAGCCCAGGAGGTACTCGCGGCACTCTTGAAGGGCCTGGCAGACGTCGAACCCGGGGATGCTCCGACCCGACCCCTTCCCCTCGTCGCCGTCGGACGCGATCAGGATCGTCGGGCGGTGGAAGCGCTCGATCAGACGCGAGGCCACGATGCCGAGCACGCCCGGGTGCCACCGGTCGGACCAGAGCACGATGGCCGGCGGGAGGTCGGCGCCGTGGGACTTGAGCAGCTGGAGCGCGTCCTCCAGCGTGGACTCGTCGATCTTCTTCCGGTTGGCGTTGTCCTCTTCGAGGCTCTCCGCGATGATCGCCGCCTCGCGGGGATCGGTGGAGAGCAACAGCCGCACGCCGCTCTCCGCGTTCCCCAGCCGGCCCGCCGCATTGATGCGCGGCGCAAGGATGTAGGCCACGTGGCCGCTCTCCACGCGCCGGGTGCGGAGCCCCGCAACCTCCTTGAGGGCGACGATGCCCGGCTTGTCGGAGTGGCAGAGGCGCTCCAGCCCGATCTTCGCGAACACCCGGTTCTCGCCCACCAGCGGCACCACGTCGGCGATGGTGCCGAGCGCGACCAGGTCGAGATGGCGGAAGACGAACTCGGGCGGGAGCAGGTCCGGGCGGCGCGCCGCCAGCCCCTGCACCAGCTTGAACACCACGCCGACCCCCGCCAGCTCCTTGAAGGCGTACGTGCAGTCCTTGCGCTTCGGGTTCAGGACCGCCGCCGCCTGGGGCAGCTCGCCGAGCGGCTCGTGGTGGTCGGTCACGATGACGTCGATCCCCGAGTCCCGCGCCATGGCCACTTCGCGGGTGGCGGTGATGCCGCAGTCCGCCGTGATGACCAGCCGGATGCGGCGCTTCCGCGCCACCTCGACCCCGCGCTCCGAGAAGCCGTAGCCGTCCCGGATTCGGTCCGGGATGAAATACGAGACGCGGGCGCCCATCTTGGCGAGCGTCGCCGTCAGGAGCGAGGTGGAGGTGATGCCGTCCACGTCGTAGTCGCCGAAAACCAGGATCGGCTCGTTTGCCGCGAGGGCCTGGAGCACACGGTCCACCGCGCGGTCCATGTCGCGCATCGAGGACGGGTCCAGGAGCCTGTCCGTGGAGGGAACCAGGAACGACTGGACCTGCGCGGCCGAGGTGAAGCCCCGGTTGGCCAGAAGCCGCGCGAACGTATCCGAAACCCCCAGCTGGGCCGCCAGTTCGGCGGCCAGCTCGGGCGCGGCGGGGCTCTTTAAGACCCATGTCTTGGGCGTCGAAGGGCGCAATGCTACCTCGGGGCGGTCATCGAGACGGCGTGGACTGGAGGAACAAATCGATTGTAACACGTAGCGGGTCCGATCAGAGGAGATATCCCCCCGAGACGTGCAGGGCGGAGCCGGTGATATAGCCGGATTCCTCGGCCAGGAGGAAGAGGGCCGCGCGCGCGATCTCCCCCGGAGTCCCCAGCCGCCGCGCCGGGATCCGGCCGGCCGCGGCGGCCCACGCCGCGGGAAGGCCAGGCGCCTGGATCACGCCCGGAAGAATGAGGTTCACGGTGATGCCGTGCTCCGCCTCTTCCTGGGCGACGGAGCGGGCGAGCGTGAGGAGCGCGATCTTCGCCGCGCGGTAGGCGTGCGCGCGGCCGGCCGCCCGCGGGGCGTCGGCTCCCGCGACCCCGAAGAGGAGCACGCGCCCGAAGCGGCGTCGGCGCATGCCGGGAAGGACCGCCTGCATCGCGGCGAGTGCGCTCGTCACGTTGGAGCGGACCAGGGACTCCCACCGATCCGGCGTGAGCGCGGCGAACGGACCCTCCCAGTAATCGCCGGCCGCGTGCACCAGGATGTCGGGCCCCGCGCGGCCGCGCCCGCCGCGGCCGCGCCCGCCGCGGCCCCGCGCGCGCCCGCCTCCGTCCCCCGCCGGGAGCGCCGCCGCGGCGCGCACGAGCCGCGCCGCGACCCCCGCCCGCGCCGCGTCCCCGCGCGCGACGGCGATGGAGAGCCCCCGCACCGACGCCTCTTCCCGCACGCGCCGGAGCGCCGCGGCGTTCCGGCCGGCCGCGAGCACGCGGCATCCCTCCCGCGCCAGAGCAAGCGCCACGGCCCGCCCCAGCCCGCGCGAGCCGCCGATCACCAGCGCCGAGCGGCCGGCAAAGCCCGTCCCGGGGTGCGTCTGTTGGGTCGTCTCCATTGGGTGTGGTACTATAGGCGGCTCAGTCCGCAAGTCAATCGAGGGCCGATCGTCATGAACGACCAGCGCTGGGAAGAGGTGCTCCGACGCCTCGACAAGCACTTCGGAAACCTCGAATTCGACGAGACCGAAGACGAGGAGACCCACGCCGTCTCCGAGTCGGTCACCTGGGCCAGCCCCCAGGGGCGCATGCGGCTGGTGCGCGTCACCAAGCCATTGGTCGTGGACAAGAAGCTCCACTACTCCAACCGCGCCGGCGGCGGCAGCCACGTCGAGTACGTCTACTCCAAGACCGAGTCCACCAGCCGCATCCGCCTCTACCGGTGGTCCGATCCGCTGAACGACTGGGAAGAGATCGACGCCTCCGCCCTGACCGGCCAGGAGCAGCGGTAACTCCGTGGACCGGCACGTCGGCCTCGACCTGGTCCGCGTCACCGAAGCGGCGGCGCTCGCGTCGGCCCGCTTCATGGGGCGCGGCGACGCGCACGGGGCCGACCAGGCGGCGGTGACCGCGATGCGGCGCGCGTTCGACAACGTGGACGTGCGCGGCACGGTGGTCATCGGCGAGGGGGAGCGCGACGAGGCGCCGATGCTCTACATCGGCGAGCGCGTCGGCTCGGGTTACGGCCCCGAGGTGGACATCGCCCTCGATCCCCTGGAGTGCACCAACTCGGTCGCCTTCGGCCGCGACAACGCGCTCGCCGTGATCGCCCTGGCCCAGAGGGGGCATTTCCTCCACGCCCCCGACACCTACATGGAAAAGATCGCCGTCGGCTCCAAGGCGGCCGGCGCGATCGACCTCTCGCGCACGGTGGAGGAAAACCTGGAGGCCGTCGCGGCCGCCAAGGGCTACGACCTCGACGATCTCACCGTCGTGGTTCTCGACCGCCCCCGTCACGAGGAGCTGATCCAGCGCATCCGCAAAGTCGGGGCGCGCATCCACCTGATCTCGGACGGGGACGTCTCGGCGGCCATGGCCACAGCCGTCGAATCGACGGGGGTGGACGTGCTGCTGGGGGTCGGCGGCGCTCCCGAGGGCGTGCTGGCCGCGGCCGCGCTCCGGTGCCTGGGCGGCGCGATGCAGGGGCGTCTCAAGTTCCGGAACGACGCCGAGCGAGACCGCGCGAGGCGCATGGGGATCGACGACGCCGACCGCATCTACACCGAGACCGATCTGGCGCGCGGCGATTCGATCATTTTCGCGACGACCGGTGTGACCGACGGCGACATGCTCGACGGAGTCCGCTTCAGCGGAAACGGCGCGGAGACCCATTCCATGGTGATGCGCGCCGCCACCGGCACCGTGCGCACGCTGCGGACCAGCCACCGCTTCTCCAAGCCGGACGGCCACCCCGTCGTGATCGAGCCGTTCGAAGCCGTCCGCCGCTCCTGAGCCCCGTGGCGCGCGCGCGCGAGGCAACCCTCCCGACCCCGGAGTCCCAGGAGCCCCTCGACCTGCTCGCCGTGGGCGCGCACCCCGACGACGTGGAGATCTCCTGCGGCGGGACGCTCGCCGCCGCCGCGGCGCAGGGACTGTCGGCGGGAATCCTCGACCTGACCCGCGGCGAGCTCGGCACCAACGGCACGCCCGAGATCCGGGCCGCAGAGGCCGCCGAAGCCGCGCGCATCCTGGACGTCCGCGGCCGGTGGAACGCCGGCCTCCCCGACGGGGCCGTCCACGCGCACGATCCCGAGCAGGTCCGCCGGGCGGTGGAGTGGATCCGGCGCCTCCGCCCGGACGCGCTGGTGGTCCACTACCCCCGCGACCGCCATCCCGATCACGTCGCGGCTTCCGAGCTGATGGAGCGCGCCGTGTACCTGGCGGGACTTCACCGCTTCCCCGCGGAGGGGGAGCCGTTCCGCCCCCGCGTGCGCTACCACTTCGCGTCCCGGATCGGCTTCGCCCCGTCCTTCGTCGTGGACGTGACCGCCTCGTGGGACAAGAAGCGCGCCGCGATCCTGGCGCACCGGAGCCAGGTCGCGAGCGCGGCGCCGGACGCGCGCCCCACGCCGCTCAATCGGGAGGGCTTCCTCGAGTTCGTGGAATCGCGCGCGCGCCATTACGGCGGGATGATCGGGGTTCGCTACGGGGAGCCCTTCCACGCCGCCGATCCGATCGGCATCCGCGCCCTCGACGTCGTCTTCCGGGCGCCGCGCCCGGCGCCGGGCGCGTTTACCGGCTAGAGGGCGCGAGCGCGGTCCGCGCGGCGCGGAAGGCGCGCAGGCGTTCCGCGTAGCGCGCGTTCCCGCGCGCCAGCCTCGCGGCGCGCTCGGCGGCCTCGATCGCGCGCTCCAGATTGCCCGCCCGGTAGGCTGCTTCGGCCAGGGTGTCGAGGATGTTCGGATCGTCGCCTCGGGCCAGCACCGCGGCCTCCGCGAAGCGGAGCGCCTCGCTCGGATCGCCTCCCCGGGTCGCGAGAAACCACGCCAGCTCGTTCAGCGCGCCTCCGTCCTTGGGCGCCCGAGCGACGGCGGCTCGAAAGCCCGCCTCGGCCGCCGCGTATTCGCGGCGGGCGGTCGAGTCGTCCCCACCCCGTCGCGCGGCGTCGCCGAAGCGGACGTGTGCGGCGGGAAGGAACGTTTCGGCGTCGCGGGCGTAGAGCCTCCCCAGAGCGCTCACCGGGTCCTCTCCCTGGTCCACGCGCAGGTCCACCAGCCGGTCGGAGCCCGACCCGGGATCCGCGTCCGCGCGCACCACCAGGAGCGCCGCGGACGCGTCCATGCCGCGGTGCTCGAACGGCTCTCCCTCGGCGCGCTCGGCCGCCTCCAGTCCCCGGAGAAGCCTCGCCCCCAGCTCCCGCGAGGACGCCTCCTCCAGCGGGGCGTCGGTGCTGCGAGGGTGCCGGCCAGCGCCGGGCGTCCCGAAGAAGACCGACTCCATGGCCGCTAGCGTTTCCTGGCCGCGGAGCCCGAAGCCGGCGCACGCGAACCCGGGCCTCGCGCGGGCGCCCGAATATCCGGGGAGCCGCGTGCCCGAGACGGCGGCCGCGCGGCCGTCGCGCGCGATCGCGATGGCCTGGCGCGCGGCCGGGTCCCCCGGCTCCGCGCGCAGGATCGCGAGCGCGGAGTCGGCATCCGCTCCGGCCGCCAGAGCGGCGAGAGCCGCGTGGAGCCGCGTGGCGCCCGGACCCAGGGACGCGACCGCCCCCGCCCCCGCGGCCGCGGCGGGGATGCGCGCCCCGCAGGCGATCTGCGAGGCGGCGCACGCCACTCCCCAGGAGCCCGCCGCCGAATCGAACGCCACGAGCGCGAAGGAGGGACCCGTCTCCTCACTGGCGCGGGATGCCGCCCCGAGCCAGTCGGGAGGAGGCGGAGCGGGCGAGGAGGCGTTGGGCGGGTGAGAAACCGCGGTGCTGTCGAGGGTCGCGGACCCGGCGCGGGCCGGGGCGGGATGCAGGGGGCCCGTGCCCGCCCCGATCGCCCCCATCCCGACGATCGCCCCGATCCCCACGATCGCCGCCGCGGCGATCGCGACCCGGGCCGTCGCCGTCACCGCGCGCGTTTGCGGACGAGCACGCGCTCGGCGGCGCGGATCACGTCGGGGGCCTTGATCCCGAAGGCGGCCATCAATTCATCCTGCTTTCCGGAGCGGCCGAAGCGGTCGTGCACCGCGACCAGCTCCATCGGCACCGGGTGCGTGCCGACCACCACCTCGGCGACGGCGCCGCCCAGCCCGCCGTGCATCTGGTGCTCTTCGGCCGTCACGATGGCGCCGCACTCGCGGGCCGCGCGCTCGATGGCCGTGTGATCCAGCGGCTTCAGCGTGTGCAGGTTCACGACGCGCGCCTCGATCCCCCGCGTCGCCAGCTCGGACGCGGCGACCAGGGCCTCGTAGACCATGACGCCGCAGGCGATGATCGCCAGATCGCGCCCCTCGCGGAGCACGTTCGCCTGCCCGATCGTGAAGGGGGTGTCTGCGTCCGTCACCACCGGAACCGGCTCGCGCCCAAATCGAATGTAGTAGGGGTGCGCGTCGGACCCGGCCGCGACCGTCGCCTTGCGCGTCTCCCAGTAGTCGCAGGGGACGATCATCCGCATGTTGGGAATGGCGCGGACGATCGCGATTTCCTCCATCGCCTGGTGGGTCGCGCCGTCCGGACCCACGCTGATGCCGCCGTGGGCTCCGCCGATCTTCACGGGCAGGTCGGTGTAGGCCACGGTCACGCGCATCTGGTCCGCGCTTCGGCAGGATGCGAAGGCGCCGTAGGTCGCGAGAAACGGGATCTTCCCCACCGCCGCGAGCCCCGCGGCCACGCACATCATGTTCTGTTCGGCGATGCCGACCTGGATGAAGCGATCGGGGAACCGCTCGGCGAAGAAGTTCACGTTGGTGGATCCGGTCAGGTCCCCGACCAGGACCACGACGCGCGGATCCCGCTCGCCCAGGTCGACCAGTCCGTGGCCGAATCCCTCGCGCGTGCGCTTCATCTCCGGCTTCGCCAGCGTGGCTGCCGGGCGCGGGGCGGCGGGCGCGGCACCGCTCATGGCCGCCCCGCTCCGTTCGCGGATGGCGCGACGGCCGGGACCGCGTGCGTCTCGAGGCGCTTCGTCCACGCCTCCAGCGACGTTCCCAATTCGACGAGCGCCTTCTCGGCCTGCTCCGCGTTGGGGGGGATGCCGTGCCAGCGGTAGTCGTCCTCCATGTACGAGACGCCCTTTCCCATCACCGTCTTCGCCAGGATGACGGTCGGCTTCCCCTTCGTGCGCCGCGCCTCGTCGAAGGCCTGGATCACGGAGGCGATGTCGTGCCCGTCGCACGTCACGACGTGCCAGTTGAAGGCGCGCCACTTGTCCGCCAGGGGCGCGATTCCCATCACGTCCTGCACGTCCCCGTCGATCTGCTTCCGGTTGTAGTCGATCACGCCGCAGAGGTTGTCGAGCTTGTAGTGGGCCGCGAACATGGCGGCTTCCCAGATCTGCCCCTCCTGCTGCTCCCCGTCGCCCATGACGCAGTAGACGCGCCGCGGGTTTGCGTCCATGCGTGAGCCCAGGGCCATGCCGCATGAGACCGAGAGGCCTTGCCCCAGGGAGCCGGACGAGACTTCGATCCCCGGAGTGTCATGCTTGCTGGGATGCCCCTGGAGATGCCCCTGGAACTGGCGGAATCCCAGCAAATCCCTGAGCGGAAAATAGCCGCGTTCCGCCATGAGGGAATAGATCGCCGGCGTGATGTGGCCGATCGAGAAGTGCCAGAGGTCGCGGGCCGGGTCGTCCAGGCGCGACGGATCGACGTTCATCTCGCGGAAGAAGAGCACGGTGCCGAAGTCGGCCGAGGAGAGCGGGCCGCCGCTGTGCCCGGACTGCGAGCGCGCGAGGAGCGCGACGATGTCGCGGCGGACGAAGAGCGCCCGTTCGCGAAGCTGGTTGTGATCCAGTTCCAGACGCGGCATGCGATTTCTCCCCGAGGGTGAAACAGAAAGTCTACGCGTTCACGTATCGCGCGTCCAGCGGCTGTGGGATCCTGCCAGCGCGGATCGCCTCCGCGACTTCCGCCAGTCCCTGGCCGACGCGCGTCTCGGCGCGAAACCCCCAGAGACGCTCGATCCGCTCGAAGGAGACGCGGTAGTTGCGCGGGTCCTTCGCGGCCGGAAGGACGCGCACCCTCGCCTCGGGAATGCGCTCCTCGATCTCCGACTTCAGATCCCGGAGCTGATAGTTCTCCAGATTGTCGCCCACGTTCAGGACCGGCGCCCCCTCGGGAACCGCCTCGGACAACGCCAGTCGAAGCGCCCTTGCGATGTCGGCGACGTGGACGAAGGGGCGCCACTGCTCTCCACCGAAAATCGTGACCTCTCCCTTCAGCACCGCGTCCCGCGCGAGGAGATTCACCACCAGGTCAAAGCGCATGCGGGGCGAGACGCCGTAGACCGTGCCGAAGCGGAGCAGCACCGGCGAAAGGGTCCCTTCCGAGGCCAGCTCCAGCAATCCCTGCTCCGCGTGCCACCTCGTCTCGGCGTACAGGGAGAGGGGCCCCACCGGCGATTCCTCGGTCAAGAGCTCGTCCCGGCCTTCGCCGTAGACGCTGCACGTGGAGGCGAAAACGAAGCGCCGCACGCCGCGGGCCGCCGCCGCGCGCGCGAAGGCCACGGTCGCGGTCCAGTTGGTCTGTACCGCGCGCTCCTCGTCCAGGGCGCACGCCTTGTCTCCCACGATCGCGGCCAGGTGGATCACCGCTCCCGCTCCCTCCAGCGCTTCGGCGTAGACGCGGGGGTCGCGCAGGTCCCGGTGCAGCACTTCCAGCTCGGGAGTGGACTCCAGGCCGCGGAGGCCCTCGCCGCCGAACAGGAAGCGGTCGACCACGCGCACGCGCTCCCCTTCGGCCAGGAGGCGGCGGACCAGCACGGAGCCGATGTAGCCCGCGCCGCCCGTCACGAGGATCGGCGCGGAGATCACCGGCGAACGAGCAGGTGGAGGTGGTGGTCGGCCGCGGCGCGCGCCATGGCACCCGCGGGGCGGAGCGCCCGATCCCAGGCGGCGGCGCGCTCGAAGAACGGAGCCAGGCGCGGATCGCGCCGCCGCTCCTCGCCCAGCGCGCGCGAGGCGTGGCGCTGGAGCGAGTAGAAAAGGTTCGAGCCCAGGGTGCGCTCCTGGAACGCTCCCGCCGCCTCGGCGAGCAGCTCCCGCTGGCGCACCACCGCGCAGTAGTAGCCGTTCTCGCGCTGCGCGCCGTCGCGATGCGGATTGTCGCCGGGATCCCGGAGGAGACGGCTCTCGTCGTTGTTCAGCACCACGGCGAGCACGCCGCCGGGGGCGACCACCCGCGCCAGCTCGGCGACGGTAGCCCGGCGGACCTCGGGAGGAAGATGCTCCACGAGCCCGAGGCAGACGGCGACCGAGAACGAGCCGTCCCGGAACGGCAGGCGGTCGGAGCGGAGGCGAACCGGATCCAGGTTCCGCACTCCGGCGGACGCGGCGTTCCGCCGGAGGCGCCGGAGCATCCCGTCCGCGAGATCGCCGCAGGCGAGGCGGCGCACCCGGGGCGACAGCTGGAGGGATATGCGCCCGACCCCGGCCGCCAGATCGAGGCCGCGGGAGGCGGGAGCGGGTCCCGCCGACTCGAGGAGCGCGTCGCCGAGCACGCCCGCTTCCCACGCGTCGTAGGCGGCGTTCACGTGGGCGGGCTCGCCCAGGCTCAGCACCGCGGCCAGCTCGTCCGCTCCTTCATGCCGCGACGCGCCCCAGTAGGCCGCCGCGCGCGTCGCGTCGTAGCCGGTCACGCGTCTTGCTGCCCGGCCGGGGCGCCGCTATAGTACGGGCCATTCGAGCCGCCGCGCGGGGACGCCCCGCGCGCTCCGCGCCGCCACGAGAAGGAGCCAGGATGCCCGAGAATGCCGAGCTTGTTTCCAGCCCCGCGGTCGAGTGCCTGAAGTGCGGCAAGCTGTTCGGTCCGAACCAGATTTTCCATCTGAAAGAGAATCCCCGCCGCTCCTACATCCGGTGCCCGCACTGCGGCGCCCGGAACGAAGTGCGCGGCGAAGAGCGGTTCCTGATCCGTCTCGTCGGGATCATTCCCGAGCCGCCCGCTTCCCGCGCCGGCTCGCAGGCGATGTCCCGCCCGGAGAACCCGCTCCCCTAGATCCACGCCGGCCCGCGGGCCACGCGTCCGCGCGACGGACAGACGCGAAAAAAAGGGTCCCCTTCCCGCTCGGGAAGGGGGCCCGTTATGTGCCCGGGGCGAGATTTGAACTCGCACGGGGTTACCCATACGCCCCTCAAACGTACGTGTCTACCAGATTCCACCACCCGGGCGTTCGATGCGTCATTTGCCGCCGGTCGCGGGCGCCTGCCCGTTGCCGGCAGACGGAGGCACGGCACTGCCATTCCCCGGACCCGGAACCGCCGGCGCGGGCGCCGTGGTACCGCTCGGGGTGGGCATGGCGGTGCGGCCGCCGGGGGCCTGGGGTGATGTGCCCGGGGCCGGCGCCTGCGCTCCGCTCGCCGCGCGTCGGCGCGCTTCTTCCTGGACCAGGCTCCGCCGTGCTCCGGCCCGCGACGAGGTGAGGCCCAGGGTGAGGGACGTCACGAAGAAGATGACCGCGAGGACCGTCGTGGATCGGCTCAAGAACCCCGCGGCGCCGCGTCCTCCGAACAAGGTCTGGCTCGACCCGCCGCCGAAGGCGCCGGCCAGCCCGCCTCCCTTCCCCGACTGGAGAAGGATCGCGAGCATGAGCGAGATGCAGGCGACCACGTGAACCGCGACGATGAGACCTGTCATGAGACCGGGCATGCGCAACATTCCTTTCGAGGATGATTGCCGCGACGAGCGAGTAGGAGAGCCTACCACGCGCTCCCGGAGGGGTCAATCCGGGGGGCCCGCCGCGAGGTGGCGGGCGATCTCGAGGAATGAGGCCGCCTTGAGGGACGCTCCGCCGACCAGGAACCCGTCGACGCCGGGCGTCCGGGCAAGCGGGCCCGCGTTCTTGGCGTCGACGCTCCCGCCGTACAGGATCGGGACCTCATTGCCCGCGGCGCCCGCGGCTCCGCGCCCGGCCAGGGTCAGCTCCTCCCGAACCCACTCGTGCGCCTCCGCCACCTCCTCGGCCGTGGCGACCACGCCGGTGCCGATGGCCCACACCGGCTCGTAGGCGACCCACAGCGGCGCACGGGAGGGCGCGCCCTCGAGCGCCCGGCGAAGCTGGCGGGCGAGCACGTCCCTCGTCTCGCGCCGCTCCCGCTCGGCCAACGTCTCGCCCACGCACAGCACGGGCTTGAGCCCAGCCCTCCACGCCGCCTGGAGCTTCTGGCGGGCGATCGGATCGCTCTCGCAGAAGAGCCTTCGGCGCTCGGAGTGCCCGACCAGCACGTGGCTCGCGCCGGCGTCGCGCGCCTGCTCGGCGGAGATTTCGCCGGTGAACGCGCCCTTCGGCTCGAAGTGGCAGTTCTGCGCGCCGAGCCGTGGATCGCCCTCTCGGAGGGCGGCGGCCAGCGGAGCCAGGAGGGTCGCCGGCGGGAAGAGAACGCAGGCGAGGTCTCCGCGCCCGCGAAGTCCCGCCGCCACCTCGTCGAACAGGGCGCGCGCCTCCGCCAGGAGCAGGTTCATCTTCCAGTTTCCCGCCAGGATGCGCTTCATCACGCCGGACGGGCAGCGGCCTCGAGGGCGGCAACGCCGGGCAGCTCGCGCCCTTCGAGGAACTCCAGCGAGGCGCCGCCGCCGGTCGAGAGGTGGCTGATCTGGTGCTCCATCTCGGCCCGGCGCACCGCGGCCAGCGAATCGCCGCCGCCGACAACCGTGAAGGCGCCGCGCCGGGTCGCGATCGCGACCTCGCGCGCCGTGCCGATCGTCCCCGCCGCATAGGCCGGCATCTCGAAGATTCCCATCGGCCCGTTCCAGAAGACGGTTTTCGCTTCGGCGAGCACCGCACCGATGGCTGCCAGAGATTCGGGGCCGATGTCCACGCCCATGCGATCCGGCGGGATCGCCGACACCGGGACCACGCGCCCCTCGTCCGAGCCGCCGGTGTCGGCGGCCGCGCGGCAGTCCACGGGGAGCCCGATCTTTCCGCCGTCGGGGGAGGCCAGGAGCTCGGCGGCCAGCGGGATCTTCTCCTCCTCCACCAGCGAGCGCCCCGTGGCGATCCCCTTCGCGCGCAGGAAGGTGAACATCATGCCGCCGCCGATGAGGAGGCGGTCCACGCGCGGAAGGAGGTTCTTCACCACGTCGATCTTTCCTGAGATCTTGGCTCCGCCCAGGATGCTCACGTATGGCCGCTCGGCTCCTTCCAAAAGCCGGCCCAGGGCCGACAGCTCTTTTTCCATCAGGAACCCCGCGGCCCGGTCGGGAAGGAACGCCGTGATCCCGACCGTGGAGGCGTGCGCCCGGTGCGCCGAGCCGAACGCGTCGTTCACGTACGCGTCCGCGAGGCGGGCCAAGGCGCGGCTCCACTCGGGGTCGTTCGCCTCTTCGCGGGGATCGAACCGGAGATTCTCGAGCAGGAGCGCCTCGCCCGGCTTCAGGACGCGGGCGGCCGCCTCCGCCTCCGGGCCCACGATCGTCTCGGCGAAGCCCACGGGCGCCTTCAGATATTTCGAGAGCACGGCGCGCACGGGCAAAAGGCTGAGCTTTCGGTCGGGCTTTCCCTTGGGGCGCCCGAGGTGGGACGCGATCACCAGGCGGCCGCCCTTGTCCAGGAGATAGCGAAGCGTCGGTAAGGACGCGACGATGCGGGAGTCATCCGCGACCTCCCCCTCCGGCGTCAGGGGCACGTTGAAGTCGACGCGCACGAAGATCGCCCTCCCGGCCACCTCCAGCGAGGTCAGCCGGCGAAGCGACACGGCTCCCCCGTCACGACGAGCGGCCCAGGAGGAGCAGCGCGTCCACCATGCGGTTCGAGAATCCCCACTCGTTGTCGTACCAGGCGAAGACCTTCACGATACGGTCTCCCTGGGTCATGGTGAGCGGCGCGTCGAAGATCGAGGAGTGCGGGTTCCCCACCACGTCCTGCGAGACGATGGGGTCCTCGTTGTACTGGAGGATGCCCTTGAGCCGCCCGCCGGCGGCCGCCTTCATCGCCTCGTTTACCGCGGCCGCGGTCAGGGGCCGCGCGGTCTGGGCCGTCAGGTCGACCAGGGACCCGCAGGCGATGGGCACGCGGACCGCGATCCCCTCCAGCTTCCCCTGGAGCGACGGGAGGACCAGCCCGATCGCCTTGGCCGCGCCCGTCGAGGTGGGAATCATGGACTGGGCGGCTCCGCGCGCGCGGCGCAGATCCTTGTGCGGCGCATCGAGCAGCCGCTGGTCGTTGGTGTAGGCGTGCACGGTGGTCATCAGGCCGCGCTCGACGCCGAACGCCTCGTCCAGGACCGAGAGGACCGGTGCCAGGCAGTTGGTGGTGCACGAGGCGATCGACACGACATGGTGCTTTGCGGGATCGAAGGTCTTGTGATTCACGCCCATCACAAACGTGGCGTCGGCGCCCTTCGACGGGGCGG
>DATGVG010000043.1:0-2332 GCA_035300625.1 Candidatus Limnocylindrales bacterium
ATCGTGGATCTACATCGGCACGCAGGGGATCCTCCAGGGAACGTACGAGACCTCCGCCGAAGCGCTGCCGCGCCGCCTCGGCGAAGGTCTCGTACGTTCCCTGGAGGATCCCCTGCGTGCCGATGTAGATCCACGATCCGGCGGTCATCTGCCCGTACATCGTCAGCCCCTGGGCCTCCAGCTCGCGGAACGTCTCCCAGTTGGCCCACTTGGGCACCAGGAGCGAGTTGGCGATGAGCACGCGCGGCGCGTCGGGGTGCGTCCGCACGATCCCGACCGGCTTACCCGACTGGACCAGCAACGTCTCCTCGTCGGTCAGCGTGCGGAGCGAGCGTACGATCGCGTGGAAGGCGGGCCAGGAGCGGGCCGCCCGCCCCGTGCCGCCGTACACCACGAGATCCTCCGGCCGCTCGGCCACGTCCGGATCGAGATTGTTCATCAGCATCCGGAGCGCCGCTTCCTGGTGCCATCCCTGGCACGAGCGGTGGGTCCCGCGCGGGGCCCGCACCGGCTCGGGGGGAGGCGTGCCGCGAATTCCCGCCGTGGCGGGTGGCACGTTCGCTTTCGCCGTCATCGCCCTCCTCCTTCGGCCACCGGTCCGTCCGCGAACGACTCGATCCCCGCGGCGCGCGCCGCCCCGCTTTCCGCGATCCAATCGTCCAGGCTCGCCAGATCCTGATCCTGCCGCCGGTCCGCGACGAGGGGCGGAACCCGCGACCGCACCCCGGCGTGGAGCGCCTCCAGCGGCGCGCTCGACCGGAGGGGGCGCAGGAACTCGATCCCCTGCGCGGCGCACAGGAGCTCGGCCGCCACGATCCGCCGCACATTTCGAGTCAAGGTCAGCGCTTTCACGGCCGCGTGCATCGCCATGCTCACGTGGTCCTCCTGCCCCGCCGACGTGGGGATGGAATCGACGCTGGCCGGCTGCGCGAGCATCTTGTTCTCGGAGACGAGGGATGCCTGGAGATACTGCACGATCATGAGCCCGGAGGTAAGCCCCGCTTCCCGGCTCAAGAACGGGGGCAGGTCGCTCTTCGAGGAGTCGAGAAGCAGGAACGTGCGCCGCTCCGCCACGGCCCCCACCTCGGCCATCCCGATCGCCAGGAAGTCGAGCGCCTGGGCGAGCGGCTGCCCGTGAAAGTTGCCCGCGGAGAGGACCTCGCCCGAGTCCGCGAAGCAGAGCGGATTGTCGGTGACGCTGTTCACCTCGGTGAGGAGCACGGCTCGCGCGTAGCGCGCGGCCTGGATCGAAGCGCCCAGGACCTGGGGCGCGCAGCGGAGCGAGTAGGGGTCCTGCACGCGGGCGCAGCCCGAATGCGAGGCGAGAATGCCGCTCCCCTCGAGGAGCCGCCGCACCGCGGCCGCAGAGGCCGTCTGCCCCGGGTGGGGGCGCGCCGCGTGGACGCGGACGTCGAAGGGCTTCGCGCTCCCTCGCAGCGCCTCGATGGAGAGCGCGCAGGCGGCGTGCGCGGCCCCGAGGATCTCGAAGCTCTCGAGCAGGGCGAGCGCGCCCAGCGCGGCCGCGGCCTGCGTCCCGTTGATGAGAGCCAGTCCTTCCTTCGCCTGGAGGGTGATCGGGGAGAGCCCCGCGGCGCTCAGGTGCTCGGCCGCCGCGGCCACCCGGCCGCCGCGGCGCGCTTCCCCCTCGCCGACCGCGGCCAGCGCCAGGTGTGCGAGCGGGATCAGGTCCCCGCTCGCGCCCAGGGAGCCGCGGCTGGGCACCACCGGGAGAACGCCCTCCGCGAGCATCGCGAGAAGATGCTCGATCAGCGCGGGGCGCACGCCGCTCATCCCGAGCGCGAGCGAGTGGGCGCGAAGGGCCAGCATCAGGCGCACCGCGGCCGGCTCCAGCTCCGGCCCGTATCCCGCGGCATGGCTGCGGAGCAGGTTCAGCTGGAGGCGTTCCACCTCGTCATCCGGGACCCGCACCGACTTGAGAGCGCCGAAGCCCGTGTTCACCCCGTAGACGGCCTCGCCACGGCGGAGCACCTCGTCGACCAAGGCGCGCGAGGCGGCGACCCGGGATGCGGATTCCGGCGCCAGCGACACGGCGGAGCCCGCAGCGACCGCGGCCAGATCCGCGAGCGTGAGCGGCGGTCCCCCCACGGTAACCCGGGCCGGCGCCGCTCGATCGGCGGCCGCGCGCGCGGCGGTCACTGAAACCACCGCGCGAGGAGCGACGCGGCCTCTTCCCCGCCGCGGACGACGCGGGGAGGCGAGGGGAGCGCGGCCTGGAACCGCTCGCCGTACCACGACCGGACGATTCTGGGATCGGCCACGACCACGGCGCCGCGATCGGTGGCCGTGCGGATGAGACGCCCCACGCCCTGGC
>DATGVG010000044.1:0-3842 GCA_035300625.1 Candidatus Limnocylindrales bacterium
CCGCGCGCGACAGCCCCGTCCGCTCCGCGACGTTCGCCAGGGTCCGCTCGGTCATGGGCGTGTCGACGTATCCCGGGCAAACGGCGTTCACCGTCACCCCCGTGCCGAGGATCTCCATGGCGAGCGAGCGGACCAGCCCGACCACGGCGTGCTTGGATGCCGCATAGTGCGCGATGTACTTGCCCCCCGTCAGGCCCGCGGTGGATGCGATGGCCACCACGCGTCCCCACCCGCGAGCCACCATGTCCGGCACGAACTCGCGGGCACCGAGAAACACGCTCCGCGCGTTCACGTTCATCATGCGATCCCAGTCCGCGGTGGTGATCGCGCGTAGCGGAGCGGAGGCCGCGATTCCCGCGCTCAGGACCAGGATATCCACTCCGCCCATCCGCGTGCGCGCCTCGTCGCCCATTTGCCGCACCGCGCTCTCCTCCGCCGCGTCGCAGACCGCCGCGTCCGCCAGGCCGCCCTCGCGCCGTATGTCGGCCGCGACCTGCTCGGTCTCGGAGGACGAGCGGGCCACGACCAGGATCCGGGCGCCCGCGCCGGCGAGGGAGCGCGCGACGGCGGCGCCGATGCCGCGTCCGCCCCCGGTGACCACGGCGCGGCGTCCGTCGAGAGGAGCTTTACCCACGCCGTCCCTCCGCGGGAAGCCATTCCCGGACCGCCTCCGCGAGAATCTCGCCCAGGGTCTCGATCGTCCGCCTGCCCTCCTCGGCCGTTGCCTCGGCGGGCCTTCCGAAATACGCGCGCGGTCCGCCCGCCTCCTCGAACGTGCGCGCTCCGCTCCGGATGGCCCGCGAAAGCGACGCCTCCACCGGCGGAAGCCCGGAGCGTATCTCGTCCCTCACCAGATCGGGCCGCACCGCGAGGACGATGGACCCTTCGAACCGGCCCGCGTGACAGGCGCCGCTCTGAAACTCTTCGGTCAGCCGGAGCGCCCACGGCTTCCTCGTCAAATCCGGACAGACCACGGGAAGGAGTCTCTCGGACGACGCGGTCTCCGAGGCCGCCGCCAGCGCCGTCAGATGGGCGGGGTCCAGGTGCGCGTTCGCGATGCCGAGCGCCAGAAAGCCCCGCCGCGAAAGCGCGCGCGCCAGATCCAGGACCAGGCGCTTCACGGCCTCCGGGTCGACCGAGATCGTTCCCGGAAACGACGCCCCGAACGGGGCCGCCGCGTACGGGAGCGCGGGGAGCAACACCGGAGTGAGGCCCGCCGCCTCCAGTTTCGTCGCCGCCGCCTCGGCCATGGCGTCGGCGATCAGCACGTCGGTCCCCAGCGGCAGGTGCGGACCGTGGGCCTCGATCGCGCCTACCGGAAGGAGCGCGACGGGGCGCGATCCCTCGAGGCGGCGAATCTCCTCCCAGGTCAGCTCGGCCCACTTGCGCGGCGCCAATTGCCCTCCCCGTGGCCATGGAGTCCGGCCTTGCCGCCCGCGAGCCGGGCGTCCATGATGGGACCGGTCACGAAACTTACCATGACGTACGAGCCGCCGGAACGCCTGAACATCGCCGATCACTTCCTCGACGCCCGCGTGCGCGAAGGCCGCGGCGAGCGTCCGGCGCTGCTCGGGGACGGCGGCACCCTCACCTACCGCGACGTCCAGACGCTGGCCAACCGCTTCGGCAACGTCCTCCTCGAAGCCGGGGTAGAGCCGGAGCAGCGCGTCCTGATCGCCCTCCCCGACGGCCCCGAGTTCGTGGCCGCGCTCTTCGGGACGCTGAAGATCGGGGCCGTGGTCGTCATGGTGAACCCGGGGCTTCCGGCGGAGGAGATCCGCGGGCTCGCCGCGTACACGCGCGCCCGGGTCGTGGTCGCCCATCAAGATTCCGCCGCGGCGTTCGAGGAGGCGGCGCGCGGCTCGCTCTTCGTCAAACGGGTCCTGGTCGCGGGCGCCGCCGCGCTGGACGCCGCACTCGCCCGCGCTTCCCCGTCGCTCGACACGTATCCCAGCCACCGGGACGACTCCGCGATCTGGCTCTTCTCTGGCGGCACCACCGGCAGGCCCAAGGCCGTGGTCCAGACCCACCGAGCCTTCGCCTACACGGCCGCGTGCTACGGGTCGGGAGTGATCGGCTACACCGAGCGGGACGTGTCCCTCTCCGTGCCCAAGCTCTACTTCGGCTACGCGACCGGCTCGAATCTTTTCTTCCCCTTCGCCGCGGGCGGCGCGGCGGCGCTCTTCCCCGAGCCCGCGACCCCCGAGGCGCTCTTCGACCAGATCCGCCGCTTCCGGCCGACCGTGCTCGTCAACGTCCCCACCATGGTGCACAAGATGGTCTCACACAAGGAGGCGGAGTCCGCCGATCTCACGTCGCTTCGCGTGGCCACGTCGGCCGGCGAGGCACTGCCCCGGGAGCTGCACGAGAAGTGGAGGCGGGTCTTCGGCGTCGAGCTCCTGGACGGATTGGGCACGGCGGAGATGTGGCATATCTTCATCTCCAACCGGCCCGGCGCGGCAAGGCCCGGAACCCTGGGAACCGTGGTCCCGGGATTCGAGGTGAAGGCGTGCGACGAGGAAGGGCACGAGGTGCCTCGCGGCGAGACGGGGTGGCTCTGGGTGCGCGGCGGCGCCCGGGCGGCGGGCTACTGGCAGCATGGCGAGAAGTCGGAGCAGGCGTTCCGCGGGGAGTGGTACGTCTCGGGGGACATGATTCGCGTGGACCCGGACGGCTACGTGACGTATTGCGGGCGGGGCGACGAGCTTTTCAAGGTGGCGGGAAAGTGGCTCGCGCCCTCCGAGGTCGAAGGATGCCTCCTCGATCATCCGGCCGTCGCCGAGGCGGCCGTGGTGTGCGCGGCCGACTCGAACGGCCTGGTGAAGCCGATCGCCTACGTGGTGGCGCGCGAGCGGCGCGAGAGCCTGGGCGAGGAGCTGCGCGCATTCGTCCGCGACCGGCTCGCCCCGTACAAGCACCCGCGCGAGGTGGTTTTCCTCGACGCGCTCCCCCGCACGCATCTCGGCAAGGTGGACCGGGGCCGGCTCCTGGGCCGGTAGCACCACCGGAAAACAAAACGGCGCCCGTGAGCAATCCCACGGGCGCGCGCTGTTTTTCTCCGGATTTCTGCTATACGGACCTACGTGAAGACGACCGTGGCGGGACCTTGGCTCCCTTCCTACGCGCCTCCGAGAGCCCGATCGCGATCGCCTGCTTGCGGCTGGTGACGCGGCCGCCGTGTCCGGACTTTCCACTCTTCAACGTGCCGCTGTTCCGCCGGCGCATGGCGCTCTCGACGGATTTGGACGCGGCCTCGCCGTACCGGCGGCCGCCCGACTTCTTGATCGATCTGCGTGTGGGCATCGTGCGTCTCCCTTGAGAGTAGCGCGCTTTCTTCGCACGCAAGCGGCTCACACCCCCTCGCCCTACTTTTGTCGCATATCGCAAGCCTCATGCCGAAGGGGGCCGGAAGCGGCACCTTGACCCCTCCCGCCGATGACGGTACGGTGACCGTCGATCGCCCCGAGGCACACCATCCGCGCCAATTCGTCCGGAGCACGCCCATGCCCACACGCACGCGCCCGCGAAAGCCGTCTCAAAACGGCACGCTCGACCGCTGTGTCAGCGTCGACGAGGTCGAGACCCTCGCCAGGAAGCGCCTGCGTCCCGCGTACTACGACTACTACGCCGGGGGCGCCGAGGACGAATCCACGCTGTCCCGGAACCGGCGCGGATTCGCGCACTACGCGCTCCTCCACCGGGTCCTCGTGGACGTGGAGCGGATCGACACCGCCACCGATGCACTGGGCGCGCCAGTCTCCATGCCCATTCTCGTGGCGCCGACGGCGTATCACCGACTGGCCGATGACGAGGGGGAAACCGCCACCGCGCGCGCCGCCGGC
>DATGVG010000045.1:0-8759 GCA_035300625.1 Candidatus Limnocylindrales bacterium
CGGTGATCCGCTGCGGGGGATTGTTCGATGGACACGGCGGTTTGAGTTGAATTATGACGTGGAGCCGAACTGCCCTCCTCCCGGAATCCCCTCGACGGCCCGGTAGCATCCCTCCCATAAAAACTTAGGCCCCCCTCTAGAGCATGTCGCTCTGCTCCGTGCTGGATTTTTCTTGCCATCGGCATATCGATTTGATATCATATTGAAATCAACCTTTGATGTGTCGAGCGGTACGGGTCATCTTGAAGGAGGCAGTGGCAATGACTTCCGAACGTCCGATCACGGCGCTGGCGGGGGCGCTGGGGCTGATCGCTTGCGTGCTGTTCCTCGCCGCGGGGATCGCCGTGATCTGGCACGCCATCGCTGTGGAGAGACCTTTTTCGATCCTCTACGAGGGCCTTCCGCTTCTGATCCTCGCCGCCCTCTCCGCGGCCGGGCTCTTCACCGTGCAGCCCAACCAGGCGGTGGTGCTCATCCTGTTCGGCACCTACGTCGGGACGGTGCGCTCGAGCGGCTGGTGGTGGACGAACCCATTCAATTCGCGGAAGCGGATCTCGCTTCGCGTGCGCAGCCTGAACGGGCAAATGATCAAGGTGAACGACCACATGGGGAACCCGGTCGAGATCGCCGCGGTCGTGGTCTGGAAGGTGCGCGACAGCGCCATGGCTTCCTTCGACGTGGAGAGCTTCGAGTCGTTCGTCGCCGTGCAGAGCGAGACCGCGGTGCGCCACCTGGCGACCGAGTACCCGTACGACGCCGAGGGCGCCGACGCGATCTCGCTTCGGGGGAATACCGACAAGGTGTCCGAGTTCCTGCGCTCCGAGCTGCAGCAACGGCTCCACACCGCCGGCGTCGAAGTGGTGGAGGCTCGCCTGAGCCACCTGGCCTACGCGCCCGAGATCGCCGGGGCGATGCTCCAGCGGCAGCAGGCGGCCGCGATCATCGCGGCGCGGCAGCGGATCGTGGAAGGGGCGGTGGGAATGGTGGAGATGGCCTTGTCCCGGCTCTCCGAGCACAACGTGGTCGATCTCGACGAGGAGCGGAAGGCCGCCATGGTCTCCAACCTGCTCGTCGTCCTGTGCGGGGAGCGGGCGGCCCAGCCCGTCCTGAACGCGGGCACGCTTCACAACTAGCGGGATGTCCGGCCGCAAGGCGTTCCTCCTGCGGATCGACCCGAAGCTCTGGGACGAGCTCGAGAAATGGGCCGCGGACGAGCTGCGGAGCGTGAACGGACAGATCGAGTACATCCTGGCGCGCGCGGTGGAGGCGGCGGGGCGTCGCACGAAGAACAAGCGGCGGGAGAAGACGTAGGCCGAGGGACGGACGATCGCCTCCGCCTCTCGGCCCATTGCCGTTATCGCGAACCTGCCTTCGCGCCTCGTACGCCGGCCAGCAGCGGAGTCTCGATCGAACTCTCGAACACCTTCCCATACCGCGAGAGCACCGGCCGAACCGCCTTAGCGTTTCCGATCACGACGAACGTGAGGTCCCGGCTCGTCGGATAGACGCGCTCGATGAGCGGCTTCAGCGCCTCGGGACGGCGCACCCTCGCGACCCGCGCGGGGTACTCGGTCACGTCGGTCGGCGGAAGCCCGTAGAACGCGAGCTGGGCCAGCGCGTCCGCGACCTGGCTTCCGGTCTCGAATGCGGCTGGGTACTGCCCCGCGATGTACCGCGTCGCCGAGCCCAGCGTCTGCTCGTCCATCCCGGCCGAGTGCAGCCGGTCGAGCGTCTCCAGGGCGAGGTCGATCGCCTTCTGGCTCGACTCCGTCTTCGTGTAGCTGGCGATCGCAACGGTGCCGGGCTTCGTCAGGCGTGAGAGCCGCGAGCGCGCCCCGTACGTCAGGCCTGTCTTGATCCGGAGCGCGGTGTTGAGCATGGAGGTGAACCGGCCGCCGAACGCAGTGTTCACCACGTCCAGCGGAACGCGGTCGGGATCGGTGCGCGAGACGCCCAGGTTCCCCATCCAGAAGTAGCTCTGCACCGCGTCGGGCTTGTCGACCAGGAGCACGCGGCGCCCCGAGCGTCGCGAGGCGGGCGGGATCTCGGCGACCGGTTTCGCGGCCCGCCCCCAGTCCCCGAACGCGCCGCGCAGCTTCGCTTCCATCGCGCGGGCGTCGAAGTCCCCCACCATCGCGAGGATCAGCCGGTCCCCGCCGTAATTGGACCGATACGAGTCGAGCACGTCCGCCCGGGTCAGCGCGGCCACCGTGGCCTCGTCTCCCGCGACGGGCCTCCCATAAGGGTGCCCCTCGTAGAAGAACGCGGCCGCGTACTGCGACAACATCGCCAGCGGGTCGTCCTTGTCGGCGCGCAGCCCCTCCACCGTCTGGTCCCGGAGCTTGGTCAACTCGGAGTCCGGGAACGCCGGCTCACGGAGGACGCTGCGCAGCAGATCGAGCATGAGGGCCTGGTCGCGGGACATGAACTCCCCCGACACGAAAGCCGCCTCGAGCCCCGCTCCGGACTCGAGGGACGCGCCGACCCCGTCCTCCGCTTCCGCGATCTGGCGCGCGCTGCGGCGGCCGGCTCCCTTCCGGAGCATCTCGGCCGTGAGCGACGCGACCCCCTCCTTTCCGGGCGGATCCGTCACCGAGCCGCCCCGGAGGTATCCCTCGAACGCGATGAGCGGGACGTCGTGCTTCTCGGCCAGGATGAGGCGCGCGCCGTTCGGCAGGCGGACGTCCCGCACCGGGGGCAGCACGACCTTCGGCGAAGCGGCCGGGGCGGCAGTGGATTGCGCCGCGGCCGGGTCAGGGGCCGCCCATGCGAGGACGCCCAGGATCGCGGCCGCTGCCATCACTGCCGCCACCGCCGGCGCCGCCTGGCGGGCGCGGCGGCTCATCGCCCACCTCGCTTGTTCGCCGCTTCGGGAGCGGCCGCCCGCGGTTCCTCGACCGGCAAGAGCACGCCCACGGTGCGGTTCCGATCGTCGAAGATCCGCTTGGCCAGGGTCTGGATGTCCCTCGCGCGGACGGCGGCGTACCGGGCGGGGCTGGAGAAGAGTTTCCTCCAGTCGCCATGGAACACCTGGTTCTGTCCCAGCGCTCCGGCCTTTCCGTTGTTGGTCTCGAGGGTCTGCCAATAGGCGGAGAGCTGGATGTTCTTCGCCTTGGTCAGCTCCTCCGCGGTGACTCCGTTTCGCGCGACGCGCTCCAGCTCCTCGTAGAGCATGCGCTCCACGTCGGCGGGAGCCCGCCCCGAGGAGAGCGTGACCTGGAACGAGATGAGCCCCGGGTCGAATCCCTCCATGACCGAGGAGCCCACGCTGACGGCGGCGCGCTCCTGGTCCACGAGGCGGCGGTAGAGACGGGACGACTCCCCCGTCGTGAGGATCATGTGCAAGAGGTCGAGCGCCTCCGCGTCCGGGTCCCGCGGCGTTCCGACGTGGTAGGCCACCTCGAGCAGCGGCACCTGTCCTGCCTTCCGCACCACGACGCGGCGCTCGCCCATCTGGGGCGGCTCCACCGTGGTCACCCGGGGGGGCGGCGGCTGCGCCGGGATCGGCTCCAGATACCGCTCCGCCATCGCGAACACCTCCGCCGGAGAGACGTCGCCCGCCACGATCATCGTGGCGTTGTCCGGAGCATAGTAGGTTCGGAAGTAGCTCTTGAGATCCGCCAGCGTCCAGTGCTCGATGTCGCTGGGCCAGCCGATCACGGGAATCTCGTACGGATGGGCGACGTAGGCCGTGGCCATCACCTGCTCGTCCAGCAGGGAGGCGTTGTCGTCCTCGACGCTGGTGCGGCGCTCGGAGTAGACCACGCGGCGCTCGTTCTCCACGACCGTCGAGTCGAAGGAGAGGCAGCAGATGCGATCCGATTCCAGCTGGAAGATCAGCTCCAGGGCGGAGCGCGGGAACCAGTCCTGGTACACCGTCACGTCGTTCGACGTGTAGGCGTTGTTCGATCCCCCGTTCTCCTCCATGACCCGGTCGAACTCGCCGTGGGCATGGTGCGCCGAGCCGTTGAACATCATGTGCTCGAAGAAGTGGGAGAGGCCGGTGATCCCCGGGCGCTCGTTCCGGCTCCCAACGTGGAACCAGTTGTACAGCGCCGCGTTCGAGATACGGTGGTCCGGCCACACGATGATCTGGAGCCCGTTCCGGAGCGTCCGGGTCTCGATCTCCCGCGGAACCGCCTGGCCTTCGGACGAGCGCGGGCGCCTCGCGGTCTCCCGTGGCTGCGCGGCGCCCGTCGCCGGAGGGAGCAGGGTCGCGGCAACCAGAGCCGCTGCGAGGAGGGCGGCGCGACCCCCCGGCCGGACGGCTTCAAGTCGTTTCAGCATTCTGGGTCTCCGGATCGTTGAGACAGGGGGAACAGGGGAACAGCGGCGGCCCCTGGTACGTACGATTCCTGAGTCTAGTCGTCCTGGCGTATTCTTTGGAGGCGGAAACGCTGCCGTAGGTTGAGGGACGACATCGGGAGGGCGCACATGCCGACCATGCACGAGATCGACTACGAGATCAAAGGCGACGACATGCAGTTCGTCCGGATCCAGCTGGACCCCGGCGAGGCGGTCGTGGCCGAAGCGGGCGCGATGATGTACCTGGAAGACGGGATCGAGATGGACACGGTCTTCGGGGACGGCTCGCAGCAGAACCAGGGCTTCATGGGAGCGCTGATGGGAGCGGGCAAGCGCCTCCTGACCGGCGAGTCGCTGTTCATGACGGTCTTTCACAACGAGTCCCGCGAAAAGCGCTGGGCAGCGTTCGCGGCTCCCTACCCCGGGAAGATCCAGGCGCTGCACCTGGCTCAGCTTGGCGGGGAGATCATCGCGCAAAAGGACTCGTTCCTGGCGGCCGCGAAGGGCGTCAGCATCGGGATCGCCTTCCAGCGCCGCTTCGGCGTCGGGCTCTTCGGTGGCGAGGGCTTCATCATGGAGCGCCTCCAGGGGGACGGCTGGGTCTTCATCAACGCGGGCGGCACCCTGGAAGAGCGGTCGCTGGCGGCGGGCGAGATGCTCCGCGTGGATACCGGCTGCCTCGTCGCGGTCCAGCCCACGGTCCAGTACGACATCCAGTTCATCGGCAAGCTGAAGAGCGCGCTCTTTGGCGGTGAAGGGCTCTTCTTCGCCACGCTGCGCGGCCCGGGGCGGGTGTGGCTCCAGTCGCTCCCGTTCAGCCGCCTCGCCAGCCGGATCTACGCGGCCGCGCCTCAGACGGGTGGACGGCGGCGCGAGGAAGGCTCGATTCTGGGCAGCCTCGGGAACCTGCTCGACGGGGACGGGCGTTAGCGCGCGCCGGGCTTTGCCTTAGGGGCCCGAGGGCCCCCGCATTCCAACCATTGCGCCCCCCCTCGCGTCCAACCTTTTGCAAGAAGCGCTCGTGGGGACCGGGGTGACCGCGCCGACAACGCTATTCCATACCGTGCCGACGGCAGGGGAAAGTGCCGACGTGACGCGCGCCCAGGGCGGCGACACGCGCGCTTTCGAGCGGTTGTACCGGACCCATGTCTCCCGGATCCTCGCCCTGGTCCGCCGCATGCTCGGGACCGACTACGCGCACGAAGTGACCCAGGACGTCTTCGTGCGGGCGTGGGAGAAGATCGGGACCTTCCGCGGCGAGGCCGCGTTCGGGACCTGGCTCCACCGGGTCGCGGTCAGCGTCGTCCTCCACCGGCGGAATGCGCTCCGGGTGGAACGTGGCCGCATCCTGGTCGACGAGGACGCGCTCTTGGCGGCGCCCGCGCGGCCCTCCTCCGCCGATCTGGGCATGGACTTTGAACGGGCCGTCGTGAAGCTTCCGGCGGGAGCGCGGCTGGTATTCGTGCTGCACGACGTGGAAGGATTCAAGCACGAGGAGATCGCCGCGATGCTTGGCGTGACCTCGGGAACGACGAAAGCGCAGCTTCACCGGGCTCGGATGATCCTGCGCCAGCACCTGGATCGATGAACGGAGTAGGGCCATGAGCGACCGCTTTACCGACAGCCTTTCCGATTACCTGGACGGGGAGCTGGACCCCTTGCGCCGCGAGGAGATGGAGCTGCACCTTCGCGACTGCGGCGAATGCGCCTCCACGCTGGTGTCGCTGCGCCGCGTGGTCGGCCGCGCCCGATCCCTCCCCGAGGGCGACCTCGCGCCAGGACCGGACCTGTGGCCCGGGATCGCCGCGCGCCTCGCCCAGGGCCCTCCCGTGGTCCCCATCTCCCGCGGCACTTCGTGGTCCGAGCGGCGCGTCACCTTCTCGGTAACCCAGCTGGCCGCGGCCTGCGTCGCGCTCGCGGTGATCTCGGGGGCGGCCGTCTGGTACGCGCGGACCGCGGGGCAGCGGGACGCCGGGCTCCTCATCCCGGGCCGTACAACGGCCGGACAGGTGGCCGCCGCTCCGGCCGGCACCACGACCCAGGCGTCCACCGCGGCCGTGGAGGAGCTCCGGCAGGCTCTCGCCAGCGGGCACGACGATCTGGATCCCGCGACCGTGCGCACCCTGGAAGAGAGCCTCATGATCATCGACATCGCGATCCAGCAGGCCCGCCGCGCCCTGGACGCAGACCCCCGAAACCCCTACGTCCGCGCGCACCTGGACGAGACGATGCGCCGCAAGGTGGACCTGCTCCACCGCGCGACGATGCTCGCCAGCGCGACGCGCTGAGGAAAGTCCCCCATGCTCCCAGTGCTCGCCGTCGCCGCCGGTCTCACCTCCTTCGCCCTGGCCCCTGGCGCGGACACCACGCTCGCCGTCCCGCAAGGAATGGACCTGAACGTCGCCAACTACGCGGGCGAGGTGTTCATCGAGGGATGGGACCGGAACGCTCTCCGGATCCGGACCGACCATTCGGACGAGGACAAGGTGGTCGTGTTCCCCGGGCACGGCGCGGTGGTCGTGAAGGCCTACTCCAAGAAGGAGGACGACCAGTCGGCCGATCTCCGTCTGATCGTGCCGCTGTGGATGAACGTCTCGATCTCGGGAATCCACACCGACGTCATCGTCACGGGGACGCAGGGGCAGGTGAAGGTGGACACCGTGCACGGGGACGTGATCGTGCGCGGCGGACGCCGGCTCATCGACCTGAGCACCGTGAACGACGACATCTGCGTCAGCGACGCGTCCGGCACCGTGCGGGCGGAAACCGTGAACGGAGACGCCTACGTCTGGCGGACCGATTCGGACAGCGTGGACGTCTCCACGGTGAACGGGGATGTCGTCTACGAGGGCTCGATGGACGATCGCGGCGTCTACCGCTTCGCCAGCCACAACGGAGACATCGACGTCGCGATGCCCCGGGCCGTGAGCGCCGCCGTCCTGGTCTCGACCTTCTCGGGAGACTTCCAGTCCAATTTCCCCGTGACCCTCACCGGAACCAACGATCCGAAGCGGTTCCAGTTCTGCGTCGGGAGTTGCTCGGCGCGGGTCGAGCTCTCATCGTTCCAGGGAACGATCCAGATCTACCGGGCGGCCGACATGCCGTCGCTGCGCGTGCAGCGGATGGACGGGATCGTGGATCGCATCATCGAGAAGCGCCTGGATCGGAAGATCGATCGTGCGACGCGGATCGTCAACAAGATGAAGGAGCGGTTCCAGAAGCGGCACGACGGCTCCGACGGCTCCGACGGCGACGGCGAGTAGCCGCGTCTAGCCGGTCTCGCCCCCGATCCGGACGCGGCCCGCGAAGTGGCGGTAGATCAGCACGTGATAGAGCACGGCCAGCGTCATGCCGACGCTCCACCAGACGACCCCGATCCGCAGCCCCGATTCCCCCGCCGCCGCGTTGGCCACCGTGAGCCCCCGCTCCACCGCCGTGCTCGCGGGGAGCACGTACGGGTAGAGCCCGAAGGCGGCGCTCGCCAGCATCCCCGCCAGGTAGGCCGTGGACCCGAGGAACGCGCGTCCGTCCGCGCGTCGCGAAAGGAACCACGGCACCCCGATCAGCCCCGAGAGGGCCAGGAGCGGAAAGAGCGTGCCCCACGGCCAGCGCGCCAGGTTCGCGGGCACCTGCGGCTGGAGTCGCATCGTGAACAGGGTGATCAGGCCGGTGAGACCCAGCACCCACCACCAGACGCGCGACGCGATGCCTCGCGCGCGCTCGGCCACCCGCTCCGGCGTCTTGAGCGCCACCCACAGCGCCCCATGCATCGTCAGCGCCGCCAGGGCCCCCAGGCCCACCATCACCGTGTACCAGTCGAGGATTCCAGACCGCGGCCCGGGCCGGAAATCGGTCCACAAGGGCTCGAAGAAGCGCCCCTCCGCATCGATCGGCACGCCGCGCACGACGTTGCCCAGGGCCGCGCCGAAGACGACCGCCAGGAGGACGCTGGACGCGGCGAACAGGGCATCCCAGAACGGCATCCAGACGGGACCGTCGATGTGGTTTCGCAATTCGATCGAGAGCCCGCGAAGGATCAAAAGCCACAGGACGATCATCAGCGGCAGGTAGAACCCACTGAACGCCGTGGCGTAGAGCGCGGGGAATGCGAAATAGAGGGTGCCGCCGGCGGCGATCAGCCACACCTCGTTGCCGTCCCAGACGGGGCCGATCGTGCCGAGGATGGCGCGGCGCTCGTCGCGCGTCTTGGCGGCGAAGAAGTGGATCGCGCCCGCGCCCAGGTCGAAGCCGTCCAGGATGACGTACCCCACCAGCATCGCGGCGGCGAGGCAGAACCAGAGGGTGGGCAGCCCGGTCATCGGGCCTCGGGACCGTGGTCGATTTCGCGACGCACCAGGAAGAGGAAGAGCATCGCGAGGACCGTGTACAACCCCATGAATCCGATCAGGGTGAAGAGGCCGTTTCCGGCCGACACGTTCTTCGACGCGCCGCCG
>DATGVG010000046.1:0-14600 GCA_035300625.1 Candidatus Limnocylindrales bacterium
TCCAAGGAGAACAACCTGGCAGCCTGCGAGCAGAACCACGGTCCTAAGCCAACTGGCTGACGTCATCGTGAGTCCCAGAGATTGAATTCTACCGGAACGAGAATCTACCGCGCCGCGGGGGCCGCCTCCAGGTCAGCGATGCCTTTCCTGACTTCCTCGGCCGAGTTGGACAGCGCGGCCTTCTCTTCGGCGGTCAGCTCCAGCTCGAGGATCTTCTCGAGCCCCCGCGAGCCCAGGATCGCCGGCACTCCGAGGTAGATGTTCCGGAAGCCGTACTCCCCTTCCAGATACGCGGCCACGGGCAAGAGCCGCTTCTTGTCGCGGAGGATCGCCTCGGCCATCTGCACCGCCGAGGCGGCGGGCGCATAGAAGGCGCTTCCCGTCTGCAAGAGCTTCACGATCTCGGCGCCGCCGTCGCGCGTGCGCTGCACGATCTCGGCGAGGCGCGCCTTGGGGATGAAGTTCTCGACCGGGATCCCGGAGACGGTCGAGTAGCGAACCAGAGGCACCATGGTGTCGCCGTGGCCGCCCAGAACCATCGCGTGGACCTCCTCGACCGAGACGCCGATCTCCTGCGCGATGAACGTGCGGAAGCGGGTCGAGTCGAGCACGCCGGCCATCCCGATCACCCGCTGGCGCGGGAAGCCGGTGATCCGGAAGGTCAGGTAGGTCATCACGTCGAGCGGGTTGGTCACCGTGATCACGAACGCGTTGGGTGCGTGATCCCGGATGGCCTCGGCGACGCCGCGGACGATGTCCGCGTTCGCCTTCAACAGATCCGTGCGCGACATCCCGGGTTTTCGCGGCAGCCCGGCCGTCACGATGATCAGGTCGCTCCCCTTCACCGCGCGGATGTCGCCACTCCCCTCGATCTGGGAGTCGTAGCCCCGCACGGGGCCGGCTTCCAGGAGATCGAGCGCCTTCCCTTTCGCCACGCCTTCCACGATGTCGACCAGGGTCACGTCCCCCAGCTCGGCTTCCGCCGCGTAGAGCGCGGCCGACGCGCCGACGTTGCCCGCGCCGACGATCGTGATCTTAGGCATGGGTCGCCTCGGGCGACGAGGCCTCCGCCCTGGCGCCGGAGTCCGCCACCTCGATCGACACGGTCACGTTCCCCTTCCCGCGCTTCCGGAAGAGCACCAGGCCGGTCGCGAGCGCGAACAGCGTGTCGTCCTTGCCGCGTCCGACGAAGAGCCCGGGCCGGTACACGGTCCCGCGCTGCCGCACCAGGATGTTCCCCGCCTTCACGAACTCGCCTCCGAACCGCTTGACGCCCAGCCGCTGGGACTTGGAATCGCGTCCGTTCTTCGAGCTGGATACTCCCTTTTTGTGAGCCATCCGCCTCTCCTTATCCGCCTATCCGACGATGTCCAGGATCCGCACTCGCGTGAGGGTATCCCGGTAGCCTATCTTCTTCCGGAACTTCTTCCGTCTCTTGAACGTCCCGACCGTGATCTTCTTCCCCCGCTCGGAGCGAACCACCTCGCACGTCACGGAAGCTCCCGCCACGGTCGGCCGGCCGATCTGCACGCCGCCCTCGTCTCCGATCAGGAGAACGCGGTCGAACGTGACCGTCTGGCCGGGCTCGATGCCCATGTTCGGCAGGACGTGCTCCTCGCCGGCGAGTACCCGGAGCTGGAGCCCCTGCGCCTGAATCACTGCGTAACGACTCATCTTCTTCGTTCCCCCTTCAGGCCCGTTGCGCCGGGCCCTAGCGTTCGTACTGCTTGGTGATCTCCTCGTACGTCCGGCCGCGGAACAGCCGGATCTCGTTCCGCCGGAGCGACGGATCGTCCCGGATCTCGACGCGGTACCGGTACTGCTTCTCCACCCGCTCCAGCCGGTCGTGGTTCTGCTCGACCAGGTGGACGGCCACGTCCGGGTGCACCCGGAGGATCAGCTGCTTCTCCTTGGAGCGCTGCCCCACGCGCCGCAGCATCCGCTCGATCTTCAGCGCGGCCGACTGGAGCGAAAGGACCTTCCCGGTCCCTTCGCACTCCGGACAGTCCGCGTTGAAATAGTTCGCCAGGCTCGGGCGCTGGCGCTGGCGCGTCATCTCGATCAGGCCCAGCTCGCTCACCGCGAACGACTTGGTGCGTGACCGGTCGCGCTTCAAGTGCTGGCGCAAGAGCTCCGAAACCGCCTTCCGGTTCGCCTCGACCTCCATGTCGATGAAGTCGAGGACGATGATCCCGCCCAGGTCGCGAAGCCTGAGCTGCCGTGCGATCTCGGTGGCCGCTTCGAGATTCGTCTTCAAGATCGTCTCTTCCTGGCTCTTCTTTCCGGTGAAGCGCCCCGTGTTCACGTCGATCGCGACCAATGCCTCGGTCTGGTCGATCGTGATGTAGCCCCCCTTCTTGAGCCACACCTTGCGCTCCATCGCCTTCTCGATCTCCGACTCGATCTCGAAATGGTCGAAGATCGGCGCCTCGCCCTTGTACAGCTTTACCCGCGGCCGGAGCTCGGGCGCGTACGTCGCCAGGTACTTCAAGATATCCTTGTGCTCCTCCGCCGAGTCGATCACCAGTTGGTCCACATCCTCCGTGAAGATGTCGCGGATGAGCCCGGTGGTGAACTCCATCTCCTGGTGGAGGAGCGCGGGCGCCCGCACGCGCTGCGACTGCTTCTCGATCTTGCTCCAGAGCTGTTCCAGATACTTGATGTCGCTCTGGAACTCCTTCTTTCCCTGCTCGGCGCCCACGGTGCGCACGATGACGCCGGCGTCGTGGGGCCGGATCTCCCGGATCAGCGACTTGAGCCGCGCCCGTTCGGCGCGGTCCTCGATCTTCCGCGATACGCCGATGTGCTCGTGTCCCGGCATCAGCACCAGGAAACGGCCGGGGAGCGACACCTGCGTCGTCACCCGCGGACCCTTGGTTCCGATCGGCTCCTTGGTGATCTGGACGAGGAGGTCCTGCCCCTTCTTCAGCGCCTCCTCGATCCGCGGAACCGGCTCGTCGCGGCGGCCGCGACCTCCGCGCCCGCCGCCCCCGCCGCGCGGCTCGTCGCCGTCCTCTTCTTCCTCGAAGAGATCGTCCAGCTCCGTGTCGGGAGTCAGGTCCGACGCGTGCAGGAACGCGCTCTTCTCCAGGCCCAGGTCCACGAACGCCGCCTGCATCCCCGGAAGGACGGCGTTCACGCGACCCTTGTAGATGTCTCCGACGCGGCGGACGGCCTCGGGCCGCTCCACCATCACTTCGACTAGCTGTTTGTCCTCGAGCAGCGCAATCCGGGTTTCGCTTTTGCTCGCGTTAATGATGATCTCGCGACGCATTCGGCTCCAATAGTGGGTCCGGGGCCGCCGCGGGGGCTTCGCCCGCCGGGACCGGCCTCCAGAACGCCGACTCCTCGAGCGCCTCCAGGGGCGTGAGGAGCGTGGTGCCGCGCTCCACCCACATCGCCTCTCGCGAGACGAGGAGGAGGCGCGGATCGAATTCGAACGAAGGCAACAGGCTCTTGAAGAGCAGATCGGGGCGCAGGTAGCCGGGCGCCTGGAGCCGCGACGCAAGCCGCACGCCGAGCGCCTCTCCGTCTTCCAGGAGGTCAAGGTCGGACACCGCCGGACGGGCGTTCACGGTCCGTCCCTTCTGCCCGTGGCTCGGCTTGGTGATGGGCCAGTCGGCCGCGTCGCGGAAGGCCGCGACGCTCCGCTCCAGCTCGTGGCGCACCCGGTGGACGTCCTCGCCCCGCGAGAGCCGGTCCATCAGGTAGCCGGTCAGGGCCACCCGGTAGTCGGCGCGCGCGATGGACGCCATCAGCGATTCCAGCGACTTGGTGAACGGCCGCCCATCGAGGATGGTGATCCCCTCGGGGAGGATGTCGTTCATGGCCGCGATGGTGGACCAGGGGCAGGCCTGCGCCAGCTCTAGATCAAAGTACTCGGCCCGGCTGGTCGCTCCCAGCGACAGCGGGGGCCCGTAGGCGATCTTGGCGTGCCGGTTGAAACCCTGCGAGTAGGCGATCGGGATCTTCGCCACGCGGATCGCCCGGTCGAAGATGCGCACCAGGTCGAGATGCGACGTGAAGCGCGCGATCCCGATTTTCTCGAAGGCGACCCGGTAGCGGCTGGCCTGCTGGCCGCGCACGGCGGTGGGCCACGCCCGGCGGCGCCGCCCGTACGCCGTCGCCGCGGTAGCCGGCGCGGCCGGGGCCGCGGGAGCTGCGGGAGTCGGGGGTGCGGCGGGCTTCAGGGCTTCGATCGGCGCCGAACGCAGCTCGTCCACACGGCGCTCGATGTCGGACGTGGTGATCTCCGGCGGCACGGCGAACGCCAGGGAGTCGGGATCCTTCCCCTGTCCCGGCGCGAGCTGAAGCGACACGCGCCGCCCCTCGCGCGCCTTGGGGGTGAAGCAGGGCGCGCCGCAGCGGTAGCAGGCATGGTCGCGGCAGTCGGGAGTGAGCGCGGCGGCATACGCCTTCGCCCGCTCAGCGACCAGGAACTTCTTCACCACGGGGGTCCGGATGTGGTCCCAGGGGAGGTTCTCCTCCAGGTCGCGCGGGCGCAGGTAGACGCCCGGCTCGATCCCGGTCCGCTCGAACGCCCGCATCCAGAGGTTGAAGTCGAAGCACTCGGACCAGCCGTCGAACCGCGCGCCCAGGCGCCAGGCCTCTTCCAAGGCGTCCGCGGTACGGACGTCGCCCCGCGCGAAAACCCCTTCGAGGAATGCGGTCTTCGGATCGCGCCACTTGAGGCGAACGTTCCCCATGCCGCGGAAGCCAAGCTTCAGCCGGTCGATCTTCCGCCAGAGGGTTTCCATGTCGTCCTGGATCTCCCACTGGAACGGCGTGTGCGGCTTGGGCACGTGCGGCGAGATACCCACGTTGAAATGCATGCGCTTGTTTCCGCCGCGGGCCCACTCCTGCGACTTGCGCAGGGTCTCTGCAATCCCGTCCACGTCCTCGTCGGTCTCCGTCGGGAGGCCGATCATGAAGTAGAACTTGATGCCGCCCCACCCCTGGTCGCGCGCCAGCTTCACCGAATACTCCAGCTCGGCCTCGTCGATTCCCTTGTTGATGACGTCCCGCATCCGCTGGGTCCCCGCCTCGGGGGCGAACGTGATGCTCCCCTTCCGCCCTTGGCCGATCTTCTCCGCCACCGAAGGGGCGAGAGTGCCGACGCGCGTGGAGGGGAGGGAGATCGAAACCCCCAGCTCGTTCGTGAAGCGGTCCAGCTCGTGGAGCACCACGGGAAGCTGCTTGTAGTCGGTCGTCGAGAGCGAAAGGAGCGATACCTCGTCCCAGCCCGCATGGACGATCCCGCACTGAACCTCCTTCGCGACCTGGTCGGCCCGCTTCTCGCGGAGCGGCCGGTTCATGTACCCCGCGAGGCAGAAGCGGCAGCCGCGCGTGCAGCCGCGCATGACCTCGACGCCCAGCCGGTCGTGCGTGATCTCGGTGGGCGAGATCAGGGGCTTCTCCGGGTAGAAATCGGGATCCAGCGCCGGCACGTAGCGGAAGCGCGGGCGCGCGACGGGCGCGCCCGGCAGCGGCTCGCGGGCGGTGAAGCCCCACGGGTTCTGGACCTCGGCGAACAGCGCCGGGACGTAGACCCCCTCCAGCGCTCCCATGCGCCGGAGCACCTCGGCGCGCGGCATCCGCGTCTTCCGCCGCTCCGCCATGAGGTCGCACAGCTCCATCATCACCTCTTCGCCGTCGCCGATCACGAAGGCGTCGATGAACGGAGCGATCGGCTCCGGATTCACCGTGCAGAGGCCGCCCGCGATCACGATCGGATCCTCCTCGCGGCGGTCCTTGGTGCGGAGCGACATCCCCGCCAGGTCGATCATCGTCAGCACGTTGGTGTAGGCCAGCTCGTACTGCAGCGAGAATCCGATCAGGTCGAACTCCCGCGCGGGGGTGCGCGACTCGAGCGAGTAGAGCGGGATCCCTTCCGCCCGCATCAGCTTCTCCATGTCGCCCCACGGCGTGAAGCAGAGCTCGGCCAGGCCGTCGGGGCGCCGGTTCACGATGTGGTAGAGGATTTTCAAACCCAGATAGGACATCCCGATCTCGTAGAGATCCGGGAAGCAGAGGAGGGCCCGCACCGACGCCGTCGCCGGATCTTTCCGGACCGCATGGAGGAAGCTGCCCGTGTACCGGCTCGGCTTGGTCACGGTCGGCAGATAGGCTTCATCCAGCAGTCGTAGTTTGTCCATGTCCCCTCCGGAGGGAGCGTGAAGCAAAGGCTTTACCAAGGAAAGACTTACGGCAAATGAGACCCCGCGGGGGGCCGCCGTTGCCAAGTCGCACAATGTATCACACGCGGCCCTCGCCCGCAACCGACGCCGCGGACGCCGGTTCCGCGCCGCCTGGAAGGCCGCCGTGCGCCGCGGCGAGGCTGAGAATCCACGACGGGGAGGCCATTTCCAGGACGGCGGCGGCTTCGAGAAGGGTGCTCCCGGTGGTGGCGACGTCGTCCACGAGCAGCACGGGGCGGGAGGCGAGCATGCGGGCGCCCGGGCCGGTCAGCGCGAACGCGTCGCGCACGTTGTCCCTCCGGCGGTCGGCGCCGAGGCGCGCCTGGGGCGGATGGTCCAGGCGGCGGCGGAGGGCGTCGGCCACGGGGATGCCCCACCGCGCGCCGGCGGTCTCCGCGAGGAGCCGCGCCTGGTCGAACCCACGCCACGTCAGCCGCGCGGGATGGAGCGGGACGGGGACCAGAACGTACTCGCGCCAGACCGCGGTGCCGCGGCCTGGAGGCTCGGGGAGGAGATCGGCGATCCACGCGTAGGCCTCCCGGGCGCCCGCGTATTTGAAGGCGTGCACCACGCGGTCGAGGGGCGGCTCGTGTCGGGGGCCAGCGATGAGGAGCCGCGCGGCGCCGTGACGCGGGCACCCGGCTCCGACTGGGGAGGACGCGTGCCCGGGACCGGCGTCACCCGGACCGCCGCTCTCCTGCATGCAGCGGAGGCAGAAGACGCTGCCCGTCCGAGGGACCCGCCCGTCGCAGGTGTCGCACACCGGGCGCCCCCGCGGCGCCGCGCCGCCGCAGCCCGGGCACACGCGGCCCAGCAGCGCGTCCACGAGGTCGACCCCCAGGGCCCTGAGTGCGGCGAGTGCGGCGAGGGCGGTCACGACCCGCTCAGCCCTCCGCGGAATCCAATGCGCCGCGCATCGCCTCGCGCGGCGCCTTCGTCCCGGTCCAGAACTCGAACGAGAGGGCGCCCTGCTCGAGGAGGAGGCCCAGCCCGTCCTCGTAGCGGAACCCCGCGCTCCGAGCCTCGGTGCGGGCGGCGCCCGCGCGCGCGCCGTAGTTCAGGTCGAGCAGGGAGCCGCCCGGTTTGAGCCCGCCCCACCACCTCCGCTCCTCGGGAACGACTTCCTCCGACGCCAGGGCGCGCACGATGAAATCCCACCCTCCGCCCGCGGCCGCGTCCCCTTCCCGGTCCGTGGCCCCGGCCCACGCGCCCGTCGCGACCCGTGCCAAGGGCGCGGCCGCGAGCACGAGAGCCTTGAGCGATTCGGCGCGCTCCGGAGTGCGGTTCACGATCCGGATCTCGGCGGGTTCGCGCTGCGCCAGCGCGACGGCCACGCTCCGCGCCGCGCCCCCCGCGCCGATGAGAAGGGCGCGCGCTCCCGGCGCGCGGAGCCCCAGCGCGTCGAGCCAAGCGAGAAAGCCGGCGCCGTCGGTGGCGTCGCCCTCCCACCCCCGAGGAGCGCGGCGAAGGGTGTTCGCGGCTCCAGCGGCGCGCGCCGCCGGCGTCGCGGAGTCCACGAGGGTGAAGGCTTCTTCCTTGTGCGGCAAGGTCACGTTGAGCCCCGCGAAACCGATCTCGTGCAATCCCTCGAGCGCCTGGGCGAGCTGGCCGGGGAGAATGTCGAGCGCGATGTACGCCGCATCCCGGCCCGCCGCGCGGAAGGCGGCGTTCTGCATGCGGGGGGAGAGCGAGTGGTGGACGGGGTGCCCGAGAATCGCGAAAAGACTGGTGGAGGGCTGCGTCAAGCCGGCGGGACAGCGGGAGCGTCGCCCGCGCGTGTCTCGCCCTCAGGCGGCTCGCCCGGCGCCGCCACCGCACCCGCCCCTTCGCCCACCGGCAAGGTCCCCGCGCTGGGGCGGTTCTTCAACACGCGCAGCATGATCAGGGAGGTCGCGATCAGCCCCACGCTCAGGAGTTGATTCATGTTGAAGGAGAGGCCCCCGATCTTTCCGAGGAACGAGGTCTCGTCGTAATAGCGCGTGAAGTCGATCAGAAAGCGGAGCGCCGCGTCCATCGCGATGTAGGTCCAGAAGAGCCAGCCGTCGAAGCGGCGCTTCCGGTCCATCGCGAGAAGAATCGCGAAGAGCGCGAACCCCGAGAAAGACATGTAGAGCTGCGACGGGTGGAGGCGCTCTCCCGGAAAAACCCCGCTCGAATAGGACTCGGGCGGAAACTGGATCCCCCAGGGGAGCTTCGTGGGGAGTCCGTAGCAGCATCCGTTCAGGAAGCATCCCAGCCGCCCGATCCCGATGCCCAGTGCCATCGCCGGCGCGGCGGCGTCTCCCACGCGCCACGCCGGAAGCCGGGCGTGCCGCACGTACAGGATGCCGCCGAGGATGGCGAGAATGTAGCCGCCGTACAGCATCAGGCCGCCTTCCCACAGGCGGAAGACGCCCACCGGATCGCCCTTGTACTCGTCCCAGTGGGTGAGGACGAAGAGAATCCGCCCGCCGAGGATGGCGAGCACCAGAAGCCAGAGCGAGAGGGTGCTCAGTCGGTCTTCGGGAAGTCCCCGCGCCCGGCCCCGCGCCAGGAACACCTGGATCGCGGCGAGGAACGCGACGGCCAGGAGGAGGCCGTAGCTGTGGATCGCGAAGGTCCCGAACTTCACCACGGTCGGATGCACGCGTCTCCCGTCAGTACTCGCGCCACCGCATCGCGATGTTCTGGATCAGGCCGATCTGGAGGAAGCTGGTCAGAAGCGACGTGCCCCCGTAGGAAAGAAGCGGCAGCGGCAGCCCCGTCACCGGCGCAAAACCGACCGTCATGCAGATGTTCACGAGCACATGGTACAGAAAGATCGAGGTCAATCCAATCGCGAGAAGGCTGGCGAAGCGGTTTCGCGCGTGGTGGGCGATCCGGATGCCGCGGTAGATGAGGACGAAGTAGAGGATGGTCACGGCCGCCGCCCCGAGAAACCCCGTCTCCTCCCCCACGACCGAGAAGATGAAGTCGGTGTGCTGCTCGGGCAGAAACGCGAGCGCCTTCTGGCTGCCGTGAAGGAATCCCTTCCCCAGCACCTGGCCGGAGCCGATCGCGATCTTCGACTGGATGATCTGGTAGCCCGAGCCGTACGGATCGGCCGAGGGATCCAGGAAGGTCGCGATGCGCTGCCGCTGGTAGGGCTTCAGGTGGTTCCAGACCTGGGGAGTCACGATGCCCACCACGAGATTGATCGCGACCACGAACAGGATGGGCGCCAGCCGGAGACGCGAGCGGTAGAGCACCGCCGAGAGGACGGCGGCGAAGAGGATCCACGCCGGGAGGAAGAATGAAGCCGCCACGTTGATCACGGGGCTCACGAGCAGGAAGAGGTAGAGGAGCGGGAGTCCGGCCCAGTAGAGCATCGTGAAGAGGATCGTCAGGAACGTCACCGACGTTCCCAGGTCGGGCTGCTTCAGGACGAGAAGGAACGGGACCCCGGCCGCCACCAACGGCTTGACCAGGGAGCCCATCTGGGTCAGGTCCAGCTTCCGCTCCGAGAGAAAATTCGCGAGGAGCACCACCGTGGCCACCTTCGCGAGCTCCGAGGGCTGGAACTTGAGCGGCCCCCACCCCAGCCAGCGCTGCGCGCCCAAACCGACGTGCCCGATGAAGAGCGTGAGCACCAGGAGCATCAGTCCCATGACGTACAGCAGCCACGCGCTCTTCCCCATGTAGATCCGGTAGGGGACGGCCGCGGCGACCGCCCCGCCCGCCAGCGCCACCACCAGCCAGATGAGCTGCTTGAGATAGAGCCCGTGCTCGGCCGAGGCCGACGTCATCGACGTCGCGCTGAAGACGAAGGCGATCCCGATCAAGGCGAGGAGCACGGTCACGAAGAGAAGCGGCCGGTCGACGTCGCCGGTGCCCCGGAGGAGCGCCATCAGCGGCTCGCCACCACGCGGAGGGTGTCCGCGGCGGGGTGGAAGAAGGCCTGGAGCATCTTCTGTGCGATCGGAGCGGCGGCCGTGCTGCCGTGTCCCGCGTTCTCGACCAGCACCGCCACCGCGATCCGGGGATTGTCCACCGGAGCGAAGCCGATGAAGAGCGCGTGGTCGTTTCCATGCGGATTCTGGGCGGTCCCGGTCTTCCCCGCCACGCGCACCGAATCGACCCGGGCCCCGTAGCCGGTCCCGTGCTCGTCGGCCACCACGGCTTCCATCGCGGCCCGCACGCTGGCGAGCGCGGCCGGCGACAGATCGATCCTGACGCCGATCGAGTCCTGCGTGGCGATCAGACCGGTGACGCGGCGGCCATCCTCCTCCACCTCCCGGATCACGTGCGGACGAATCATGGTCCCGCCGTTCGCGATCAGCGAGGTGAGCTGCGCCAGCTTGATGGGCGTCAGCGAAGTTTCTCCCTGGCCGATCGCCAGGTTCAGCACCAGGCCCCGGCTCCATTTCCCCGCGCCGTAGCGCTTGTCGTACCACACCGCGTCCGGGAAAAGGCCCCGCCGCTCCTGGGGCAGGTCGACGCCCGACCGGTCGGAAACGTGGATGCGCTTCATGAAGTCGGCGAGCCGGTCCAGCCCCAGCCGGATTCCGAGCTGGTAGAAGTAGACGTCGCACGAGCGGGCCACGGCGTCCCGGAGGGCGAGCGTGCCGTGACCCTGCGGGTTCCAGCATTTGAACGAGCGCCGCCCGAACTGGAACGCCCCGTTGCAGGTCTCGCGGAAGGTCGTTCCGGGCTGGATGGCCCCCGTCATCAGTCCCGCCAGCGCGACGAAGGGCTTGAGGGTGGAGCCGGGCGGATACGCGGCCTGGATGGCGCGGTTGAAGAGCGGAAAGTTGCCGCCCTCACTGAGCGCGCTCCACCGCTCCTGGGTGATGCCGGTCGAGAATTCGTTGGGGTCGTAATTGGGCTTGGAGGCCAGCGCCAGCACCTCGCCGGTGCGCGGGTCCAGCGCGACCGCCGCGCCGCGCGCTCCGGGGGCGAAGGCCTGCTCGGCCGCGCGCTGGAGGTTCGCGTCGATGGTGAGCGTGAGGGCCGCGCCCTGCTTGGGCTGGATCGGGTGTTTCTCGCCCAGGAGCTCCGCCTTCCGCCCCATCGCGTTCACCTCGACGAACCGCTTTCCCGCCTCGCCGCGGAGGTAGCTCTCGTACTGGCGCTCGATCCCCATCTTCCCGATCAGGTCGCCGCGGAGATACTCCGCGCGGTCCGGATCCTCCAGCTCCTTATCCGACACTTCCCCGACGTAGCCGAGCAGGTGCGACGCCATCAGCCCCAGCGGGTAGCGGCGGAGCGGCTCGAACTCGACGTCCACGCCGGGCAGCACCGACTCGTGCTCGGCGACGTAGGCCACCGTGGTCCGGTCCACGTTCCGCCGGAGGCGCACCGGCAGAAACGACTGCCGGCCGTCGTGCTGCACCTTCTCCCGGAGGAGCGTCGCGTCCACGCCCAGGATGACGCCGAGGCGCGCGACGGTGGAGTCGAGGAGCCCGGGGTTGTCCACGTACGTCTTGTCGAACGGATCGAGGGTGACCGTGAAGGAGGGGACGTTGTCGGCGAGCAGGAGGCCGTTCCGGTCCCGGATGTCCCCGCGCGGGGCGGCGATCACCTCGACCCGGATTCGGTTCTCTTCCGACAGCTCGCGGTACTTGCCGCCCTGGAGCACTTGCATGGTGAAGAGCCGGAGAAGCACGAGCGCGAATATGATGCCCACGACGGCGGTGAAATTCCGCTGCCGGTACCGGGAGCCGCTCAGCGATTCGGGATCGAACAGCACGGGTCAGGTCTCGTCCGCGAGGAGCGGACGCTTCCAGAAGAATTCGACCAGGCCGAGGAGGACCAGGACCACCAGCGCCGTGTAGAGGGCGGAAGGGGCCGCGATGGTCGCGATCTGCTTCAGGAAGAGCCAGGGGTCGCCCAGAGAGGAAGCCGCGAAATAGATGATGTCGTGTGCCAGCATCGCGAAGAGGAAGAATGCGAAGCGCACGCCCGCGTTCGCCCGGTGGACCCGAAAGCCGGCCTTCGCCACGGCAAATCCCACGATGGTCTTCGAGAGCGCGTTCAGCCCCAGGGGCCCCGGCGCGTCCAGGTCCTGGATCAACCCGACGAAGAACCCGCCGAGGGTTCCGACCACGGGTCCGCGCATCCAGCCCAGGTAGACCACGAAGGCGACGAGGAGGTCTGGACGGATCCCCGCGATCTCGAAGCGGTAGAGAAACGCCGCCTGCAGCACCAGCGCGACCACGAGCACGGCCGCGTCGCGGACCCCTCTCATCGGGGCGTCCTTGTGACGGGGGCGCCGGGGGTGCCCGGGGCGCCGGAGGCGCGCGCCGGAGCCGCGGAGGGCGCGTCGCCGGCCGCGGTCCCGAGCGCGGGCGGCCCGGGCAGGACAGTCGGCGCGGTCCCGGCGGTGTCGGGCGCGTCCATGGGGTAGAAGTCCGACGGCAGGGGCGACCCCTTCGCCGGCGTGAAGACCAGCACTTCCTCCAGCGCGCGGAAGTCCACCGCAGGTTTCACGGTGATCTCCTTGGTCAGGCCGTTCGACTCCAGCGCCACCCGCTCCACCGTCCCGATGCGCACGCCCGCCGGAAAGATCCCTCCCAGCCCCGAGGTCACCACGCGATCCCCGCGCTTCACGTCCTCCTGGGAAGACACGTAGAGCAGGTCGAGCATCGGCCGGTCCCCGTACTCCCATCGGACGACGCCGTCCACCCGCGACCGCTCGATGCGCGCGGCGACCGCGCAGTCGCGATGGAGCAGGGTGAGAACGCGGGCCGAGTGCCTGGTGATCCGCTCCACGCGACCCACCAGGCCGTCGGGGGTCAGGATGGCGCGGTTGGCTTCGATCCCCTCATCCGATCCCTTGTCGATCGCCAGGCTGCCGCCCAGCCGGTCGAGGCTCCGGCCCACGACGTTCGCGGCCTTGAGCTCGTAGGCGCGCCGCCCGGTCAGCGAGAGCAGGCGGCGGAGGCGGTCGTTCTCGGCGCCCTCGACGCGGGTCGCGTCCAGGTCGATCGTGAGACGGGTGACGCGATCACGGAGCTTCTGATTGTCCCAGTAGACGGCGACCCCGCGGTCCATCCATCCGACGACGATCTCCACGGGAGCGAGGAGGGTGTGCTGGAGGAACCACGCGGCCCGGGCTTGGGAGCGCGGACCCAGGAGCATCAGCGTGAGGGAGGCGGCGCAGGCGAGGACGAAGACGGTCCAGTCGGTGCGGCGCGCGAACAGGTACCGCAACACCGGGGCTCACCCCCGATGCTCAGTCACGCACCACCGACATGAGCACCTTCTCGTATTGGGATGGGTCGTCCAGGATCTTTCCGGTGCCGAGCACCACGCAGGAGAGCGGATCTTCCGCGACCGTGATCGGAAGGTTGGTGGCCTCGCGCAGCAGCATGTCGATGCCGCGCAGCAGCGATCCGCCGCCCGTCATGACGATTCCCCGGTCCACGATGTCCGACGCCAGCTCGGGAGGCGTCTTTTCCAGGGACTGCATCAGGGCGTCCACGATCTGCTGGAGCGGCTCGCTCAACGCCTCGCGCACCTCGACGGACGAGATTTTCATCGTCTTCGGGATGCCCGCCACCAGGTCGCGCCCCTTGATCTCCATCTCCTCCTCCTGTTCGAGGCGGAAGGCGGAGCCGATCTTGATCTTGATCTGCTCGGCCGTCTGCTCGCCGATGAGGAGGTTGTAGGCCTTCTTGACGTACTGGACGATCGCCTCGTCCATCTCGTCGCCGCCGACGCGGATCGACTGCTGGTTCACGATGGAGTTCAGGGCCATCACCGCGATCTCAGTCGTGCCGCCGCCGATGTCGATGATCATGTTGCCGGACGGCTTCCCGACGGGCAACCCGACGCCGATGGCCGCGGCGATCGGCTCCGGAACCAGGAGCACCTCGCGCGCCCCGGCGTGCTGCGCCGAATCCTGCACCGCGCGCTTCTCCACCTCGGTGATCCCGGAGGGGACGCAGATGATGATGCGCGGGCGCACCCACGTGCGGCGGCGCAGCGCCTTCTGGATGAATTCGCGGAGGAGGTCTTCGGTCTTCTCGAAGTCGGCGATGACGCCGTCCTTGAGCGGCCGCACCGCCACGATCTCGTCGGGCGTACGGCCCAGCATGCTCTTGGCTTCCTTGCCGACGGCGATCACCTTGTTCGTGGTGCGGTCGACGGCCACGACAGAGGGCTCGTTCAGGACGATGCCCTTGCCCTTCAAGTAGACGAGCGTGTTGGCGGTGCCCAGGTCGATCGCGACGTCGTTGGAGAACACACCCATCACCTGGTCGAGAAACATCCTTGCCTCCCGAAGACCTAGGAACGACATGGCAGGCGAATCCTTCGCCTCTCCCGGGTGGGCAGGGAGATCATTGAAGTACGAAGCGATCGGACCGTATCAAGGCGAACACCGGGGCGCAAGGTGTTTCTCCCCGGAAGCCGCGTTGACACGCCGGGATACGGGTGTTAGCG
>DATGVG010000047.1:0-8911 GCA_035300625.1 Candidatus Limnocylindrales bacterium
TGGATCCTCTCCCGCCGGATCTACCGGCCCCAGTTCGCCCCGCGATGGGACCGCATCCGGGTCCTGGTCCGCCACGGCCTGCCCTTCGGGCTCGCGATGTTCGGGATCGTGCTCTACGGCCGGGCCGGCGTGCTGATGCTCCAGTCCTTCGCGTCGTCGTCCGACGTGGCGCTGTTCAACGTGGCCTACATGCTCTCGATGCCCCTGGGGTTCATTTCCACGGCCCTCAGCATGGCGGCCTTTCCCGTGTTCTCGCGGGACGCGCTCCGGGGCCCGGACGCGGTCCGCCCGGGCCTTCTCAAGTCGTACAAGTACCAGATCGTGGTCGCGCTTCCGCTCACGGCGGCCCTGGTGGTGTCGGCGAACCGGATCATGCCGCTCCTGTTCCATCGCCCCGGCTTCGCCGACGCGGCGATGGCGGTCCGCGTCCTGGGTGCCGGCCTGGTGCTGGTGTTCATCAATCTCATGTCCCGCTACCTCCTCACGGCCATGGACCGGCAGCGCCGGTACCTCCTGGCGGTCGCGGCCGGCCTGGGAGTCAACGTGGGGATCGGCCTCCTCCTGATCCCGTCGCGGGGATTCCTCGGCGCCTGTGTCGGACAGCTGGCGGGTGAAGCCACGATCTTCATCGTGTGCCAGGCCGCCCTCTCGAAGAGCGTTCCCCTGGTGTCGCTCGCCCGGGCCGCCTGGAAGCCCCTGGTGGCTGCGGCCTTCATGGCGCTGGTCCTCGCCTCGCTCCGGCACGGACCGCTCGTCCTGGCCGGAGCCGCCGGGCTTCTGGCCTACGTGGTCATGCTCCTCGCGCTCCGCGCCGTCTCGGATGACGAGATCCGGATGCTGCGCTCGGTCTACGTCTCCTTCGGCCTTCCCGGGTCGGCACGCCTGAAGAGGGCGGTGAGCTCATGAACCCGCTCGCGTTGGTGGCTGCCCGCAATTCCATGCCGAGGTCGGGCGGGGCGGTCCACACCCTGGGCGCCGAGCCCGGATTCGAGGTGGCCGCGACGCTGCGCGACATCGCGCACCTGCCGTTCGTGCGATCGGTCCTGGCGCTCCCGGATCTCCACCAGAAGAAGGACATGGAGGTGCCGTCGAGCCTGGCGATCACCACCCGGGACGTCATCGTGCCCGAGTTCACCTCCGTTGCGGTCAACGACGGCATGGGCGTCATCGCCACCAGCCTCAATGTCGGCGACATGAGCGGTGACCGGCTTCTCCGCTTTTTCTCGCGGCTGAATTCCCATTCCGCGAGGAATTTCTTCGACGGAAACCGCTACAGCCTCTCGGCGGATGATCTGCGCGCGGTCCTGGCGCACGGCGCCGCCGCGGTCCTCGGAAGGTACGGCCTCCCGGCCACGACCCTGGACCGGCTGGAGAACCGAGGCGTCTCGAACGACCTGGGCTTCGATTCCCGCTCTCTCGGCGACGCGGTCCCGCTCCAGCTTCTCTTGACCAGCTTCCCGCGGTCGGAGATGGGCCTGAATTTCGGGGGCAACCACTTCCTCGAGGTCCAGGTCGTGGATGAGCTCCTGGATGCCGAGGCCGGCCGCCGCTGGGGGCTCGAACGGGGGCAGGTCGTCGTGATGTACCACCTGGGTCCCGGCCCGTTCAGCGGGACGCTTCTCCACCACTACTCCCGGCGCGCCAAGCTATACGGCAGGCGGGTGCCGCTCTACTTCTTCTCGAAGCTGCTCTTCCACTACGCGCAGCGGTTCCCGCGCGGAGATGCCCGCCGGAAGTGGGCCCTTCACTTCCAGAGCAACCGCTGGACTCCCCTCCCGGACGCCTCCGAGGAGGGAATCCTGTTCCGCCGCGCCCTGGCGATGGCGACCAACTTCGGCTACGCGTACCGGATGGCCACCATCCGCGCGATCCTGGACGGCCTCCACGAGACGTTCTCCCCGGAGATCGGTGCGGAGCTGCTCTGCGATATCGCGCACAACGGGATCTCCCGTGAATCCGTGGACGACGAGGACGTGTGGGTGGCGCGCCACAACGCCTGCCGGCTTTCTCCCGGCAAGCCTGCGATCGTCGCCGGGTCCTACGACGTCCCATCCTACCTCGGGGTCGGCCTCGACGGGTTCGACGGACGGCACGGGTCCTACGACCATGGCGCCGGGACGCTCATCGAAGCGGAGCGGGAATCCGGCCGGCTAAAGACATCCGCCGGCTCGGTCTTCAAGCACGTCATGACGCGGGGCGCCTCCGGCGCCTTGGTTTCACGCGAGGAGATCCCGCTCAGGTCCAGCGAGCCGATCGACCGGCTCCTCGCCTGTCTCGAGCGGGAGCGCATCGTGCGCCCCGCGGTTCGGTTGAAACCTCTCGGAAATCTCAAGAACTAGGAGCGGCATGAAGCGGCCGAGCGAGTTGCGCGCGATCTGTCAAGCAGGGAAGGGGGGAGACCCCGCGTGGTACGTCATCCACCGACAGATCTCGATCTACGGTACCTGGATCGTTCTCCGGACGGGCATCCCGCTCGGAGCGGTCTCTTTCGCCATGTTGGGCCTCGGCGTCCTGGGCGCCGGCCTGGTCGCTGGGAACGGCGGAGCGTGGAACGTCTTGGGCTTTGTGCTGCTCTATTTTGTATTCCTCCTCGACAAGATGGACGGGGAGATCGCGCGGTACCGCGGCGTCGAATCCGTTCACGGAATCCTGCTCGACCGGTTCTATCACCGGCTCGTGGAGCCCTGCCTCTTTCTCGCGGTGGCCATCCACCAGGTTCGCGCGGGAGCGGGCGTCGTGTTCCTGGCGGTCGGCGCGGCGGTCGCCATCCTCGCGAACGCGATCGACGAGAACCAGCATCTGGCCCCGTACATCCTCTTGAAGCACCTGCGGGAGACGGGGCGCATGCCCGCGGAATCCACCCGCGGGGCGGGGATGCGGCGGGCGGCGGCATGGTTCCGTCCCCTGAAGATGTTCCGGATGTTCATCATCGCGGTTCCGGCGTTCGCCGCCGCCTATGCGATCCAGGCCCTCACCGGCTGGCCGGCGCCGACCTACTACCTCGTCGTCAGCGCGATCGGTCTCGCGATCTACCTCGCGTTCCAGTGCGCCCACTACTACAGCTTCCAGCTGGACGCGGAGATCAGTTCGATTCTGGCGCAGTTCCCGCATCTGGGCGTGGCGGCGGATCGGCCGGCCGAAGATCGGGCCGCGGCCGCTCCTTCCGTGGAGACGCGCTCCGCGGCGGAACATGCGGGGAACGCCCCGGCGAATGCGCCGCGGGTCGCGCCGGCCGGAACGCTGGTCCGAACCGGCGCCTCGCGCGGCTCGGAGCGGGCATGATCCGGCGCCCTCTCGGTTTCAGCGCTCTGGCCGGCTCCGTCCTTGGCTTCGTTCTTGGGTACGTTCCGGGAGCCGCGACGGCGGCCGTGTATTACGTGGACGCGAACAGCGCTTCCTGCTCCGCCTCGGGTCCCGGCACCGCGTCATCGCCCTATTGTTCTATTTCCGCCGCGCTGGCGGCCCACCGCGGGCCCGGCACGACCATCGTCGTTCGGCCGGGCACCTACCTGGAGCAGGTGGACGTCCCGGCCTCGGGAACCTCGAGCAATCCCTTCGTCATTCAGGGGCAGGGGCCCGGGGTCGTGGTGGACGGTTCCGACGACCTCTCCCAGGCGTCGATGTGGACGCTCTACTCGGGCAACGTGTGGCGCGCCTCCGGCGTGACGTGGAGCCCGAAGCAGGTCTTCGTCGATGGAGGGCGGCTCACCCTGTCCTCCGCGTCTCCGTCATCGCTGCCCTCGCGCACGTTTCGTTTCGTCTCCGGCTCCGGCCTCTACGTGAACCTCGGGGGGGGCAATCCGGGCACCCATCAGACAAGGGCCAGCCGGCGCGAGTACTGCATCCTGGTCTCCGACCAGTCGTGGGTGACGATCAGTGGATTCGAGGCCACGCGGGCCGATGAGTACGGAATCTACGTCGCGAGCGGGTCGGCCAACTGCGTCGTCTCCGGCAACCATGTCACGTTCGCGCGGCACTACGGAATCGGCGCCTCCGGAGCCCCCGGCGTTCTCGTGGCGTCGAACGTCGTCTCCGACAATCAGGACCACGGGATCCTGCTCGGTTCCGGAAGCAACGGCAGCACCATCCAGGACAACGAATCGTTCCGGAACGCCGATCCTCTGGTGCGGCGCGCCAACGGCATTTACCTGGGCGAAACCAGCGGCTGCCTCATTCGCCGAAACCGCGTCCACGACAACCAGGACACCGGTCTCCAGATCAATAGCTCCTCGAACAACAACGTTTCCGTCGAGAACATCTCCTGGAACAACGGGGACCACGGCTTCGACCATCTGGGCGCCTCCGGTACCGTGCACCGGCACGACGTGTCGTACGGCAATTTCAAGGACGGATTCTCGATCGAGGGAAACTCGCCCGGCACCAGCCTGTACAACTGCATCTCGGTGAACAACGGGCTGACGACGGCCGAATTCGACCTGTGGGTGGACAGCGGGTCGGCGTCCGGATTCACGTCGGACTACAACCTCTTCTGGAACTCCAACGGCCGGGAGCCCGTCAAGTACATCTCGACGATCTACCCGAGCGTGGGCGCGTACAGCGCCGCGACGGGGAAGGACAAGAAGACGCTGCAGTCCAATCCGAAGTTCGTGAACGCCGGCGCCGGTGATTTCCACCTGCTCCGGGGCTCTCCGGCGATCGACAACGCGAGTTCGTCGGTGAGCAACTGGCCGGTCCTGGACGCCGAGGGCCAGCCCCGGTTCGACGATTCCGGCACCCCTAATACCGGCGCCGGGTCCATCCCGTACGCGGACCGCGGAGCGCTCGAGTTCTTCGAATTCATCGGGACGTTCAACCCTCCGGTCGTGGCGGCGCCGAACGCGGCCTCCGGTGCGGAAGGCTACCCGCTAACGGTGGCGGTGACGGCCAGCGATCCCGACGGTGCGATCACCTCCCTGACCGCGGACCTCTCGGCATTGCCGCCGGGGAACAACGGCGTATTCACCGCCGGTCCGGGAAATACCTCCGGGACGCTCCTCTGGACCCCGTCGTACGCCGACTCGCGGAGCACCCCCTATTCCGTCACCTTCACGGCCTCGAACGCGAACTCGGGCTCGGTGAGCACCGCGATCTCGGTGAGCAACGTGGATCGGGCTCCCGCCGTCAGCGCGCCCGCCGCCGCGGCCGCTCGCGCGGGGCACCTGCTCACGATTTCGGTCCTGGCGTCCGACCCGGATGGAGACGGGATCACGTCCCTGACGGCCGACCTCGCCGCCCTCCCTGAGGGAAGCGACGCTGCCTTCACGGCGGGATCGGGGAATTCTACCGGCACCCTCACGTGGACCCCGGCCATGGCGGACGTCCGCACGGCCCCGTACAGCGTGGCCTTCGGGGCCGCCAACGCGATCTCCGGGGTTGCATCGTGCGCGATCACCGTGACCGACCTGGACGGAGCACCGTCGGTCGTGGCTCCCGCGGCGGCGAGCGGAACGGAGGGCGCGACCCTCTCGGTGCCGGTCACGGCGGCCGATCCCGACGGCGATCCGATCACGGCAATCACGGCGGACCTCTCCGGCCTTCCCGCCGGCAATGGCGCGCACTTCAGCTCCACCCCGGGGAACACCCAGGGAACGCTTTCGTGGGCTCCCGCGGCCGGCGACGCGCGCGCGCTCCCGTATCCCGTCGTCTTCAGCGCCTCGAACGCCCTTTCGGGCTCGGCCTCGACGGCGATCACCGTCGGCGCCGCTCCCAGCCCCGGATCCAATCTCGTGGGCAATCCCTCCTTCGAGGCCACGACGGACGGGTGGAGCGGAAACGGCGGGGCGACCCTCCAGAGGGTGGCCGGCGGGTCCGACGGGGCGTTCTCGCTGGAGATGCGAGGGCCGGCATCCGGGACCGGCAAGTTCGGCGTGAACGACAGCCCGAACTGGGTGACCCGGACCGAAGCGGTCGGGGAATCGTACCGCTTCACCGCCTGGGTCCGATCCGCCTCGGCCGCCGGAGCGGGAATGCTGCGGGTCCGGGAGTACCTGGGGAGCACCCAGGAGGGCTCGACGAGATACTCTCCGGCCGTGACGCTTTCCCCCGCGTGGCAGATGGTGACCACGGCTTCCAGCGCCACCGTCGCGGGCTCGACCTTTGATTTCCAGGTCGTGGACCAGCCGGCGGTGCCGGCGGAGGTCTTCCAGACCGACAACATCTCGATCCAGCTCGTTCCCGGAGGATCGGCGGCAGCGCGGGGTCCCGCGAGACAGGCCCTTTCGGGGCCCTCGCTGGCGCCCGTGCTCGCGCCGAATCCGTCGCATCCGGATGCAACGATCGCCTTCACCACATCCAGTGAGGGAAGGACTCAAGTTCGTATCTACGACGTCCGCGGGCGGTTCGTGCGAAGCCTCGTCGATGAGGCGCACATGCCCCCCGGCCGCCATGTCATTCGCTTCGATGGTCAGGACGCCGCAGGGAAGTGGCTCCCGGCAGGGATCTATTTCTACCGCTTGCAAACCCAAGAGGGCTCCGTACGAGGCCGAATCGTGAGGGTACCGTGATGCACCCTTCCCATCGCTTTCCATTCGGCCCCCCGAGCCGCTGGCTTCGTTCGGCCTGTCTGCTGGGGATTCTGCTCCTGCTGCCTCTGACGTCCGCCGCCGCCGCCGTCTACTACGTGGACAATTCGAGCGGCACCTGCTCGAACACCGGCCCCGGCACGCCCTCGGTGCCCTACTGCACCATCACCGCGGCGATCGCGGCCCACAAGGGTGCGGGGGTCACGATCATGGTCCGTCCGGGAACCTACCCCGAGCAGGTGACGGTGACCGCCAACGGCGCATCGGGAAACCCGTTCGTGTTCCAGGCGACCGGCCCCGGCGTGATCGTGGAGGGCTCGGACGACTTCTCCGCGACCTCCAAGTGGACGCTGGTGTCGGGAAACGTGTGGCTGGCGTCGAGCGTCATCTGGGCTCCGTTCCAGGTCTTCGCGGACGGAACGCATCTGGATCCTTCCACGGCGACTCCCAGCACGATTCCCGCGCGCACGTTCGAGTACGTCGCGGGGACGGGACTTTACGTCAACGCAGGGGGAGGCAACCCGGGAACGCACGCGGCCAGGGTCGGACGCCGCACCTATGGGTTCCGCATCTCCGGCCACCCCTGGGTCAACGTCATCGGATTCACTGTGACCCACACCGAGGACCGGGCCGTCTATGTCAGCTCGGGCTCGGACAACTGCGTCGTCGCGAGCAACACGATCACGCAGGCCTATAAATACGGGGTCGGCATCTCCGGGTCCGCCGGAGTGCTGGTCGCCTCGAACGTGGTCTCGAACTGCCAGGATCACGGCATCTCGCTTACCACCGATGCCACCGGTTGTACGATCCAGGACAACGAGGCGAGCGGCAATGCGGATCCTGCCCAACGGCGCGCCAACGGAATCTCTCTGAACCGCGCCAACGGCAATCTCATTCAGCGGAATCGTCTGCATCACAATCAGGACTCGGGGGTCAACTTCGCCTCCTCGAACGACAACATCTCCATCGGTAACATTTCCTGGGCGAACGGCGACCACGGTTTCGACCATTACAGCGGCTCCACCGGAACGATCCACCGGAACGACGTCGCGTACGGGAACTACAAGGATGGGTTCTCGATCGAGGGCGGTGCCACCGGCACGTCCCTGTACAACTGCATCGCGGTGGATAACGGGCTGACCACCAATGAATTCGACCTGTGGGTCGAGGGCGCCTCGTCCTCCGGGTTCGTCTCGAACTACAACCTGTTCTGGAACTCGACGAGCCAGCAACCGGTCAAGTACATCACGACACTCTACTCGTCGGTCGCTGCGTACGCCGCCGCGAGCGGACGCGATGCGCAGTCCCTTCAGTCGAACCCTCGTTTCACGAACACGGCGGCGGGAGACTTCCATCTGCTCTCGGGCTCGCCGGCCATCGACAACGCGATCACCTCGGTGAGCAATTGGCCTGCCCTCGACACCGACGGCCACGCGAGGATCGACGACCCAGCCACTCCCAACACCGGCTCGGGTCCCGTGCCCTTCGCAGACCGCGGGGCATATGAGTACGTTACCGACCAGGCTCCCGTCGTCGTCGCCCCGTTGGCGGCGAGCGGACCGGAACAGGCTCCGATCACCGTCACGGTGACGGCCTCGGATCCGGACGGCCAAGCGATCTCGTCGTTGACCGCGAACCTCACGGCATTGCCGGCGGGGAACAACGCGGCGTTCACGGCCGGGGCGGGGAACACCTCGGGGACCTTGACCTGGACTCCGACCTTCGCCGACGGCCGCGTCGCGCCCTATAACGTGACGTTCACCGCGTCGAACGCGATCTCCGGCTCGGCCACCACCGCGATCACCGTCGCCAACGTGGATCGGGCGCCGATCGTGAGCACGCCGGCCACGGTCAGCGGGGCCGAGCAGTCCCTGATCACGTTCACGGTATCCGCCTCCGACCCTGACGCCGACGCGATCGCGTCGCTCACCGCGGATCTCTCGGCGCTTCCCGCGGGGAACAACGCCGCGTTCACGACCGGAGCGGGGAACACTTCGGGGACCTTCACGTGGACCCCGACCTTCGCCGATGGTCGCGGGGCGCCCTACACCGTGACCTTCACCGCCTCGAATGCACTCTCCGGCTCGGCCTCGACCGCGGTCACGGTCACCAACGTGGACCGGGCACTCGTGGTGACGGCTCCGGCCACGACGAGCGGCGCGGAACAGTCGCCGATCACCGTCACGGTCTCGGCGTCCGATCCTGACGGAGACACGGTCGCGTCCCTGACGGCGGATCTCTCGGCCCTTCCCGCGGGGAACAACGCCGCGTTCACGGCCGGAGCGGGAAACACTTCCGGGACCTTCACCTGGACCCCAACCTTCGCCGACGGCCGCGGCGCGCCCTATAACGTGGTCTTCACGGCGTCGAACGCGCTCTCCGGCTCGGCC
>DATGVG010000048.1:0-6676 GCA_035300625.1 Candidatus Limnocylindrales bacterium
CGCGGCGTGCTGCGCGCCTCGTGCAGGTATGAGCGGACCATCGACGACAGGTGGGACTTCCGCGCCTGGAGCGAGCGCAACACGGATCGGTCCAGCGCCACGCCCGCCGCCACGGAACGGGCGTCGTCGGGGAGATCGCCCGGCAGCCGCCCGGCGGCGGACTCGTACTCGGAGAGAAGCGCCTGCCGCGCCGCGCCGATCTGCGAGAGGAGGGCCTGCCCTTCGCCGCCCGTCTGGCCGCGGACCGCCGCGAGCCCGTAACTCGACTCCAGGCTGGAAAGGCGTGACTCGAGCTCCGACGTGCGGGAATTCTTGAGATCGGGCAACGACCTTCCCGCGCCGGCGCTCGAGGCCCACGTCTCCAAGTCGGAGCGGATCCGGTCGCGGATCTGTCCGGATTCCTTGTCGGCGGCGTCCGCCATCTCGCGAACCCCGTCGACGTTGGCCTGGTCCACCGGGCCGGTCGCGATGCTCTGGCCGATGGCGGATTCCCTGGCGGCCTGGAGCTTGTCCTCGGATTGGCGCAGGTTCTCCCGGATGACCGAAATCTGGTCCTGGCTGAATTCGCCGCGGGCCTGAGCCCGCTCCAGCGTGGACTTGCGCGTGTCCTCGATCAGCCCCTCGCCGACGGCAGCCGCGATCTTGCGCGCGCTCTCGGGATTGGGATCCTTCGCCGCGATACGGATGAAGGTGGAACCGACTGGGGTCACCGTGACCTTCTTCGTGAGCGACGCCACGGCGACCCGTGCGGCGTAGTCCTCGGGCGTGATCCCGGGATACTTGCGCGCGGCCGACTCGCCCGCCCGGAGGAGGCGCGGGTCACGGGACAGTCCCAGGCGGTCGGCGACATCCTGGAGGAAGGTCCGGTTCAGCACCCGGTTCCGGACGCGCGCCACCTTCTGCACCATGTCCTCGCTCCGCTCGCCGGGGCGAACCATGCGCTCCAGCCCTTCGGACACGGGAGCCTGGTCCTCGAGGGAGATGGTCACGGCCGACTCGTAAACCGGGGTCGCCACATTGGAGTACAGAAACGCGGCGCACAGCGCCCCCACGAAGGGGAGGAGCGCGATCCAGCGATACCGCCGCGCCTTCCAGAAAAGCTCGCGGGTATCGACCGCGGACGCATTTTCCTGCTCCACGTTCAGCTCCTTCGCGGGGTCAGTGCCGGTTCGCCAGGATTACGACCGAGCTGATCAGCCCGATCACGGCCGTGGCGGCGCCGACGTAGGTAAGCGCGTTGGAGCGGCGGCCCGACTCGCGCGGCAAGAATACGGTGTCCCCGGGCTCCAGGCGCGGATTCCCGGCCAGATCGCCCTTCTCGAAATAGCGGTCCAGATCCACCCGGAGGCGCATGACGCGCGTCCCCGATTGGCGGAGCACCTGCACTTCGCTCAGCTTGGCGTCGGTGGTGGGTCCACCGCTCCGGACCACGGCGGTGACGAGATCGGGAGCCTGGTCGTATGGCAAGGGCCCGGGACGGGTGATGGCGCCCATGAGGAGAACGCTGTTCGAGCTCTGCCCCCGAGGCACGCGGACCGTGTCCCCCGGCTTCAGCCGGGGCAGCATATCGGTGCGGCTCTCGCGGATGGCTCCTGCGACATCGATGTTCTGGGTGTGGCGTCCCCCGCTCGCGTCGCCCGGAATCATCTCGACGGCCGACAGGTTGGCATCGTCGAGCGGACCGCCCGCTTCGGCGATCGCGTCCCAGATCGTGGGCATCTCGGCGAAGGCGTAGATGCCGGGCAGGAGAACCGCCCCGAGGACGAAGATCTTCCGGCTCTTGTATTCCGCCACCGTCACGGTGACGGGGGGAGAAGACCGATCGAACAGGGACACCCGGCGCGACAGGTCGGACCGGATCTCCGGAGCCGACCGTCCCTGGACCCGCACGCTCCCGACGATCGGCAGCGTCACGGTGCCGTCGTCGGCCACCGTGAACGACCCGGAAACGTCGGTGCGCCCGGCCACGTCGACGCGGATCACGTCACCCACGCCCACGCGATAGGGCTCGGCCTGCTGGTTTGGCTGGGTGGAAGCGCGCGCGCCCTTCTGGGTTTGCGCCTGGACAGCCGGTGCTCCAAAAAGACTCACTGCGGCGGCAACGAGGACGATCGCATCGTTGCAACGGCGGATGCACGTCATCAGAAGGTCCTTTCTATCGAGTCAGGCAGCTCCCCCGTACCGCCGGGCAACTGCTCACTAGGGTAAATCTTACGGGATGGCGCCCGCGCGTGTCAAATTGTCGCGCGGCAAGAATCCTCTTCCGGCGCGGGCAACCCCGGCCGGGGCTGGAGGGCCGCGGCGAGAATGGCGGCGATTCTTCCGCCGGCATGCCCGTCCCAGAGGGCGGGGGCGCGGGGCGCCGGCGGGGGCATGGCCAGGACGGTCTCCGCGGCGGGCGCGATGGCCGCGGGGTCGCTCCCGATCAGGCGGTTGGTCCCCTCGGAGACCGTGATCGGACGCTCCGTGTTGTCCCGAAGGGTCAGGCACGGCACCCCCAGCGCGGTCGTCTCCTCCTGGATTCCGCCGCTGTCGGTGACCACCAGCCGGGACGCCTCCATGAGCCCCAGGAAATCGAGGTAACCGAGCGGCTCGCAGACGGTCACCCCAGCGATCGACGGATCTCCGGGCCCGGCGAGCCGCGCCGCGGTCCGGGGGTGGGCAGGAAAGACGACCGGGAGCCGGGCGGCCAGGCTGCGAAGCGCGTCCAGGATCCGCTCGAGACTCTCGGGATCGTCCACGTTGCTGGGACGGTGCAGCGTCACGACCGCGTAGCCCCGCGGATCCAGTCCGAAGCGGTCGTGCGTCCGGCGCGCGCGCGCGGCGGCGAGGTGCCGGCGCAGGGAGTCGATCATCGAGTTTCCGACGAAGTGGATCTTCGCGCGATCGATCCCTTCGGCGGCGAGGTTCTCCACGGCATCGGCCGAGGGCGCAAATAGAAAGTCCGCGAGGACGTCGGTCACGATCCGGTTCAGCTCCTCGGGCATCGTCCGGTCGCGGCTCCGGAGACCTGACTCGACGTGCCCCACCGGAATCGTTCGCTTCGCCGCGGCCAGGGCGCAGGCCACGGTGGAGTTGACGTCCCCCGCGACCAGGACCAGTCCCGGACGCGCCTCCTCCAGCCACGCGTCGAACCGCTCCAGGATGCGCGCGGTCTGGACGGCGTGCGTCGCCGAGCCGACTTCCAGGTTCACGTCGGGCGCCGGCATTCCCAGCTCGTCGAAGAAGACGCGCGACATCGCCTCGTCGTAGTGCTGGCCCGTGTGGACGAGCGTCGGGCGAAGCCACGGGTAAGAGCGGAGCGCCTCGAACACGGGGGCCATCTTCATGAAATTGGGGCGCGCTCCCACGACGCACGCGATCTCGACGCTCACGCCCCCCTCCGATCCCCTCGTGGAAGCCGCCGTCATCCCGCTCTCCGCTCCAGGGCCGCGGCCAGGGTACACCCCGCCGCCGCGGCCAGCGCCGACACGAGCACGTTCCGGCCGAAGTGGCCCAGGCGGCGCCCCGCCCGGGTGCCGGCCACGAGGCTCTCGGCCACCATCGCCCCGAACCCCGCTCCGAAGGCGACGAACGGAGCGCCGGCGGTCACGCCGATGCCGACCGCGCACGCGAGGGCCGCCGCCACGAGAGCCGCCGCGGCGCCCGCCGCCAGCCCGGCCGCGCTCACGCCTCCCGGCTCGCCGTGGGCGGCGCGGGTCCAGCGGCCCCCCTGCAGCCGCACCACCGGCCCTCCGGCGACCGGGCCCACCTCGGTGGCCGCGGTGTCTGCGAACGCGCCCGCAAGGGCGGCGGCCGCGCCGGTGCCGGCGGCGCCGCGGATCGCGGGCGCCAGGGCCGCCGCCAAGCCCAGCAGCGCCGGCACGCCCAGCTTCGCGGCGACGTGGACGGCGCGCCGGCGGCCCCGGTCGTGCTCCGCCGCGCGCTGCCGCTCCTTGGATCCGCGTCCCAGCCGCGTGAGGAGGCCGGAGCCGAGCACGAACAGGGCCACCGGGGCCATGGCGTGCGGGCCGAAGCCCAGCACCATCAGTATCGCGACGGCGAATCCCAGGAGGGCCGCACCCGGAGTTCCCTGCCGCGTGACAAGGACGATGGCCGAGCCGCCGAGGGCGAATCCGACTCCCCAGAGAAAGGGCGTCGCGCTCACGCGAGCACGTGATACGCGGCGCCGACCGCCACCGGAATCAGCGCGTTGTCCCAGCCGGGCGGCGCCAGAGCCTCGGCCAGGGCGCCTACCGCGCCGCATCCGACCGCCAGCCTGAGCGCGTGCATCGCGCCCCCCGGGCGCGCCGCGACCGCGCCCACGAGGATCGCCGCGACCACGAAGAAAGCGAGCGACCCCTCGAGCGTGCGCCGCAGGGCGAGCGGGCGAAGACGGCGCTGGCCCCAGCGCTTCCCCGTCCACGCCGCCGCGGGGTCGGCGAGGGCTAGCGCCAGGCAGCCGGCGACGACGGGGGCCCGGCCGGGATCGTTCCAGAAAAGCCAGTACGCGGCGGCGACCCCGAGCGGGAACGTCCAGAGTCCGCGCGCCCCTCCGGGATCGTCCGGGCGCGCCAGCGAGGGGACCAGAAGCCCCGTCCTTCCGGAAGCGTTGGCCGCGAGAAATCCCAGGGGAGGCACCAGCGCCCAGCTAAGGCGGAGGAAGAGAGTCGCGACGAATGCAGTCCACAGTCCGATCGCCGCGTGCAGGGATCGGCGCACGGCGGCCGGCGGCACTCCTCGCGAGGAGGCGGTGCGTGCCCCGACGAGAAGAGCGAAGACCGCTAGAAAGGAAGCGAGAACGAGGAGGGGGTCGTGGATCGCCACGAGCACGCGGCCACCTTATCCGCGGCGGGGGCGCGTGTCAAAGCGATTCCCCCGACGTGGGAGGGATGTCATACGGATTCGGCCCGCGGCCGCGCGTCCCGGCATCGGGGTCGAATCCGGCGCTCTGCACGCGATTCTTCCCGGACTGCTTCGCCGCGTACAAGGCGATGTCGGCCGCTTCGAGCAGCTCGCCCGCGGTGATCCCGTTCATGGGATACGTGGCGACGCCCAGGCTCACGGTGATGACGCCGGGCGGCACGAGAGGAAACGCGGTGCCCTCCACGGAGATCTTCACCCGCTCGGCCAGCACCATCGCTCCCTCGCGCAGGGTCTGCGGGAGAATCACGACGAATTCGTCTCCCCCGTACTTGGCGACCAGGTCGATGGAGCGCGCCTCCCGGACCACGATCTGAGCGACGGTGCGCAGCACTTCGCTGCCGCGGAGGTGGCCGTTCTGGTCGTTGTAGTGCTTCAGATTGTCCACGTCCACCATGAGCACCGAGAAGGTCTGGCTGAACCGCGCTGCGCGCTTCACCTCGCGGCGAAGCGCCATCTTGAGGAACCGGTAGTTGTAGACCTGCGTCAGGTCGTCGGTGATGGCCAGCTGCTCGGCGCGCCGGTAGAGCTTTCCGTTCTCGATGGCGATGGCCGTCTGATTCGCGAGCAGGGATACCACGCGAACGTGGCGCGGCTCGAACGGCGTCGCCTCCAGGCGATTCACCGCCACCAGCACGCCCAGGACCGCGTCGCGCACCTTGAGCGGCGCGGCGATCACCGCCGACGTGCGGAGGCCCGGGAGGGAGTCCATGCTCGGATGGTAGCGCGGGTCGGCGCCCACGTCCGGAACGTGCACCGGCTCGCCCTCCAGGAGAACCCAGCGGCTGATGCCGGCGTGGCTCGGCAGCTCGTAGCGCTCGAGGGGCTGAAGCTGGCCGTCGGCTCCCCGGCGGCGCGCGAACTTGCGGATGCGCCCGTTCTCGACCGTGACCAGGAACACCGCCTGCGCCTGGAGCATGTGAAGAGCGCAGGAGAGAACCGATTCGAAAATGGTTTCCTGCGCCCTGCCGCCGTTGATCAGGCTGGTAATTTCCTGCAGGGTGGTAAAAAACAATTCGTTTCCCGCAAGGTCATCCATTGCGGGATGCATGCTTTTCAGTGGGCGCAGGGTCACGCCGTGGGAACAAAGCAATCTCCGTGCCCCTACGCGCGCAGGCTAGCGATCTTGCTGGAAGAGGCGAATCTGGCGGCGCAAGCGGCCGGCGGCGAAGAGGAAGACGCCGCCGATCCCGACCGGGATCACCGTCCGCCACGGTGGAGGAAAGACCGCCGCGGTTTGCCGGTAGACGAAAAAGAGAGCGACGTCCGCCGCCACGACCGCGGCGCTCGCGAGGATCGTGACCAGGCGGGCGACGCGCCGCTCCGTCCACCGGAAGCTAGGCTTGGGCTCGGTCATCTCGGTCATAGGGGAAATGGTGCGCCCGAAGGGATTCGAACCCCTGGCCTTCTGCTCCGGAGGCAGACGCTCTATCCAGCTGAGCTACGGGCGCAATGAGGACTCGCGACGGTACTTAGCCGGGACATCATAAGGGTAAAGCCTCCCTCGTGGAATGACGATGTATCCGGAATGCTACCCTCCCCGTTCCTGCTCGACGCGCAGATCGGCTTCGCGGCGCTTCTCCTGGTGGTCCTGATCCTCCGCCCGGAGATCTTCCGCACCCTCGAGGGGAAGCTCCTCGGCCTGACCGCGCTCTTCCTGGTGCCCGCGGTCGCCTTGTACGGCGGCTTCACCCACCACATGGATCGCGCCGCGACGACGAGCTACTGCCTCTCGTGCCACGTCATGTCGGAGTACGGAAAGAGCCTCCGCGCG
>DATGVG010000049.1:0-2079 GCA_035300625.1 Candidatus Limnocylindrales bacterium
GGTCCCCACCGTAACCGTGTACGGCCCGACGCATCCCGCCACGTGGCATCCGCCCGAGGGGCCGCATACCGCGATCACCGCGGAGGGGCTCGACTGCCTCTTCTGCAACGCGAACCGATGCCCGCTCCCCGGCGACCGGCACATGCGCTGCATGAGCGACGTGACGGTGGAGCGCGTCGTCCAGGCGTCGCTCGGGCACCTGGCGAAACCCCGCGGCGCCGGCGGCCGCGCCCCGGAGGAGCGTGCGTGCGCGAGCCCTTGAGCGTGCTGGTTCCGGTCTTAAACGAGATCCACAATGTCCGCGAATGCCTTCAGTCGGTGCGCTGGGCCGAAGAGGTCGTGGTCGTCGATTCCGGAAGCACCGACGGGACGCTGGAGGCGGCCCTGGCGGTGGCGGACCGGGTTCTGGAGCACGAGTACGTGAACTCCGCGGCGCAGAAGAACTGGGCGCTGCCGCGCCTCACCCACCGCTGGACCCTGATCGTGGACGCCGACGAGCGAGTCACGCCCGCGCTCCGCGCCGAGATCGAAGCGGTCCTGGCGGATTCGGCTCGGCTGGACGGCTACTGGATCCGGCGCTCGAACCACTTCCTGGGGCGGCCGATCCGCTCGGCGGGGTGGCATCGCGACAAGGTGCTCCGCCTGTTCGACCGCACGCGGGGAGCCTACGAGCCGCTCCACGTGCACGCCGAGGTGCGGATCGATTCCGGAAAGGTCGGCTCGTTGCGCGAGCCGCTCCTCCATCACACCTATCGCGACCTCGACCAGTACTTCGAGAAGTTCCAACGGTACACGCGCTGGTCAGCGGACGATCTGCGCGAGCGCGGCGTCAAGGCCTCGGCGGCGCGGCTCCTCTTTCGCGCTCCGCTCCGCTTCCTCCGCATGTACGTCCTCCAGGGGGGATTTCGGGAAGGGCGCCACGGGATCGTGCTCTGTGGCCTGGCCGCGTTCTCGGTCTTCGTGAAGTACGCCCGGCGCTGGGAGCAGGAGATCCGAGGAGATCGCCCAGATCGGGGAAATCGGGGGGATGGTAGAGCCGGGGGTCCGGAGCGCCGGTGAGGGTCGCCTTCTTGGGCGCCTTCGATCCGGAGTACCCCCGAACCCGCGTGCTCCGGGAAGGGCTTCAGGCCCTGGGCGTCGACGTGCGCCTGCTGCCGGTCACGTCGCGCCGGGGGGCCCGGGAGGCGGCGCTCTTCGGCGCCTGGGCCACGCGCGGGGGCGGCGCGGATGCCTACCTCGTTCCCTCCTTCGGACACCGGGACGTACCCCTGGCGGCGGCTCTCGCGCGTGTCGCGGGAGTGCCGCTCCTCTTCGACCCCCTCGTCTCCCGCTGGGACACGCAGACGCGCGATCTGGGCCGCGTCGCGCCGCGCTCTCTCGCGGCCGCGCGCCTCCATCTCAGCGACGCGGTCGCCCTCCGGCTGGCCGACCTCGTCCTGTGCGATACGTGGGAGCACGGCGAGCTGTTCGCGGAGCGCTTCGGCGTTCCGCGCCGGAAGCTCGCCCGCGTCCCGGTCGGGGCCGACCACGCCGCGTTCGCGCTCGGCGCGGAGCGAGCGGCGCGGAAGGCGCAAGCGGCGCTCGCCCCCACCGCCGCGCGCCCGATCTCGGCGGTCTACGTGGGCGGATTCCTGCCGCTTCACGGAGTGCCGGCGATCGTGGGCGCGGCCGCGCTCCTCGAACGGCGCCACGGACCCGCCTTCGCCCAATTCACCCTGATCGGGGACGGCATGACGGCGCACGAGGCCGATCGCGATGTGGCGTCCCTCGGGCTCCGAAGCGTTCGCCGCGAGCCTCGCCTGCCATACGCGGGGGCGCTCGAGCTCCTCGCCGGCGCCGACGTGGCGCTGGGGATTTTCGGAACGACGGAGAAAGCGGCACGGGTGGTGCCGCACAAGGTCTACCAGGCGCTGGCCCTTGGGGTGCCCACCGTGACGCGGCGGTCGCCGGCGGTGGCGGAGTTCTTCGAGCGGGGGCGGAGCGCGCCGGCGGGGGAGCCGCTCTTCCTGGTTCCGCCGGGAAGCGCCGAGGCCCTGGCGGGCGCGATCGAAGAGCTGGCCCGGGACCCCGCGCGGCGCG
>DATGVG010000050.1:0-5899 GCA_035300625.1 Candidatus Limnocylindrales bacterium
GCGAAGCTGGTCGCGTCCTTCACGGACGATCAGATCACGGCCGCCGTGGACGCCGCGCACTACGAGGATCCGCGCGCGCGCGCCTTCATCCGGGACATCCTGATCCGGCGTCGGGACAAGGTGGCGAGCTACTGGTTCGACCGGGTGGCGCCGCTCGATTTCTTCCACGTCGAGGAGGGCGTGCTGCGCTTCCACGATCTGGCGGTGGACCTGGGCCTGACGCGCGAGCGGGCCTACCGGATCCACGCCGAGCGCGACGGCGGGAGGGATCAATCGCTCGAGGCGTCGTCGGCCAACCCCCAGATCAGGCTTCCGGCGGACGCTCCGGAGGGATCGCGGGCCTCGTTCAGGTTCTCCATCGTCGGAAGCCGGGCCAAGCCCGCGGACGTCGACCTCGAGAGGCACGGCGGCGGGTGGGTGGTGACGCGAGTCCGCCACGGATGAGGATGCGAGCCCGCCCGCGGCCGGGCGACCTGGGTATCCGATTCGCCGCGATCGCCACCGTCCTCGGTGTCGTCGCGGCCGGATGCGCTTCTCCCGGGAGGCTCAGCGGCGTGATCCAGACGGTGTCGCCGCCGTCGGGCGAGGACAGCCTGCCCCGCTCGCTGGTGCGGACCGAGAACGAGGTGGGATCCCGGGACAAGCAGTCGCTCCCGCTCTGGTCCCTCTTCACAAGCGACACTCTGATCGGGTTCATCCCCGGGACCGGCGACTCCACACGCCGGTATCTGGGGCGGCTGGTCCGCGGGTACACGGCCGACACGCTCAATATTCTCCTCTGCGGCGACAACCGCCCCGCCTATCGCACCACGCGGCTCAAGGTGGACATTCTCAAAGTGGAGCACATCATCTCGCTCAACCCGATCCACATCGCGCGCGGACTCCTGGCGATCCCCGTGATCCTGGCCAAGGGGCTCTATCCGGATCTTGCGCTGATCCGCGACATTCCGGACGTCATCCGGAAGCACCCGGTCTGGGGGCTGGAGAAGCAGGTCAACGCGGCGATCGGGGCGAAGCTGGATTCCCTGGAGGCGGGACGCCAACAGGTCGCGGCCATCATCAACACCGGAGACCTGGTCAAGGACGGGCGGATCCCGGCGCAATGGACTCGGTTCCTGCGCCTGATCCGGCCGCTCTCCGCGCGGGTCCCCTACTTCCCCGTCGCCGGGAACCACGAAAGGACCGACACGCCCGAGGGCGTCGAGAACTGGCGGGCCGCGACCGGGCTGCCCGCGACCGGCGACCGCCTCTACTATTGCTTCGATTCGGCCGACGGATGGGTGCGCTTTCTCGCGCTCGATTCGAATCCGATGACCGACCCCGCGAACCACTGGCCGCGCGACGTCGAGATCAAGTACTCCGACGAGGAGATCGATTGGCTGGTCGCGCGCATCAAGGAGCACCGGGGCCCGGCGTTCGTGTTCATGCACCACCCGCCGTTCTCCAGCGGATTCCACCGCGTGGAGTGGCAGAGCGACGCCGTTCTTCAAGAAAGGCGCGAGCGCATGGTGCGGGCTCTCAAAGAGCAGGGAATCGGAATCCTGGCCTCCGGACACGAGCACGACTACGAGCGGGCGCTGATGACCTGGCCGGACGCGGTGCTCATCAACATCGTGACGGGCGGGGCCGGCTCGCCGCTCCACGACATCCCGCCACCCGCCGAGAGCGCGAGACTCTTCGCCGAGTACAGGGTGGCCGGCGGCGTCTTCAAGCCCGAGAACGTCTCCACCGGGCAGTTCTTCCACTTCATCCACCTCCGGCTGTGGTTCGGCGGAGGCGAGTTCACCACGTACGAGGTGGAGCCGAAGGGAGGCGTGCGGCTGGCCGATCACGTGCAGGTGGACCTGAAGCGATACGGCGTGCCGAAGATCGACCAGCACAAGATTCCGCTTCCACCCGAGGCCCTGAAACAGCCGCCGCCGATGGAAGAGAACAAGGCGGCGAAGAAGATCTCCTCACAGGCCGGCATCGATTCCGTCTCATCGGCCGCGAAGACCCTGAAGTCCACGCAGGCACCGAGCCGCGCGAAGACTCAGGTCCGCCCGAAGCGGCCGGGCACCAGTCGCTGACCCCGGCGCCGCGGGCGGGCGCCCCATGGAGGAACGTATGAGCGGCACCGCGGCCTATCCGGCCGGACGGGCAGCAACCCGCGGCCAGGAGGGCAGGGGAATCCTGGATCGCATCCTCGGCATTTTCGCCGACGTCCAGAACGGCGAGGGCGTCACCGCAATCTTGCTGATGCTGAATATCTTTCTTCTTCTCGCCTCGTACTACCTGCTCAAGACGATCCGCGAGCCGCTCATCCTGACCCAGAAGGGCGGCGCGGAGGTGAAGAGCTACGCAGCCGCGGCGATCGCGGGAGTGTTGATCGTCCTGGTCCCCGTCTACAGCGCTCTCGCCTCTCGCGTCTCGCGCGTCAAGCTGATCAACGGAGTGACGATGTTCTTCATCGGGTGCCTGGTCGCGTTCTTCCTGGCCGACAAGGCCGGCTACGCGGTCGGCACGGCGTTCTTCATCTGGGTGGGAATCTTCAACATGATGGTCATCGCCCAGTTGTGGGCCTTCGCCAACGACGTCTACACCGTGGAGCAGGGGAAGCGTCTCTTCGCCATCGTAGGCTTCGGCGCCTCCCTCGGAGCGATCGCCGGCTCGTTCGTTACGGGTCACCTGGTCGAGCGCTTCGGCCCGTACCCCTTCATGCTGGCCGCCGCCGGCCTCCTCGGCCTTTGCATGATCCTGACCAACATCGTGAACCTGCGCGAGCGGAAGCGCGCCCGGGAGCGCCCCGAAACGCCGCCCGAGGCGTCCCAGACTCCAGGCGCCCGCGCGGCCGAGGCAAAAGCTCCGGCCGCCTCCTCCGAAGACAAGGGGATCAAAGGCAAGAGCGGCTTCTCGCTGGTCCTGTCGAACAAGTACCTGCTCCTGATCGCCTGCCTCATGGTGCTGGCCAACCTAGTCAACACCACCGGCGAGTACATCCTGAGCAAGACCGTGGTGGGCGCGATGGCCCATGGCGCCGCCGCCGTGGACGAGAAGAAGATCATCGGAGCGTTCTACGGCAACTATTTCACCATCGTGAACATCGTGTCGGCGCTGATCCAGGCCTTCGTGGTCTCGCGCGTGATCAAGTGGTTCGGCGTGCGGACAGCGCTCATGGTGCTGCCGTTCGTGGCGCTGGTGGGTTATGCCTCGATGGCGTTCGTCCCGGTGCTCGCCTTCATCCGCACCGCCAAGATCGCCGAGAACTCGCTGGACTATTCGCTGCAGAACACGACGCGGAACGCCCTGTACCTTCCGACCAGCCGGGAGGCGAAGTACAAGGCGAAGCAGGCCAACGACACGTTCTTCGTGCGCCTGGGAGATGTTCTCTCGGCCGGGCTGGTCCTCGCGGGCACGACGTGGCTGGCCTTCGGCCCCCGGCAGTTCGCGCTGGTGAGCCTGGTGCTGATCCTCGTGTGGCTCGTGATCGCGTTCACCCTGGGGAAGAAGTTCCAGAGCCTGGCCCAGAGCAATTGACGAGCGACTAGCTGGGGTCCATCTCGGGGACGCCGGTGTCCACCCCGCGCTCATGGAGCATCCGGCGGGCCGACTCCGCCAGGTCGGCGTAGGTGGCGCGGATGCGGTCGAGGTCCTTGTCGTCCAGATCCTCGAGGTCGAGGAGCGCGTTGTGCGCGCCCTCCAGCGCCCGGATCAGCTCGTCCAGCTTCAGGTGGACCGCCTCGGAGTCCCGGTTCTGGGTGTTCTGGATGAGGAAGACCATGAGGAAGGTGATGATGGTGGTGCCGGTGTTGATCACCAGCTGCCACGTATCGCTGAAGTGAAACAGGGGGCCGGTCACGGCCCAGACCAGGATGATGCCGATCGCGACCGCGAAAGCGGCGGGGCGGCCGGCGGCGCGGGAAGTCGACTTGGCGAAGCGGGTGAACCACGACTTCCGCTCGGGCCGGAGCGAGGATCGGGGCACGCGTCCTCCTTTCAGCTCAGGGCCAGGACCGCCTGGGCCAGCCGTTCCACGTCGCTTGGGTCGTTGTACACCTGAGCCGAGACGCGCGTCCAGATCCGTCCCCTCCACGCGTGCACCTGCACTTCGATGCGATGCTCAAACAAGAGCCGGTCCCGGACGGACGCCGCCGCTTCGGGCGTGCCGCCCAGCCGCTCGGGCATGGGGAGCGTGACCATGACGCCGACCATCGCCTCCCCGGCCGGGAGCTGCGTCCCCCATTCCCTCGCAAGCATCGTACCGGCCCGCCACGCCAGCGCGTGGTTGTACGCCCGGGTCGCGTCGAATCCCAGCTCTTCCAGGTAGTCGAGCCCGGCGGGAGCCGCCAGGTGGGCCGAAGGGTCGCGCGTCCCCACCCAATCGAACTCCGCCTTGAACCCCCGCCCCAGCCCCCAGGAGATGACCGGAGGGTGGAGCCCACCCTGCCGCGCCGGGGCGGCCCACAGGATGCCGCTGCTGCGCGGGGCGTACGCCCACTTGTGGAGATTCCCCGTGTACCAGTCGGCCCCGATCGAGGGAATGTCCAGCGGCACGGCTCCGGGCGCGTGCGCGCCGTCGATCAGCACCGGGACGCCGCGGCGGCGGCACCGCTCCGCGATCGCTTCCACGGGGAGGAGGAGTGCTGTGTCGGAGGTCACGTGGTCCACGATGGCGAGCCGCGTCCTGGAAGAGAGCGCCGCCTCGAAGGCAGTGAGGATCCGGTCGGCGTCGAACGGGGGGCCGGGGATCTCCGCGGTGCGAACCGCAGCGCCCGTCTCGCCGGCCCGGTGCATCGCGGCGTTCCGGATCGCGCCGTAGGCGTGCTCGGTGACCACGATCTCGTCTCCGGCGCGGAACGGCGTGGAGCGGAGCACCGCGCTGACACCCGTCGTCGCGTTGTCGACGAAGACGAGGTCGTCTCCCCGGGCGCCGAGGAAGCGCGCGACGCGCTCCGCCGCGGACCGCATGCGGGGAGGCTCCGCGCGCGGTCCGCCCACCGCGATCTCGGACAACTCCCGCAGCAAGAAACGCGCGGGCTCCAGTTCGATCTCCCGGCGGATGGCGTCCTGCGCCTCCAGAGCGCGGCGCGGCGGGGCGCCGACCGTGCCGTGATTCAGGTAGATGATGTTCGGATCCAGGGTCCAGTGGGCGAGCATCCCGCGGCCGAATCCCCGCTCCTGAGAACGCGTAGCCGCGCCGCTCACGAATACCGTTCCGGGCGGAGCAGGGAGAGGTCGATCGAGGGCGTCTCCCCCGAGATCAGCTCGGCGATCAGCTTTCCCGTGACCGGCCCCAGGCTCAATCCGAGCATCGCGTGGCCCGTCGCCACGAGAAGATTTTCCCGGCGGCGGGCGCGCCCCAGGTATGGAAGCCCGTCCGGCGTGCACGGACGAAGTCCGCTCCACGGCGTGACCCCTTCGAAGACCGGCGCCGGAAAGGCGGGCAGGTAGCGGACCAGCGAGCGCAGGATGCCGCGGACGCGCGGCGGACTGACTCCGGAAGTCCGCGTGCCCAGCTCCATCGTGCCGCCGACCCTGAGGGCGCTCCCCATCGGCGTGATCGCGACGCGCGCCTCCTGGAGGAGGATCGAGCGGCGCGGCATCTCCGGAGGGGACGGGACGGTCAGGCTGTAGCCCTTCCCCGGCTCGAGGGAGAGGCGGACCCCGAGTTTCCGGAGCAAAGTCCCCGACCACGCCCCCGCCGCCACGACGAACTCGTCCCCCGTGATCTCCCCCGCCTCCGTCCGCGCCGCGTCCACGCGGCGCCCGGTCTCTCGCCATCCGGTCACCGCCGCGTTCCAGACGATCCGGCCCCCGCGCTCGCGGACCAGACGGGTCAGGGACGCGCAGAAGCGCTGCGGCGTCACATGCGCGTCGAGCGGGTAGTGCACGCCGCCGATCACGTCCAGCGTGAGATCGG
>DATGVG010000051.1:0-19439 GCA_035300625.1 Candidatus Limnocylindrales bacterium
CGCGTTTTTGGCGCGAGGGGAGGCAACGCTCCGGGGGCTGTTCTCGGAACTGCTCTGCGAGCAGAGCAGTTCCTGCGAAGGCCCCCTCCGCGTTCCTCCCCTCACGTCCAAAGACGATGGCGTCGGGTTCTCATCCGGTCACACCCCCCAATCTTCTCTGGGTGTTGATTGAATCAGCAGTAGGTTTCTGCGCTGATATCTCCCACCCAAAAATAAGGGGGGGGTGAATATGACCCAGTGTTAGGGGGTTATGGACGAGCGGGGAGGAACGCGTAGGGGGCCTTCGCAGGAACTGCTCTGCTTGCAGAGCAGTTCCGAGAACAGCCCCCGGAGCGTTGCCATCCCCGCTCGCCAAAAACGCGTAGCGCTCGGTTGATCATGGAGACGCCAGCCAAGTGCGCCCGTCTCTAACCCTTGAACTCAAACATCTCGAAACGCCCATCCATCAGCTTCAAAACCGTCCGCCTCTCAATCCAGTCGCCGAGCACAATGAAGTCCCGCCCCCCGCCCTTCCAGTGAATGGGCCGATGAAGATGAGCCAGCACCACCGCGTCGTAGCCCTCCTTGAAGAGCGGGTCGGCGAGGCGGGCGGCCAGCTCCTGCTCGCTCTGGTGGGCGCGCGGCGCGTGGCTCCGGCTGGTGTGCGACGCGGCGCTCGCGATCGGGATGCCGAGGTCGGGATGGATCCAGCGGAAGAGGAATCGCGCGGCGGGATTCCGGAGGACCTTCTTCAGCAGCTTGTAACCGTGGTCGCCCGGGCCCAGACCGTCTCCGTGGGCCAGGAAGATGCGGCGACCCTGGATCGCCAGCGGAAGGGGCTCGTCCGTGAAGGCCACCCCGAGCTCCCGGCGGAGAAAATCGCCGATCCAGAAATCGTGATTTCCGCCGACATAGAGTAAGGGGGTTCCGCCTCGCGCCAGGCCGCCCAGCGCCGTGAGCACGCGCACGAACCGCTTGGGAATGGCGTGGCTGTATTCGAACCAGAAGTCGAAGAGGTCCCCGACGACGTAAAGCGCGGCCTGGTCAGTGCCAACACGGTCGAAGAAGGCGAGCAGGTCCCGCTCCCGCGCGCGGTTCGATTCTTCCGATCCCTGCCCTAAATGGGCGTCGGCGAGGAAATAGGCGCAACCGGGATCGGGCATGGAGCGTCAGTATAATCAGATTCGTGCGTCAGCTTGTTCTCGCTTCCCCCGCGCGCGGGTAGGCCGCGGGAACTCCTCCGCTTAGGCACGGGTACTACCGGCTTGACAGAGGGTCTTCGGGACCTCAGGCTCCAATCCTAAAAGCTGTTGGCAGAAGGAGGGTTATGGCCCCGCAGACGGGATTTTGGGACCGGATGCAGGATCAGGTGCGGACCGGCTATGAGCGAACGCGCCGGACAACGGCTCGCGCGATGCGGATCGGCATTTTACGGGTCGATCTCCTCTCGCTTCGGCGGGACCGCACCCGAGCCATGGCCCAGTTCGGCGAGCGCGCCTTCTCTCGGTGGAACGAGGGATCGCTGGCGACCTTCGACGATGATCCGGAAGCGATTCGGCTTCGGTCGCTCGTCGAAGGGATCGAGCGGTGCATCCGCTCCAAGGAAACAGAGCTGGAACAGCTGAGAAATGAAGAGACCAGGTTTTCAGAATCGGATTCCGGCGGCCAGAGGCCGCCTCAGACGGAGGGTACGAATGGAATCTCGTGAAACGGTTCGCGCCGCGAAAGCGCTCTTGGTCGCGGGCGGGCTCCTGCTCATCGGTGTTGTCGTCGGGTTCATCCTGGCCGGCGGATCCGGCTCCTCTCCGGGGCTCCAGGCGAAAGAGAGCATCGCAGCCACCGCCGCCCTCGAGAGCCCCTTTACCTCGATCGCGGAGCGGACGCTCCCCGGGGTCGTCAGCATCGAGACCAAGCGCACCGTTACCGGCCAGGGGGGACCGTACTCGCAGTTCGAGGGCCCCTATGGAGATTTCTTCCGGCGCCTTTTCCCCGAGTCTCCGCAGCAGGCGCCCCAGCAGCAGACGCCGCAGCGCAACATGCGCGTCCCCAGCAGCGGCTCCGGCTTCATCATCGATCGGAGCGGCTACATCCTGACGAACAACCACGTGGTGCGGGACGCTGAGGAAATCAACGTCACGCTGAACGACCACCGCAAGTTCAAGGCGCGCGTCGTGGGCACGGATCCGGGCACCGACGTGGCGGTCATCAAGATCACCGGCGGCGGCGACCTGCCGGCCGTTCCTCTCGGCGACTCGGACGAGATCCGGATCGGCGACTGGGCGGTCGCGATCGGAAACGCGCTGGGAGAGCTGGACGGCACGCTCACGGTGGGCGTGATCAGCGCCAAGGGCCGCACCAATCTGGCGATCGCCGGCGGCGCCCCCAGCTACCAGAACTTCATTCAGACCGACGCCTCGATCAATTTCGGCAACAGCGGCGGACCGCTGCTGAACATCCGGGGTGAGGCGATCGGGATCAATACCGCGGTCAATCCGTCCGGCGAGGGGATCGGCTTCGCCATCCCGATCAACATCGCGAAGAGCATCGCGCGGCAGCTGATCGCGACCGGCAAGGTGACGCGCGGATACCTGGGCATCATGCCGCAGGAGCTGACGCCCGAGCTGGCCGACAGCTGGGGACTTCGCGGCTCGCACGGCGTCCTCGTGGGCAGCGTGAGCGCCAACACGCCGGCTTCGCAGGCCGGGTTCCAGGTCAAGGACGTGATCACCTCCTTCGACGGCAAGTCAGTCGATGACGTACAGCGCTTCCGGCTCCTCGTCGCGGAGACGCCGGTGAACAAGCACGTGCAGGTGAAGGTGCTCCGGGGCGGCCATCCGCGCGACCTCGATGTAACGCTGGCCGAGCGCCCGCCCGAGGACCAGGTTGCCAAGGCGGAAACGCCGCCCGCCGCCTCGGACTGGCTGGGCGTGCAGGTCCAGGCTCTGGGAAGCGACGCGGCCGGTGAGTTCAACCTCAAGGAGAAGCAGGGCGTGGTGATCACCGACGTCACCGAGGGGAGCGGCGCCGACGACTCGGGCCTCCGCCCGGGAGACGTGATCAAAGAGGTGAACGACACCCCGGTTAAGGATATGGTGGAGTACAACCGCGCGGTCGATGGCGCACACCGCAAGAATCCGGCGAAGCCGGTTGTCTTCCTCATCAAGCGAGGCGATGCGACTCAATTCGTGGCGGTCGAGCCGTCCCAGGACTAGCGGCGGGAGACTGACGCCCTCGCGCGAGCTCTTGGCGAGGCCCGTTCCGCGCCCCACAACGGGCGCGCGGGCGGGCCTCGCCCTCTTGTTGCCGCTGTGGCTTCTCCTCCTCCTGCCTCCGGCGGGCGCGAGCGCGGCGGGGCCCGCGCGGTTCGCCGACCCGCCGGCCCGTCCCGCGGCGCCGGCGCCGGAGCTGGTGCGCCTCCGCTACTGGACCGCCCCCGAGCACACGCGGCTCGTCTTCGACCTGACCGGGGCGGCTCCCGCCCAGACCCGGTTCCGCCTCGTGGACTCGCTGACCTTCGAGATCACCTTGCCGGGGGTCCGGAAATCGCCGGCGGTCACGACCGAGTTCGTGGGCGACAGCCTGGTGGCTGACATTTTCCCCGCCACGTCCGATTCGGGGACGTCGATCCGCGTGCACCTGAAAAAGATGGTGACGCCGCTCGGGTTCGTTCTCGCGGCGGCCGACGGCGTGCCGGACCGCGTCGTGGTGGACGTGCCGATGCCCGTGACCCCGGACGCCGACCAGGCGGTCCAGCAGGGCGGGTCCGAGACGAAGGCCTCGACGAAGTTCGTCGTGGCGATCGACGCGGGCCACGGAGGCGAGGACGCGGGCGCGATCGGGTACCGCCGGCTCCAAGAGTCGGACGTCACCTTGGCGATCGCGAAAAAACTGAAAAACCAGCTCGACCAGATCCCAGGCGTGAGCGCGGTGCTGACCCGTGCCGGCGACTACTTCATTCCGCTGCGGAAGCGGATCGACCTGGCGCGCAAGTACCAGGCGGACCTCTTCGTCAGCATCCACTGCAACGCCAGCCGGAATCGGGATGCCACGGGGACGGAGGTCTACTTCCTTTCCCTGACGGGTGCCACCGACGAGGCGGCCCGCTCCGTTGCCGAGAAGGAGAACTCGGCCGACCTCGTGGGAGGCATCACCCCGGAGTCGGGGGACGACCTCCTCTCGATCCTGTTCGACCTGCGCCAGAACGACACCATCCGACGCTCGAGCGAGCTGGCCGAGATTCTGATGGACTCCGTGGGGGAGGACACGCGGCTGTCCACCCGCGGCGTGAAACAGGCGGGCTTCACCGTGCTCAAAGCGCCGGAGATTCCGTCGGTGCTGGTGGAGACGGCGTTCATCACGAACCCGAGGGAAGCCTCGATCATGAAGGACACGCAGTTTCAGACGAAGTTCGCGGGGCTTCTCGCGGAGGGGATCCAGAACTACAAGGCCATGCGCGACCGTGCGGGAGCTGGCGCGCCGTCGAGCACCTCGAATTGACTGGACAGCCGTAACGACCGGTGTACCCTGGAGATCGTACCCGGCCGGACATCCCGATCTCTCGAAGGAGAACTTCCATGGCTCGCATCCTGAAATTCGCTCTACCCGTAGCCGCGATCGCCCTGCTGGTCGCGGGGTCCGCATTCGCGGGCGGCGCTTCGTGCGGGACCGGGGCGGAGCGTACGACGTCCGCCGGCCACCACTGCGACGCCGGCTCGGGCTCGGCCTCCATGACCCAGGCGTGTCCCACGGTGAAGACCGGACAGAATATCTACTCGTTCGCGGTGCCCGCCGTCGAATGCGGTCATTGCGTTAATGCGATCCAGACGGCCCTGATGGCTCAGAAGGGCGTCACCTGCGCCCACGTCGATCTCCAAAGCCGCACGGCCTACGTGATCGCTGACCGCTCGGTCGACAAGAAGACCGTCGCGAAGACGATCCAGACCGCGGGCTTCAAGAACCGCTTCAAGGGCGAGGGTGCCAAGGTCGAGGCCGAGTTCGCGAAGGCCATGTCGGCCGGCGACAAGGGATCCGTCGCCAGCCCGCGCAAGGAGAAGGACAAGGTCTGAACCGACGCGGCGTCGTAGCCGTCGTTCTGTGGGTCATCGGGGCGTGCCCGCTCGCGGGTGCGCCCCGCATTGCTTGGGGGGCGCCGGAATCGCCGATTGACTGGGAGGCGCACCTCGACCTGACCGAGGTCACCCAATCGGACGAGATCAATTCCGACTTCTTCAGCTTCGGCGAAAATCCGTTCCACGCGGTCCGTCTCCGTCTCCTGGCGAACGGCCGTATCCACGAGCACATCACCGCCTTCGCCGAGCTCCTGTCCGACGACGGACACGCGCCCCGTCTGTTCGGCGGCTTCGTGCGGCTCTCCGACCCGAAGGGGCGCGACATCAATCTGGAGCTGGGGAAAATCCCGCTCCACGTCGGAGCGTTCCCGAACCGCTCGGACGCGTCGCGGAACAGCCTCATCGGCTCGCCGATCGTCTACCAGTATCACGTGGACGTTCGCGACGATCAGATCCCGACCCAGACCGACCAGATCGTTGCCAACCGGGGGCGCGGCTATTTCACGAATTACGCGCCCGGCACCGGCTACAACGGTTCGGGCCAGGCGCTCTCGGTGCTCTACGAGAATTGCTGGGACTTCGGAGCCGTCGTCGTGGGAACCTCGAGCCCGTTCGAGTTCGCGGCCGGCGTGACCAACGGGACCGTCGGATCCATGGTGGGCACCGACACCAACGATGGGAAGCAGGTCCTGGGGCGGATCGGGATCGTGCCCGCGCCCTGGCTCCGCGCGGGCGTCTCCGCGGCTCGCGGCCCTTACCTGATCCGGCAGCTCGACGACGAGCTCCCGGCCGGCCGGAAGATCGACGATTACAACCAGGTATTCGCCGGCGGGGACCTCGAGGTCTCCTACGATCGCGCCGTCGTGACCGGCGAGTATGTCTGGAACCGCTTCCAGCAGCCGTACGTCGGCAACCTGGATTTGAGATCGTGGTACGCCGAGGGGAAGGTGACCCTGATCCCGGGGTGGTATGTCGCCGGACGCTATAGCCGTATGATCTTCGACGATCTCCGGCTGAGCGGTGGCGGCCTGGCCTCCTGGGACGCTCCGCTCTGGCGCCGGGAAATCGGAATCGGATTCAAGCCTTCGAAGATGCTCCTCGCCAAACTGGTGCATCAGGAAACGCACATCGCAACCGCCCCGCGGCGCGTGGATGCCTTCATGGCCGCACAATTGTCGGTGGTCTTCTAGGGAGGCCGGGATGCGCTTTCTCGGAAAGTACGCGGACGCTCTATACGCGGTGCTCCGTATCGTGGCGGGATTGCTGTTCCTCTGCCATGGAGGGCAGAAGCTTTTCGGGTGGTTCGGGGGCGACAAGGTCACCGAGCCGCTGATGATGGTGGCCGGAGCCATCGAGTTTGGCGGAGGCCTCCTCATCGCCATCGGCTTCTTCACCTCGATCGCCGCCTTCCTGGCCAGCGGCGAGATGGCTGCGGCCTACTTCATGGCCCACGCTCCCCATTCGCCCATCCCGATCGTGAACCACGGCGAGCTGGCGGTCGTCTACTGCTTCCTCTTCCTGTACATGGCGGCCCGGGGCTCGGGTCCCCTGAGCGTCGACTCGGCCCGGAGGCGCTCCAAGATTCACTGAGCCCGGGCGGGAAGGTGGCGTAGACTTTTTTGGCCATGATCGCGCCCGAACCGCCACGCTCCGGGACTCCCGGGAGTCCACCCCCGACGATCGGCATTTCCAGCGACGAGGCGTTCCGCCTCCTGGTCGCCGGAGTCAACGACTACGCGATCTTCCTCCTCGATCCCGCCGGAATCGTACGGAGCTGGAACCTCGGCGCGGAGCGCATCAAGGGTTACCGGCCCTCGGAGATCATCGGGCAGCACTTCTCACGTTTCTACCCGCAAGAGTCGATCGCCAGCCGCTGGCCCGATCGGGAGCTGGAGCAGGCAAGGGCCGAGGGACGCTTCGAGGACGAGGGGTGGCGGATCCGGAAGGACGGCTCCCGGTTCTGGGCCAACGTGATCATCACCGCCCTCCGCGACTCAAACGGCACTTTGCTCGGGTTCTCGAAGATCACACGCGACCTCACGGAGCGGCGGCGCCACGAGGAATCGCTGCGCGAAAGCGAGGAGCGATTCCGGCTCCTGATCGAGGGAGTCAGCGACTACTCGATCATCCTGCTTAACCCACAGGGGCAGGTGAGCAGCTGGAACATCGGCGTCCGACGCATCCACGGGTACGAGAGCGCGGAGATCGTGGGGCGCCATTTCTCGGTCTTCTACCCGCCAGAGGCCGTGAGCGCCGGAAAGCCGCAGAGGTTCCTCGAGGAGGCGCGCGTCCAAGGACGGGTGGCGGATGACGGATGGCGCGTGCGGAAGGGCGGTACGCGATTCTGGGCCAACGTCGCGATCACCTCCCTGCACGACCGGGACGGAGTGCTGCGCGGCTATGCCAAGATCACGCAGGACCTGACGCAGCGCCGCCGGATCGAGATCCTGGAGGAGACGACCCGCCGGGTGAACGAGTTCCTCGCGATGCTGGCCCACGAGCTCCGAAACCCGCTCGCGCCAATCCGGAACGCGGTGGGGCTGATGCACTCCAAGCGGATCGAGGATCCCACGCTGCTGTGGGCGCGGGACGTCATCGAGCGCCAGACGGCGCATCTCGGGCGGCTGGTGGACGATCTCCTCGACGTGAGCCGGATCACCAGCGGCCGGCTGACCCTCCAGCGGGAGCGGCTGGACTTGGCCGTGGTATTCGACCGTGCCGTGGAATCGAGCCGTCCCCTGATCGAAGCGCGCCGCCAGACCCTGGAATTTCGCTTGCCCGAGCATTCGATCTGGGTCGATGGAGATCTGATCCGGCTGTCCCAGGTCGTCCTGAATCTCTTGAACAACGCGGCGAAATACACCCCGGAGAATGGGCGCATCTGGCTGAGCGGCGAAATGGAAGACGGCCTCGCATTGATCCGGGTGCGCGACTCCGGGATGGGGATCGCGCCCGATCTTCGGAGCAAGATCTTCGATCTTTTCGCCCAGGGAACGCGGTCGCTCGACCGAGCCGAGGGGGGCTTGGGGATCGGCCTCACGCTCGTGGAACGGTTGGTGGCCCTCCACGGCGGTTCCGTGGAGGCCAAGAGCGATGGCCCGAACCGGGGGAGCGAGTTCATCGTGACGCTCCCCGCCACCGATCCTCGCCCGGCGGCCCCCCCCGAATCCGCGGCCGCCGAGCGGCCGGCCGGCCGGCTGTGTCGCCGGATCCTGGTCGTGGACGACAACCGGGATGCGACGGACAGCATGGCCATGCTCCTCTCCGTGTGGGGCCATGACGCCCGGAGCGCCCGCAACGGCCCCGAGGCCCTGGGCATTGCCGCCGACTTTCAGCCGGAAGTCGTGCTCCTGGACATCGGGCTGCCCGGAATGGATGGCTACGAGGTCGCGCGCCGGATGCACGACATGCCCGGCCTCCGTAACACGGTTCTCATCGCGATGACGGGATACGGTCAGGAAGATGACCGCGTGCGCTCGCGGGAAGCTGGATTCGCCCGCCATCTGGTGAAGCCGGCGGATCCGGTGGTGCTTCGGGGGATGATCGAGGCTTTGCCGGAGTAGACCTCCCCTGCGCGCGGCGGTGGGCATGGCTGCCGGGCGCTACGCGGGTTTGGCGAGTGGGGAGGCAACGCTCCGGGGGCTGTTCTCGGAACCGCTCTGTGAACAGAGCGGTTCCTGCGAAGGCCCCCTACGCGTTCCTCCCCACTCGTCCACGAACGGGTTGCGTCCCGCATTCATTCAACGTCCGGAGGTGGGTGGTGAAGGAGGCAAAGAACGACGGCCGCCTTTCGATGGAGGACCAGAATACGCGAATCATCGTCGTGGGAGCCGACGCCCACGACGCGCGCGCCGTGGCCGAGGCCCTGGCCAACGAGGCGTTCCACAACGTATCCTTCTTCCCCGCGGGATTCGAAGAAGCTCTCGCGGCATGGAAGTAACCCTTGGCACACGGAGGAACCGATGACAACGACAGCGCTCCAGATCCGCAGTCTGGTACCGACCCTGACCGTCAACGATCTCAAGCGGAGCCTCAAGTTCTACAGGGATGGACTGGGCTTCGCGGTGAGCGAAGAAATGAAGGACGGCGGTGAGGTCAAGGGCGTGATGCTCGACGCCGGGGGGTTCAATCTGGGGATCGCGCAGGATGATTTCGCGAAGGGCAGGGATCGCGTCAAGGGCGTGGGAATGCGTCTGTACCTCGAGACCGATCAGGATATCAACGCGATCGCCCAGCAAGCGAAGGCGGCGGGAATCACCCTGCTCGAAGGCCCCGCACCCCTCGCATGGGGCCCCATGGGCATCACCGTAACCGACCCCGACGGATTCAAGCTAACCATCTCCAACAAGAGCTGACGGCTTTTGAGGTCGGCGATTCTTTGGGGAGGGGACTGGGTAGACTGGGCGCTGACCCGTTTGTAGGACGAGCGGGGAGGAACGCGGAGGGGGCCTTCGCAGGAACTGCTCTGCTTGCAGAGCAGTTCCGAGAACAGCCCCCGGAGCGTTGCCTCCCCGCTCGCCAAAAACGCGTAGCGCTCGGCTGCCTTTTCTAGACGCCGCCCGCCTGGGACCGCCCCCCCGGAACCGTCCGACCCCGCTTCGGACTATCCCCCTCCCCCGCAACCCGCTTCGCCAGTGCCCGCCGGCTCGCCGGCGTATTGTCGAACGTGGCGAGCAGCGTGCGCACCTCGGTCCAGTCATCCGTGACGTGCGGGTTCAGCGACGCGACGGTGATCGTTTCGGGAAAGCGCCGGAGCCAGGCGCGGGCGACCGCCTCCTCTTCCGCGGACACCGTGGACCGGGCCGCGACGGTCAGGAGCGCGCTCCCTTCGATGCGGCGCGGCCAGGACTCGGGATCGGGACCGTGCTCCCGGGCGACCATTCCATGGGCGCGCAGGAGATCCGCCATGGGGGCCCGGGTCTCGGGGCGGTTCACCTCGAGCACCTCCACCGGCTGGCGGAGCGGAATGCCGCCGGCGCCCTGCTTCAGGAGCCGCGCGGCTCCCTCGGCGATCCGGTCCAGCTCCGGAGACGGGATCAGGTCCCGCATCTCGCGCTCGAGAGAGCCCGTGAATTCCGGAGGCCGGGCCGCGCTCGCGGCGCGGAGCGAGCGGATCCGGGTGAGCGACGCGGCGACGCGCTCGGCGGTCAGGCGCCCGGAGGCGAGCGCGGCGCGCAGGGCGGCCAGCGCCTCCTCGGGGCCGGGCTCGAGCTTGGAATAAAGAAGAAGGTCGACGCCCGCTTCGATCGCGCGCACCGCCACCTCGCCGTGGGAGCCGAGCGTGGCGGCTCCGTGCATCTCGAGAGCGTCGGTCACCACGACCCCGGAAAAGTGGAGCCGCTCGCGCAAGAGTCCGGTGACGATCGCCGGGGAGAGCGTGGCGGTCCGCGATGGATCGGCGTCGATGGCCGGCACGAGCAGGTGCGCCGTCATGATCACCGGAACCCCCGCCTGGATCGCGCCCTCGAAGGGGCGGAGCTCGCGCATCGCGAGCTGCTCCGCGGTCAGGTCGAGGCGGGGAAGGGCGACGTGGGAGTCGAGAGACGTGTCGCCATGCCCGGGGAAGTGCTTGGCGACGGGGATCACTCCGACCGACTGGAAGCCCTCGATCGCGGCGCGCCCGCACGCGGTCACCTGGGACGGGGACGAGCCGAACGAGCGCACGCCGATCACCGGATTGCGCGGGTTGGAATCGATGTCGACCACCGGCGCGAAATCGAGGTTCACGCCCAGGGCCAGAAGCCGCCGGCCCGTACGCGCCGCCAGATCCTTCACGAGGGGCGGTCCGCCCGAGGACGCCACGGCGCGGGCCGAGGGTGGCACTTCCCAGAATCGCGCGAGCTGGCTGACCATCCCGCCCTCCTCGTCCGCCGCCACGAGGGCGGGCAGCTCCGGAGAGCCGAGGACGGCATGCACGGCGCGGGTGTAGCGGGCGGCTCCGGCGGCGTCGGTGAAATTGGCCGCGAAGAAGATCACGCCGGAAGGGCCCATGCGCCGGAGCCGCTCCGCCACCTCCGGCTTGAGCTCGGTGTCGGGCACGCCCACCAGGAACAGCTCGCCCAGATGGTTCAGGGCTTCGCCGGGGGAGAGGATGGGGCTCACTTGAGGACCACCTCCTCCAGGAGCTTCCGATAGCGCTGATATACCGCTTGGGGAATCGTGCCGCGGGCCACGCCTCCGAGGACGGTGCACCCGGGCTCCGTGCGGTGGCTGCAGGGGCGGAAACGGCAAGGTGGCGCGTCCGCGATCTCCTGGAAGACCCACGCCACCTCTTCCGCGGTCGTGCGCCCGAGCACCACGCTCCGCACTCCCGGGGTGTCGATGAGGATGCCTCCCTCGGGAAGCGGATAGAGGCGCGAGCTTGACGTCGTGTGTCGCCCCTTCCGCGTCCGCTCGCTCACATCCCCCGTCGCCGCTTCGGCGCCGGGCAGAAGGCGGCGGAGGAGCGTCGACTTGCCGACGCCCGAATGGCCAACGAGGGCCGTGGACCTTCCGACGAGCGCGGCCCGGAGATCCTCCAATCCGTAATCGTTCTCGGCGCTCACGTAAATGGTCTCGAGAGGGATGTTGGCTTCCTCGACGACGCGTCGCGCCTCGTCCGGCGTTCCCAGGTCGATCTTGTTCATGCAGAGCAGAGGTTCCATCCCCCCGCGCAGGGCGAGGAGTGTCCAGCGGTCGACCAGACCGGGTCGAAACGGGGGATCGGCCAGCGAGGAGACGATCATCGCCCGGTCGGCATTCGCTGCGATCACCTGCGTCAGGTCGCGTCCCTGGGATCCGGTCGCGGCGCGCTCGAGGCGCGTCCGGCGGGGCTCGACCGCCACGATCCGGGGGGGCGTTCCTTCCTCGAGAATTACCTGGTCCCCGACGGCGAGCTGAGTCGAACGCTCTCGGTCGGCGTCGGACTTGAGGCGGCCGGCGAGGACCGCTTCTCGAGTGACGCCGTCTTCCGCGACGAGGGCTGTGAGCCCGAAAACCTGGTGGACCGTCGCGCTTCTGGGTTTTGGGCTGACGGGTACGATGCCGTGGAGCATAGCCGCGCGGGCCGATGAGCGGCAAGCGGGTTCAGTTGTCTCCGGCGGCGCGGGTCGGTAGACTGCGGGCATGACGAACGCGTCCGGGACGATCACGTGCCCTCGCTGCGGCGAAAGGCTACCCGAGGGTTTGCCGCGCTGTGACGCCTGCGGGGCCTATCTCGTCGCTCCCGCCACCGGCCATGCCTCTCCCGCGCGCGGGGGAGGAAAACGCGACGCCGCGTCTGGCCGCGCGCCTGCGCCGGCCGCGGGATCTCGGTGGGTCTACCTGGTCGTCGGGCTTCTGGTCGGAGGGGGCGTGGGCTACGCGCTCCACTCCGCCGTGGGGCCCCGCGAGCACGGAGGGGCGCCGACCGGTCCCTCGGGCGTGATGGCGGGCGGCGGCGGCGGCATGGGCTCGGAAATGCCGGGGGGGGCGCCGGGCGGCGCGCCGCAGATGCCCGCGGAGGTGACGGCGGCGGTGCAGCGCTATCGCCAAGCGCTGATGGCCGACCCGAACGACAAGGACGCGAACATCGGGCTCGGGAACCTGCTTTTCGACTCGGGGCAGTATGAGAAGGCGGTCGACCACTACTCGAGAGCGCTGGAGAAGGACCCGGCGAACGCGGACGTGCGCGTGGATCGCGCCATCGCCTACCACGGCCTGGGCCAGGATCCCAAAGCCGCGGAGGAGCTGCTCCGCGTGACGCGTGAGCGTCCCGATCACGCGAACGCGTGGCTCAATCTCGGAGTGGTGAGCGCGGGGATGGGGGACCGCGCGACGGCGATCCGCGCGTGGGAGCAGTATCTGAAAATCGATCCGAACGGGACGCACGCCGCCGCGATCAAGGACGAGCTGAGCGCCCTGAAGAAAGCCTCCTAGGAAAAGACTCCTAGCGGCGGACCGGCGCCTCTCCGGGCTCGCGGAGCCGGTCGAGGAGCGACGCGAGGAGGGACCCCAACGCTGGGAGCGCCGCCGCGTCCAGCGCGGCGCGCCGCAGATCCTGGATGCCGTCCAGGTCGTACCACGCGGGCAGCGTTGTCACACGCCATCCCGACTCCGCCGCGCGCTTCATCGTCTCCGCCAGCACGCGATCCGTTCCCCACGGAATCCGCGCGAAGAGTTCCTCGCAGGGCACGCCCGCGCCCACCAGGTAATACCCGCCGTCCCGCGTCGGGCCCAAGACGACGTCCGCATCCTCGAGGCACTCGATCGCCGACCGGATCCGCTCGGGCGCGAGCGTGGGACTGTCCGACCCGATCACGATCGCCCGGCGCGCCCCGCGGTCCCGAAATCCGCGGAACGCCCTTGCGAGCCGCGCACCCAGGTCGCCGGCTCCCTGGCCCGCCAGCCCGACGCGCCGGCCGGCGGCGGTTCGCCGGAGCCACGCCTCGGGCTCCCCGTCCAGGAAGAGGGTCCATTCGGCGGGAACCTCGGCGGGGAAGCGCCGCAGCGTCTCCTCGAGGCAGACCCGGGCGATCCGCGCCGCCTCTTCCGGCGTGAGCGGCGGGACGAGGCGCGTCTTCACGAAACCCGCGCGCGGGACCTTGGCGAAGATTCCGGCGGCAAGCGGGGCCGCGTTCACGCGCGCGACCGTGACCGCTTCGGCGGGGCGTGCCGCCGGCGCGCGACGGGCGCCTGGGGCAGCGGGGTGAGACGCGGAAGCGGTCCGCCGTTCCGGCGTAAATGAAAGAGAAGCTGCTGGAGATACCCTCGCCCGGGGCCCAGCCTAAGCGCCCACTCGTCCAGCTCCCGGTCCTTTGCCCGGCGACGGCCCGCCATTTCCATCGTCGCGCGCCGGATCCAGCGGTCTACCGGGTAGGCGTCGAGGCGGTCCAGGCCGAAGAGCAGGATGCAGTCCGCGATCTTCGCGCCGACTCCGGGAAGGCTCTGGAGCGTCGCGCGCGCCTCCGCGATCGGGGCGCGTTGGAGCGTGTTCCACGAGAGGGGATCTTTGTCCAGGCTGCGAGCGGTCTCAAGGAGGAAGGGCGCGCGAAACCCCAGGCCCAGCGCGCGCAGCTCGCCCTCCCGCGCGCGCGCCAGCGTCGCCGCCGCGGGGAACGCCCGCCGCGCCGTTCCCGGAATCGGATCGCCGAACCGGGACGCGATCCCCTCCACGCACCGGGAGATCTTGACGATGTTCGCCGCCGCCGAGCAGAGGAACGATGCAATCGTCTCCCACGGGTCCTGCCGCAAGAGCCGGAGTCCCAGGAGCGGCTCGAACCCGGGGATCGAGCGAAGCTCGGCCGCTCCAGCGAGGTGGATCGCGGGATCCTCTTCCAGTCGGAGATAAGCGGCCCACGCCCGGGCCCCCGGGTCCTCGCCGCTTGCCGCGACCACCAGCCCTTCGCCCGCGTCGTCGCGCCGGACCAGCGCTTCGGCCCGGCCCACGACGCCGCGCCACGCGCCCTTCTCGGGCGTCCAGCGGAAGGCCTGGCCGCACGTGAAGGTGAGGTCGAGGTCCAGCGGGCCATGAACGGAGAGGTGATGACGCATGGGACCAAGCCTGAGCGGACGCGAGCGGTCCGTCAACGGGCGGTTTCCGTTGACCCGCCTCGAAGGAGCGTGGGAGACTCGATCCCCATGCGCGTGAGACGTCTCGTCGTTTTCGCCCTGGCTGTGGGCGCGCTAGCCGCTCTGGCCGCGGGGGTGGACGTGCCCCCGGGCGTCGCGGCGTCGGCGACCGGGCGCGCTTCGGTCCACCTGGTTCGCCTTCTCGATGAGGCCCCCGATTCGCTTCCGGGCCGCATTGGTCCGGTCCACGATGTCCGGCTGCGCCTGGTCGAAGGAAACGTTCTCCTCCTCAAGCACAACGGCAAGTTCATCGCGCTCCTGCCGATCGAACGCCGCTCCGGCGCCGCCGAGTCGCTGGTGTACTTCTATTACATCGAGGGCTCCCCGTTTCTGTGGGTTCTGCCCGGGTCGCGCGAGCGGGCCATCCGATCGGTGGCGGACGGCGGGGAGATCCGCTTCGACCTCTCGCGGCTGATCTGGCGCGCCGGTCCCGGCGAGGGGTGGATTTATTTCCCGGACGATGCCGACAACGCGGGGCTCAAATTCTCGGTGGTCAGCGGGAAGAACGTGGATCAGGCCGATCCGCACGACACCAAGTACTGGGTGGAGCTGGGCACCCCCGGCGCCTCGGGCTTCTAGCGGGGATGGCATCGCGCCTCCGGGAGATCCTGTTCGGAAATCTCGGCCTCAAGATTTCCTCCCTGGTCCTGGCGCTCCTGCTCTATGCACACGTCGTAACCGAGCAGCCGCGCGACACGGTGATCCCGATCCCGCTCACGCTGACCGGCCTTCCCGATTCGCTTGTCGTGACCGGCCGCCCGCCCGAGCGCGTCTCGGTGAAGATCCGGGGGAAGTGGAAGGACCTGATCCGCCTGGGGCTCACCAGCCTCTACCTTCCGGTCGATCTGGCGCATGCCCGCCCCGGGCCATTCCGCACGGCCATCACGGCCGACGATATCGCGGCCAAAGCGATCCCGCCCGAGCTCACGAAGCTGGTGCTGGTCAACGAGGTGCTGGAACCCCGGACGGTGGAAGTGGTGATCGAGCCGAGGCGCGTGAAGCGCGTCCGCGTGGCGCCCGTGCTGGAGGGGGAACCGGCCGCGGGCTACCGGGTGGAGGGAGTCGTGGCCGTGGCTCCCGAGTCGGTCCGGGTGGCGGGCGCGAGATCGGTGGTGGCCCCAATCGAGTCCCTGCGTACGCTTCCAATTGACATCGCGGGAGAACGCGAGAAAATCCAGCGCCAGATCGAAGTCGACCCCGGCGCGCTCCTCCTGTCGGTCGAGCCGCGGCGCTGTCTCGTGACGGTGCGCATCATCAGGAATTCGGATCAAACGTCTTCGCGGCCATGAACGCGAACGCATCGGTACCCCGGACCTCGAAGGAGACCGCGACACGATGAAGCGAACCACCGACTCGAGCCCTTCCGCCCCGACCCTCGAGGGCGGACCGAACCCTTATCCCGAAGGCGAGCGCCGCGCTCCGCTCTCGGGCCTCTCCCTCATCCCGACGAAGATCTTCTTCACGAAGGGCGTGGGGAGCCACCGCGACGAGCTTCGATCGTTCGAGCTGGCGCTGAAGGACGCGGGGATCGAGAAGCTGAACCTGGTTCACGTCTCCAGCATTTTCCCGCCCGGATGCAAGATCATCCCCAAGGACGAAGGGATCAAGCTGATCGCGCCCGGGAGCATTGCCTTCTGCGTCATGGCGCGCATCGCGTCCAACGAAATGCGCCGGCTGATCGCGGCCTCCATCGGCTGCGCGCTCCCCGCGGACAAGAACCGGTACGGCTACCTGAGCGAGCACCACGCGAACGGGCAGACCGACGAAGTGGCGGGTGATTTCGCCGAGGACATGGCGGCCTCCATGCTCGCGTCCACCCTGGGCGTCGAATTCGACGAGAACGCCAACTGGGACGAGAAGGAGCAGGTCTTCAAGATCTCGGGCGAGATCGTGCGCACGTTCAACGTCACCCAATCCGCGGTCATCTCCGCCAAGGGCTTCACGACCGTCCTGGCGTCGGCGGTCCTCGTCTTCTGACCGGCACGACTCCCCCGTTTCGGCGCACCGGAGGCAATCCATGAGCCACCCGAACCACCGCATGTCCCTGCCGTGCGTCGCCGCCGCGACCGCACTGCTTCTCGTCCCGGCGCTCGGCTGCACCAAGTCCGAGCATTCGGGAGCTACCGTGAGCGGCGATTCGACCGCTCCACCGGCGAAGGAGGCTCCCGTGGCCGCGGGCGCGAGCGATTCGAAGGCGATGCTGATCCCCGCGCACATCCAGGTGCAGCACATCCTGATCGGGTTCGCCGGCTCGGTGCCCGGGAAGAACATCACCCGCACCGTGGATGAGGCGAAGACGCTGGCCTACCAGATCCTGGCGCGCGCCAAGGCGGGCGAGGACTTCAACGCGCTCGTCAAGCAGTACACCGACGACCAGCCGCCCGGCATTTACAGCATGAGCGGCAGCGGCATTCCGCCGGCCCCGGGCGAATTCTCGCGGGACCAGATGGTTCCCGCCTTCGGCAACGTGGGTTTCGCGATCAACGTGGGAGAGATCGGGATCGCCGATTACGACGCGACGAAGAGCCCCTACGGCTGGCACGTCATCAAGCGACTGAGGTAGCTCGAAGCACCAGAGGGGCGATGCCGGTCAGGCTCTCCGGCGGGGTGAGGCCGTCGAGCGCTCCCCACGCCGCGAAGAAGGCGGGATTCAAGGTGTGGGTCTTCACGCGCTCGTCTTCCAGGTTCCCGTGGTCGCTCGCGACAAGCACCACGGTATCGCGGAGATCCACGCCGGCCAGGACCGCCTCCAGCGCCGCGCTCAGGTCCGAGAGGCAGCGCACCGCCGCGGACCTGTCGCGCGCGTGCCCCGCGCGATCGGTCTCGAAGTATTCGAACAGCGCGAAATCGCACTTCATCGTTTCGCGCGCGATGATCGCTCCCGCCTCCTCCGGGGTCCGGGCCGCGAGATCGAACCCATAGTCCCGCATCCGCCAATGGGTCAAGTCGTGCGCCACGGCGCGGCCGGCGGTCAGATCGGCCCAATCCCGGAAGGGGGTCCCGGACGCGAGGGTCGCGAGCGTTGTCGCGGACAGCCTCCGGCGCGGCTCCGCGGCGTCGAAGAACCGCGGTCCGAACGCGTTCAGGAACGTGGCGTGACGCCCGGCCTCGGTCAGCGTCTTGAGGAGCGAGTGCTCGCGCAAGATCCGCTGGAGCGTCGGCCCCGGAAAGCCGGAGACGTGCCGCCCCAGGGCGGCCGGCGCGTTCACCCCCGTGAGGATCGCCGTCTGCCCGGTCGCGCTCTGGGGCAGGCCGGGAACGCCGAGCGACGCATCGATGCCCGCGGCGAACGCCGGGGCTCCCGCTGATGAAGAACGGGGCGACGCTCCACGCGTGAGCCGGAGCACCGGCCGGTCATCGGAGGCCAGCGGATTCACGGCGGGGTCGTCCAAGCCCACGCCGATCCCATCGATGAAGAAGAGCAGAACGCTGCGCCGGGCGGGCGGGTTCACGGCGGAAAAAACGAAACGGGAGCCGTTGGTGACGCGCCCGGTCGATGCGGGGTAGGCGATGCGATTACCATGACCGGTGCGACTCGGCTCCCGAATTCGTTACTGCCTTTGGAGATACGCAATCCGCGTGCCATCACAGCCGCCGCCGGCTCCATCCCCGGTCTCGCATTTCCAAGCGACACATAGGGTTGCATCGGCGCTTTTCGCGCGTCGCGGAGGGCGCGCGCGGGCGGCCTCACCGTGTCGCCCCATGCATGACGGTCCGTTGCATTCGGGGACGAAGGGCGAAACTCGAAGGGGGGAAAAGCCTTGACACGTTTTCGCCCCGGTCTATAGTCCGCAGCGCGAATGGGATGGATTCCGGCGTTCCCGATTGGCCCGGGTTCGGGGAGGGGCTGATGACCAAGGCAGATATCGTAGACGAGATCGCCGAGCGTACCGGCCTCACGAAGAAGGATGTCGCGGATACCGTGGATGAGTTCCTCGAGGCGGTTTCCCGCGCCCTCGCCTCGGGAAAACACATCGAAATTCGCGGATTCGGCACCTTCAAGGTCAAGGACCGTAAGTCCCGTCTGGCGCGCAATCCGCGCACCGGCGAGTCGGTCCCCGTGCCTCCGCGGAGAGTGCCCGTCTTCAAGGTATCGAAGGAGTTGAAGGACATCGTCGCCCAAATCTGACGTCTGACCCCGGTTCCCAGGCCCTAAATGACGCACGGGACGCAGCGAGCGCCGCGTCCCGTTTTGATTTTCTAGAGACCGGCCGCCTGCCCTAATTGCGGCGATCCCTGATGATGAGGAGCCGCACGAGCTGGAGGACGGCAGAAGCCGCCGCGGCGACGTAAGTGAGTGCGGCCGCGTTCAGGACCTTCTTCGCGCCTTCCTGCTCTTGCGGCGAGATCAGCCCCAGCCGGTTCACCTGCACCAACGCTCGGCGACTGGCGTCGAACTCGACCGGCAGGGTCAGCACCTGGAAGACCACGGCGAAGGAAAAGAGCATGATCCCGACGTCGAGAAGCGTGACCCCGGCGACCTTGAACCCGGGAGCGAAGAGGAGCCCGCCGATGATAAAAATCCAGGACAGGCTGGTCCCGATGTTCGCCAATGGGAAGAGGGTCGTCCGGAGCTGGAGCGGCACGTACCCCTCGGCGTGCTGCATCGCGTGGCCGACTTCGTGCGCCGCCACGGCGACCGCCGACACCGTCGGCTCCGCGTAGTTCTGAGGAGACAGGCGGACCCGCCTGCTGACCGGATCGTAGTGGTCCGAGAGAAATCCGCTCCCTTCCTCGACTTCGACGTCGCTGATCCCGTTCTGTCGGAGGAGAAGCTCGGCGACCTCGTGGCCGGTCCGTCCG
>DATGVG010000052.1:0-6372 GCA_035300625.1 Candidatus Limnocylindrales bacterium
AGAAGACCGAGGCCTCGGTCGTGTTCCAGAGCGGGTTCGCGGCGAACGCCGGGACGGTCTCGGCGCTCCTCGGAAAAGGGGACCTGATCCTCTCCGACGAGCTGAACCACGCGAGCATCATCGACGGCGCGCGGCTGTCGCGCGCCGCGATCCGCGTCTTCCCGCACAAGGACGTGGCCGCGCTCCGGCGGCTCTTGCTGGAGACGTCGGAGGTGAAGCGCCGCCTGGTGATCACCGACGGGGTCTTCAGCATGGACGGGGACGTGGCCCCGCTGGCCGAGATCGCCGCCCTCGCGCGGGAGCACGGAGCCATCATGATGGTGGACGACGCGCACGCGAGCGGCGTCCTGGGGAAAAACGGCCGCGGCACCGTCGATCACTTTGGAATCCACGGCCAGGTCGACGTCCAGGTCGGCACGCTCTCGAAGGCGATCGGGGTCCTGGGAGGCTACGTCTGCGGCTCGAAGTCGCTCATCGAATACCTCCATCACCGGGCCCGCCCCTTCCTCTTCAGCACCTCGCATCCTCCCGCGGTGGCGGCGGCGTGCCTCGCCGCATTCGACGTGCTCGAGGCGGAGCCGGAGCGGATCGAACGCCTCTGGTCCAACACCCGCCGCTTCCAGGCCGGGTTGAAGCGGCAGGGGTTCGACATCGGCATGAGCGAGACGCCGATCACCCCCATCCTCGTCGGCGAGGCCGAGCTGGCGATGCGGCTCTCGGATCACGCGTTCGAGCGCGGCGTCTTCGCGCAGGGTATCGGCTTTCCCACCGTGGCCAAAGGGAGGGCGCGCCTCCGCGCGATCGTCACCGCCACGCACACCGAGGAGGAGCTGGACCGCGCGCTCGAGATCCTCGGTGGGGCCGCGCGGAGCCTCGGCATTCTTTCCTGAGCGGCCCGCCGTGATCGTCGTGCGGCTCCCCAACTGGCTGGGCGACATGATCCTCGCATGGCGCGTGGCCGAGGCGGCCGCGGCCGATGGCGCGGCGTTCGCCGGACCCGCAGCGTTCGAGCGCCTGGTCCGCGCCCGCTTCCCGGCGTCGCCCTACGTCCCCATCTTCCGCGCTCGTCGCTATGCCGCGGCCGGCGTCCTCCGCGCGCTGCGGCCCGGCGCGGCCCTTCTCCTCACCGACTCTTTCTCCTCGGCGCTTCTCGCAGCGCTCGCCCGAATCCCGCGACGGATCGGATACGCCGCCGAGGGACGCGGCTTCCTCCTCACCACTCGCGTCCCGCGCGCGGCCCGCGCGCGCAGCGCGGCGCGGTTCGCAGAGTACCGCGAGCTGGGGGAGGCCGCGGGCCTTCACGTCGCCCGGGGAGAGCCGGCCCTTCGCGCCACGCGCGAGGAAAAGGCGCTGGGCGCGGCGCGCCTGGCCGCGGCGGGCCTCGAGGGGGCGGCATTCCTGGTCTTGGCACCCGGCGCGGCGTACGGGCCCGCCAAGCAATGGGGCGCGGAGCGCTTCGCCGCGACGGGGGCGCACCTGGCGCGCCGCCGCGGGCTCGCGTTGGCTGTGGTGGGCGCGGCGGCGGATCTAGCCGCCGCGGGCGAGACCGCGCGCCTGGCCGCGGCCGCCGGCGCGCGCGTGGCGAATCTCGCGGGGGCGACGTCGCTGGGGGACCTGGTCGGGATCGTGGACGCCGCGGCGGGCGTCGTGTCGAACGACTCCGGGGTGATGCATCTGGCGGCGGCCCTGGGCCGGCCCACCGTGGGCGTATTCGGATCGACCAGTCCGGTCTGGACCGCCTCCGCGGCGCCCTGGGTGACGAGCCTGTACGCCGAATATCCGTGCTCTCCGTGCTTCCGGCGCACGTGCCCGATCGGCTACGGGTGCCTGAGGTCGATCGAATCCGAGGCGGGTTCGCGGGCGATGGACGCGCTCCTGGATCGCGCGGCCGAAGAGACGGAGTGACCGTGCGGCAGGCGGCTCAGGGTGCGGCGGGGGGTTCCCCGGCAGGGGTGGAGCCTCCCGCGGCAGGAGCGGCGGCTCCCGCGCGGATCTCGGCGCCGGCGGCCTCCCGCGCGGTATCCCCCGGAAGGAATCCCTCCCGGACCAGCGTGGTCAAGTCCGCGGGCGCCCGGCCTCGCACGATCCGGTAGGTCTCCCGGGCCAAGGCGACACGCTCCAGCGGATCCACAGTGGCGATCTCGGGCGGCGCCCATTTCGGCAGGGTGGCGTAGCGCTGCACCGGCGCAAGCAACGCCGGCGCCCCGTATCGCCCCACGGCAAAGGAGATCGCCAGCGCCAGCGTTCCGAGCGCCAGCGCGAGCCCGGCGCCCGCCCCGCTCCCGGCCGCCTTCCGGGGCGCCGCCGCGGTGGGCAGCGGGGTCACCTTGGGCGGCGCGGCGCTCAGGGAGACCTCGATCACGCCCACTTCGAGCAGGTGGTGCAGCGCCTCGTAGACCTCGAAATCCACCAGCTTCGCCTGCGCGATGATGTCCCGCAGCGGGCGAAGCCCGTCCACCAATGGAAGCACGCGCCGCTCGGCCTCGGTGATGTCCTTGGGCGGTACGCCCAGCGGCTTGGGCCGGAGCACCATCGCGGTGGACGAGAGCCTCTCCTTGTAGCGCGCCAGCTCGTCGATCCGGCGCATCGACTCCATCAGGAGCCCCTCGGTGTTCAGCCGCACGTTCACCGCGAACTTGGGCACGGTGCGGGCGTCGCCGGAGAAGTGATAGGTGCCGGTCTTCCACGTGAGGAGCTGGTGCAGGGTGTCCTGGACCTGCTCCTCGAGAGCCTTCCCGAGCTGCTCGTTCGTCATGTAGTTCCCGCTCAGGAGAATGTCCGTCAGCTCCCGCCGGCTCTCGGTCTCGATCGTCTCGACCTGGCGCAGCTGCGGCTCGGTGATCCGTCCCGTCCGGATCAGGAACGGCTTCAGCGGGTCCTTCGCGTTCCGGCGGCGATCGCGCGTCGAGACCACCTTCCCGCCCTCGAAGAAGATGACCGCCAGATCGTCTCCGCCCGTCAGCTTGAGCACGCCGGACTTCTGCTGCACGGCGATCAACTGCAAGATCTCGGGGAGGCTGAAGTCGTCGAGGTTTCCCTGAAGGGCCATATCAGCTCCTGCCCGCCGTGGCCCGCCGCTTGCCGGCGCCGCGGGCCGGCGGCGCTTCGCCGGGGGCGAGGCTATCGATCTTCGTGCTGGTCGTGGAGAAGTACCGCGAGACGGTCACCGCGTAGGTCACGAGAAAGAGAAACAGGAGCGGCGCCCGCTTGGCCCAGTCCCCTCCGGGGAAGGGAAGGACGTCGACCGACGGCACCAGGGCCCCGTTCTGGAGAACGAGAAGCCCCGCGGCGGTCATGACGAGGAGCGCGAAGAACCCGCTCAGGGACGCGCCGCGAAGCATCTGGCCCGCTCCCGGCACCAGCAGGGTCACGAGCGCCTGCCCGATGGTGCGCCGCCGCGCGGCCGTGCGGTCGCGCCGGGTCAGGAGAAGCTTCGTGAACTCGATCGACTTGAGATCCTTCACCGTACGGAAGCAGTCGGTGCAGAACGCGCGCTGCTGCATGCGGTGAAGACAGCGGCGGCAGACGATCCGCTGGCAGTTGGAGCAGTGGAGCGTCGCGAGGCTGCGTCCCAGGACCTGCCCGATGCCGGCGAACACCAGGAAGAGCGCCGGGAGAAAGATGAGCACGAAGGGAGCCGCCGGAGCCAAGGACAGCGCGAATTTGAGGTAGCGGTTCTGGTCCACCACGGCGGCGCCGCGGAGATGGCCCGTCCTTGCGGCCAGGTCCCACAGCGCCTGGTCGGGGGGGCGCGCGTCCATGACCGTACGGTTCAGCTGAGGGGCGCCCATACGCGTGAAATCGCGCACGCGGTCGAAGGCGAGCGCGGACGCGCGCGACTGCTCGCGGTTGGCCTCCGCGAACAGGAGCTGCTTGGTGTAGACCTGCGCCAGGTTGAAGTGGGGCTCCACGGCGCTCGGATCGGCCGCGGACGCGGACTCGTAGAGCTGGCGGGCGCGGCCGAAATCCTCCCGGGCGAAATAGACGTTGCCCAGCCCGGTCAGCACCCACGACGCGTTGGGCTTGAGCACCGCGGCCAGCGTGAGCTGGTCGGCCGCGCCGTCGAGGGCGCCGCCCCGGCGGCGCATGGTGCCCAGCGCGAAGGGGAAAAGCCCCTCGTTCGCGTCGCGGCCCTCCCACGCCTGGAGCGCGGCGGCCAGGTCGGCGTCGTAACCGGAGGAGAGGGCTCGGTCCACGAGAAGGCTCGGCTCGTCGAGCCGCGGGGCCCCGGCCCACGGAGCCACCGAGCCGAGGAAGCCGGCGAGCGCGAGAGCCGAGCCGACGAACAGGAGGACGAGGAGCGCTTCGCGTTTTCCAAAGCGGAACGAGAGGAGTCCCGCGAAGATCGTGGCGGTGGCCACCGGGCCCAGGCCCCACAGCACCGGAGATACCGAGATCGCGGCCGCGCCCAGACGGCCGGCCTTGTTCCCGCGGGCGCCGAGCGATTCGGCGACAATGTGCACCAGGTGCGGCAGATGGCGGAGCGTGATCCCGACCACGGCGAGGAGCAGGCTCAGCATCCAGACCACGACGAGGGCCGTCGCGCCGTTCGCGAGGAGATGGCGTTGCCACGGGTAGCTCCGTCCCAGGATGCGGAAGGCTTCCGCCGCCTCGCCAAGCGAACGGCCCGGATCCGAGGTCAGCACCATCCGGGCGATGGTGAAGTGGGCGTCCGGAAAATCCGCGTCGAACGCCGTGGCCGACTCGAGGAGCCGGACCGCCTGGTCCCGGGAGCCCGCCGCGTTCTGGGCCAGGGCCTCGCGGTAGCACGCCTGCGCCATCGGCAGGTCGCGGACCACGCCGGCGTTGTACTTCCGCTCGAGCGCCGATGCGATGGTCGCGTCGTCCAGCGTGGCTCCCGCGGGTCGCGCGGCGAGGAACAGGAGGAGCGCTGAGAAGAGGGCGACGGCGGACGACAAGCCGACGCTCGCCCGACGCCGGGGACGCCGGAAGCGGGGTGCCGCGGTGCCCAAGACAACCTGGTCAGCGGTGGGGAACGCCACAGGCGCAAGTTAGGTTCCGGCCAAACGGGGTGTCAAGGGAAAACCCCCCCTCCCGTGCTATCCTCGTCCGCTTCCGCACCCTGCTGTCCCGTCGTTTCGATCGGAGGAGACGCATGAGTCGTGAGGCGACGCGCATCGAGGCGCTCCCTGCCAAAGCCGGACAATCGGTCACGCTCGAAGGCTGGCTCTACAACCGGCGTTCGAGCGGCAAGATCGAGTTCCTCCAGGTGCGCGACGGGAGCGGCACGGTGCAGTGCGTGGCGGTCCGCTCCGAGCTGCCCGAGGAAACCTTCGCGCGCTGCGCGGCCGTGACCCAGGAGAGCGCGGTCCGCGTGCGCGGGACCGTGCGCGAGGACAAGCGCGCGCCGAGCGGGGTAGAGGTCACGCTGACCGACCTGGAGGTGGTTTCGCCCAGCCGCGACTACCCGATCACGCCCAAGGAGCACGGCACGCCGTTCCTCCTGGACAACCGCCACCTCTGGATCCGCTCGCAGCGGCAGCACGCCATCCTCCGGATCCGCCACACCGTCGTGGACGCATGCCGCGATTTCCTGAACCGGGACGGGTTCATCCTGGCGGACGCTCCCATCTTCACGCCGAACGCCTGCGAGGGGACGACGACGCTCTTCGAGACCGACTACTTCGGCGAGAAGGCCTATCTCACGCAGAGCGGCCAGCTCTACAACGAGGCGACGGCCATGGCGCTGGGGAAGACCTACTGCTTCGGTCCAACCTTCCGCGCGGAGAAGTCGAAGACGCGGCGGCACCTGATCGAGTTCTGGATGGTGGAGCCGGAGGTAGCCTTCGCTTCGCTCGACGACGTGATGGATCTGATCGAGCGCTTCGTCGTCGCGGTGGTGGAGCGCGTTCTGGCGGACCGGCGGGCCGAGCTGCGCGTGCTGGAGCGCGATCCCGTGTCCCTCGAGCGCGTGGCCCGGCCCTTTCCGCGGATCTCCTACGACCAGGCGGCCGCGGTCCTCGTCGGGAAGGGGCTCCCGTTCGAGACCGGGACCGACTTCGGCGGCACCGACGAGACGGTCCTGACCGAGGGGTTCGACCGGCCGTTCTTCGTGCACCGGTTTCCGGCCGCGGTGAAGGCGTTCTACATGAAGCGCGACCCCCAGGACGAGCGGCTCTCCCTCTCCTGCGACCTCCTAGCGCCCGAGGGATACGGCGAGATCGTCGGCGGCGGCGAGCGGGAGGATGACCTGGAGCGGCTGACCGCGCGGATCCGGGAGCATGGCCTTCCGACGGAAGCCTTCGACTGGTACCTGGATCTGCGGCGGTACGGCTCGGTGCCGCATGCGGGCTTTGGCATGGGGATCGAACGGGCGCTCACCTGGATCTGCGGCATCGACCACGTCCGCGA
>DATGVG010000053.1:0-26087 GCA_035300625.1 Candidatus Limnocylindrales bacterium
GCTCGCCGCCAAGAACCCGGATGCCATCGAATACGACCCCGCTTCCAAGCGGGTCTTCGCATTCAACGGCGGGAGCGCGAGCGCCACCGCCATCGACGCGGCCGCGGGCAGCATCGTGGGCAATGTCCCGCTCGACGGAAAGCCCGAGTTCGCGGTCGCGGACGGCAAGGGGACGATGTTCGTGAACCTGGAAGACTCGAGCGCCGTCCTCGCCTTCGACACCCGCACGCTCCGGGTGCTCCACCGCTGGCCGCTCGCGCCCGGCGAGGAACCGAGCGGTCTGGCCATGGACCGGAAGCATCGCCGGCTCTTCGCGGGGTGCTCGAACCGAAAGCTGGTCGTGCTCGACGCCGACAACGGACGCGTCGTGAGCGTGCTTCCGATCGGAGAAAGAGTGGACGGCGTCGCGTTCGACGCTTCGCTTCAGCTAGTCTTCAGCTCGAACGGAGACGGAACGCTGACGGTGATCCACGAGGACGGGCCGGACCGGTTCACCGTGATCGAAAACGCGGCCACTCAGACGGGGGCGCGCACGCTTGCCCTAGACGAGAGCAGGGGGTGCGTGTATCTGCCGACAGCGCAGTTCGGGCAGCCGCCGCCGCCGACGGCCGATCGCCCGCACCCGCGGGGAACGGTCGTCCCGGGAACGTTCGTCGTGCTGGAAGCCAGGAGATAGCGGAGAAGTGAAGATGGGGCGCCGGTGAGCCGATAGTTACTGGGTGATCCGTCCGATCAAAAGGCTCTTCCTGGGGTGCGCCGTGGCCGCGCTTTCCGGTTGCGGGGGTTGCGCGCGCCAGCCCTCCGCCGCGACGGCCGAGCCGCGGGCCGCCGATTCCTTGCGCCGCTCCGCGGCCCAGCCGCAGCCGGCCGCGCGCATCCTGGTCATGGCCGCCGGGAGGCCTGTCTCCGGATCGGCGGCCGACATCCCCCCCGAGCAGGCCCCCGTGCCCACCGTGGGATACGCTTCGCTGGAGGCGGCGCGGGACAGCATCGGGGCGATCGTGTCCCGGACCATCGGTGGCGCCGATACCGCCTTCCACGTGAGCCGCCAGGCGGTCACGTTCGACTACATCTATGCGAAGGCCAAGGCGCCCGGCTGGGCGCTCCATTTCGCCGTGACCGATACTTCGGACTGCCCGATGACCGCCGTCCAGAAGGCGATCCTGGCCGCGGGGTGGGTGGAGGACTTCGACTATATGGCGGACGGAACGGACGGATCGGACGAGGGATTCGTCTGCCGGAATTTCTTCTGCTACGTCGAGGGTCGCTGGGACGGAGGGGACGACAGCGACAGCACGTACGTCCCTAAACCGGGATGCGAGCTCACCGTGACCTGCGTCCCGAGACGAGAGGACGATACCCCTCCACGGTAGGAGAGCGATCTGCGATGAACTCCAAGAAAACCCTCATCATGATCGGAATGGCCGTGGGCTCATCCCTCGGAGGATTCGTGCCCATGCTATGGGGCGCCGGGATGTTTTCGATGGCCTCGATCGCCTTCAGCGCGGTCGGAGGCATCGCCGGCATCTACGCTGGATACAAGCTGTCCCGGATGTGACGGGCCAGACGTGCCGGCGGCCTCCCTCTCGCGCGGCCGTTATTTCATCAGGACCATTCGCCCTCGCGTGGATCCGTTCGGAGCCTCCAGGTTGTAGAAGTAGACTCCGGAAGCAACCTTCCGCCCCGCCGCATCGCGTCCGTTGAAGCGCACCTCGTGCCGTCCCGCAGGCAGGTTCATCTCCTCCAGAAGGCTCCGCACCAAGCGCCCCGCCGAGTCGTAGATTCGCAGATGGCAGGCGCCCTGGGGTGAGGTGGTGAACGCGATGACGGCCTCGGGGTTGAACGGATTGGGCACCACGACAGCCGCCAGTGAGATCGCCCGGGCGGCCGGTTGAACCCGCGCCAGGGCCGCTGCCGCAGCCCCTCCCGTCACGATCTGAATCGAGATGTTGTCCGTGAAGAAGGCCTCGCCGGCCACCACCGGGGCATCGATCACCTGGAAATCCAACGTGGAACCGGAGGCGAGGGCCGCGTAATCGAAAGTGACCTTTTGCCAGGTCGACGAGAGCGGAACCGCGGGCGAGTATTTCGTGGTGCCCTGCTGGGCGGACCCCACGTACTCCCGCACGCGGAGCTGCCCGCTGCCCCTGGCGGCGGCGGAGCTGACCCAGGCGGTAAAGCGGTACACGGTGCCGGCTGCCGGGGTGCTGACGACCCAGTTCGGGCTGTCGTTCGCCCCAAATTGCCCGGTACCGGTTGCCGCACCTTGTATCTCGAGGGAATACGCGCCGTCGTAGCCGCCGGCGACCCGCTGGACGGTTCCTCCTCCATTGCCGTTCCATCCGCTGGTCGAGGACTCAAAGGAAGGATTGCCAACCAGGTTGGGCCCGGGCGCGCTCGTCACCGTGATCGCCGTCGTTGCCGACCCCGAAAGCGCGTTCGCGGCGGTGAACGTCGCCGCAAAGCTGCCCGCTTGCGAGGCGCTGGGTGTCCACGAGAACGTGCCCGCCGTGTTGGTCGCGTTCGACGCGATCGTTCCTCCGGCTGTGACGGCCGTTCCCGCCGCCGTCAGCGTCGAGATGGCGTCGCCGTCCGGATCGGCCGCGGACAACGTAAAGGTGATCAGGCTGCCGGTCGGGCCGCTCACCGTTGCCGGGGCCGTGACCACTGGAGCGCGGTCTCCGCCCGTGACCGTGATGGCCGTTGTCGCGGAGCCCGTCTGGTCGTCCGTCGACGTGAAGGTCACGTTATACGTTCCGGTCTGCGCTGTGGAGGGTGTCCAGTTGAATGTCCCCGACTTGTAGGGAGAGGCGGTCGTGAACGTGGCGCCTGACGGAAGGGGAGCGGCCGACAGACCCACCAAGGTGTTGCCGTCCGGATCCATTGCCGTGACGTTGAACGAGATGTGGACGTTCGGAGCGCCGCTCACGGTCGCGGGAGCCGTGACCACCGGGGGGCGGTTCACGTTGGTGATCGTGATCGCGGTCGTCGCCGCGCCGCTGAGGCCGTTGGTCGCCGTAAACGTCGCGCTGTAGGTGCCCTTTTGGAAGTAGGTCGGGGTCCACGACAGCGTCCCCGATGTGTTCGCGGCGTTCTTCGCGAACGCGGCGCCGGCCGTGACCGCCGTTCCCGAGGCCGCCAGCGTCGTGATCGCATCACCGTCCGGATCCGCGGCGGCGACATTGATCGTCAGGAGCGAGTTCTCCGGCCCGCTCGCCGTCGCCGGTGCCGTGACCACCGGAGCGCGGTCCCCGCTCGTGACCGTGACGGCCGTTGTCGCCGAGCCTGAAAGGGCGTTCGCCGCCGCGAACGTCACGTTGAACGTGCCGGTCTGGGCGGCGGTCGGGGTCCAGCTGAAGGTACCCGAGGTGAGGGCCGCGTTCGCCGTGAACGTGGCGCCCGAGGGAAGCGGAGCGCCGGACAGGGCCGTCAACGCGCTGCCGTCCGGATCAGCCGCCGTGACGGTGAACGTGATGAGCGTGCTGTAAGGGCCGCTCGCGATCGCGGGAGCGGTGACCACCGGGGCGCGATCGATGTTCGTCACCGTGATGGTCGTTGCCGCCGAGCCGGAGAGGGCGTTGGCCGCCGTGAACGTCGCGCCGTAGCTTCCGGCTTGGGTGAAGCTTGGGGTCCACGAGAGCGTGCCCGACGTGTTCGCGGCGTTCTTCGCGAACGCGGCGCCGGCCGTGACGGCCGTTCCCGAGGCCGCCAGGGTCGTGATCGCGGTGCCGTCCGGATCACTGGCCGTGACGCTGACCGTCAAGGGAGACCCTTCCGCGACCGTTGCCGTCGCCGGGGCCGTGACCACCGGAGCGCGGTCCCCGCTCGTGACCGTGATGGCCGTCGTCGCGGAGCCCGAAAGAGCGTTCGTCGCCGTGAAGGTCACGTTGAACGTGCCCGTCTGAGCGGCGGCCGGCGTCCAGCTGAAGGTGCCCGAGTTGAAGGCGGCGTTCGCGGTGAACGTGGCGCCCGAGGGAAGCGGGGCGCCGGACAGCGCCGTCATTGCGTTGCCGTCCGGGTCCGCCGCCGTGATGGTGAACGTGATGAGGGTGCCATAAGGGCCGGCCGCCGTCGCGGGAGGCGTGACCACCGGAGCGCGATCCGTGTTGGTCACCGTGATCGCGGTCGTCGCCGAGCCCGTGAGGGAGTTGGTCGCCGTGAACGTCGCGCCGTAGCTGCCCGCCTGGGTGAAGGTGGGGGTCCATGAAAGCGTGGCCGACGTGTTCGCCGCGTTCTTCGCGAACGTGGCTCCGGCCGTGACGGCCGTTCCCGACGCCGTCAGCGCCGTGATCGCGTTGCCGTCCGGATCCGCCACCGCGATCGTGACCGTCAGGGACGAGTTCTCCGTTACGCTCGCCGTGGCCGGAGCGGTAACCACCGGCGCGCGGTCGGCGCTCGTGACCGTGATCGCGGTCGTGGCCGAGTCGGCCTGGGTGTTTCTGGCGATGATGGCCACGTCGTAGGGTGATGGGCGGGCAGTCCCGCTGGCGGGGGTCCAGGTGAGCGTGCCCGAGGTGTTCCCCGATCCGGTCGTGAAGACGGCGTTGTTCCCCGCGGGCAATGCCGCGAGGTCCGCCGTCAAGGACGCGATCGGATCGCCGTCCGGATCCGCCGCCGTGGCGGAGACCGTCAGCATGCGGCCCTCTTGCCCGCTGATGCCGGCCGGCGCGTTGACGATCGGAGCGGCGCCGCTGCTGGTCCCGATCACGAAGGCATCCACCACGGTCCCCTTGGCGCAGCTCACATCGTTCGTGCCGGCGCCGGAAGGACCACAGAGGAAGGTGCCTTCAATTCCCGTCGACGTGAAATGAAGCTTCAGCTGTCCCAGGTGCATCGCCCGGAACGCGGACCAGGAGGGCTGCGCGCACTGGAGCCACAAGCAGCTCCCGTCTTCCTCCAAGGAGCTTCCACCCGTTCCGGCGGTGATGTGGACGACTCCGCTCTGCGGATAGCTGCGCTCGTAGTTATGGCTGTGCCCGTTCAGATTCAGCACGTACTTGCTGTGCGTCGCCCCGAGCCCGTCCATATAGCTCTTCAGCGTGGCGTCCCCCGGATGGTGCCCCGAGGAGAGAGCGGGCCGGTGGCCGAAGGTCACGATGAACTTGATCGCGGGATCGCTTTGCGCGCTGTCCATGACGGCGGTCGCCTTCGTCCTCCAGTCCGACCACGCGCCGGACCAGGGCTCCGGAAAGGCGATGAAGCGGACGTTGCCGTAGTCGAACCAGTACCAATCCTCACCGCAGCAGCTCACCGCGGGGGAGCCCGGTGAGGTTCGCTGGTTGGGGAGCTCGAACCGGCCCTTGTAATTCCTGAGATCGTCCGCGGACGGGGTGTCCCATTCGTGGTTGCCCCAGGCCGGCATGTAGGCGGCGTCCTGGGACCAGACCATCACGTCGTTGTAGTGCCTGTCCACGGACGCCTGCCCGTGGGAGTTTCCGTACGTGAGATCGCCCGCCATGAGAACGAATGCGGGCATGTCGCCGGCAATCAACGACTGGACAACCGGCATCGTGGGATAGCTGGCGTCCCCGATATCGCCCTCGACATAAATGTCGAAGCCGGAGCTTCCGCGCGGGATCGGGGTGCGGAACGTATGGTCGGCCGCGCCCCCTACCGAGTAGTGGTAGAGCGTGTTTGCCTGGAGACCGGTGAGCTTTGCCTCCCAGAAGGGCCCCGAGGAAGAGAAGGGGAGCGGACTGGGAGTGCTGGCTGTCACGGTTTGGCCGTACGCCGTCGTGGGGCCGAACCGGATCGTGTTCTCCGCTCCGCGCCAATCGAAGGTGACGGAGGTCTGGCCGGTGAAGGTCCAATGGATTTCGTCCACCGCGGCATCGGCACGGCCGACCTGGACCGAGACGGTGGCGGCACAGAGCGCTACCGCCAATAAGAACACCCTGAGTTTTCTCATCCTAATTCTCCGCTCTGTGGGGCCGTCATGTCCGGCCGGGGACTTCAAACGAAAGTGGGGCGCGACTCCGGGGAGATTTCTTCGAAGTGCCCACAACGCGGAACGTCAACACCCGCCTGAGATCGAAGGCCAGCAAGGTGCGGGCCGCTCATGCAAGGTCTCTCGGCGTTTGGTGCAAGCGGCTACAAGAAATTCGATGGTGGCGCGGAGGATCGGGGAAAAGTACCTGCCTTCGGAAGAAAGCGGGCAGATTCGACAGCGGCGTGAATTGGGTGCGGCGCGATTGTTTAGGAAGGAAGCCGGGTCGGACCCTGCCTTCGACAAATCAGGGACAAGGTGTTTGATTGCAAACGTCCCGCACGATGGCGCTCTTCGTTCGGCGGTGTCGCTGCCGCGGTGCCTCAGCGACCTCCCGTATTACACACGCTATTTACAATGCGACAGAAGGCACATTACCTCTTGGCTCGGCTCGACCATATAGAGTTGTTGAGGAGATGGAGCACCAGGATTGTCGCGAAGGACTATCCGGCCCCGTCGCCAACGTACCAATTCGGGCGGCAAAGCCGCCAGTAGTACACACCGATACGACCGCGACCAGCAGTCTCGAGCCCAGCGTTCCCGAACGGCAACACAACCAATCGAGGTTCGCGCTCGGCTGGAGGGGGTGGCGGACACGCCTTCGCCCTGCTAGGCTTGGTGGGACAAGTTGGGCGCCGGCGCGGTGGGGCCTCGGCAGCCTCTCGATTCGATGTGGGAGGATTGATTTCATGGCGCCATCACGAAGGCTGTTCCGCACGTGCCTTCTTTCCTTTGCCGCTCTCCTTTTTCTCTCCTCGCCTGAACTCTGCCGCAACAGCACTGCCGTAGCGGCGGAAGAACGGACCGAAGATCGGACCGCAGATACCACCTGGGTCGATCACGACGGACGTCCCATCCGGCGGCCGCCGGACTGGGAGCCCCCGTTCTGGGGAAATCAAATCCGCGAAATCGTGTTCGACCCCCTCACCCACATCTTAGATGTTCCGGACAAGCTGCTCCTGGTGCCCCGTGTCCTCGGGGCGCGGACTCGTCGCGAAGCCGTCAATGTGAACGATTTCGACGAAGTGCCGAACTCGACCTGGTTCACCAACCGCAATCACGCGCGTGCGGTGCCGGTCGCCGCCCTGGCTCTGGGACCGGACAGCGTCGTCTTCCCGACGAAGCCCTGGACCATCAAGCATCGGAAGCAGGGAGGCCGAAGCGTGGGGTTCCAGATCAAGGACGCGGGAGGGCGGAAGTGGCTGGTGAAGGTGGACCCCGCGGGATTTCCAGAACTCGGCTCCGGCGCCGACATGGTGGCCCGGACGTTGTTTCATGCAGCCGGCTACAACGTTCCTCACAACGAACCGATCACCTTCAACCGCGACGACCTCAAAATCGACTCCGAGCTCTTGCATGCGAAGCCGGGAGAGCGTTTCACCGAGTCGGATCTGGACTCCATGCTGGTGCGTGGAGCCCGGCTCCCGGATGGCAGCTACTCGGGCTACGCGAGCCTCTTTCTCCCAGGCCACCCGTTGGGCGCGCCGAGCTTGAGCCGTCGGCGTCCTCACGATACCAACGACTGGTACGGGCATCCGAACCGGCGCGAGCTGCGCGGTCTGTACGTGGTGTGCTCGTGGCTGGGCAACTGGGATTCCAAGGACGCCAATTTTCTGGACATGTTCGCCGTCGACGGCGACAGCCTGGGCCACGTGGAGCATTACTACCTGGACGTCGGCTCTTCACTGGGAACACAAGCGGACGGACCCAAGCACGAATGGAAAGGATATGAGTACCTCCTGGATTACGGCGCAATCGCCAAGCGCTTCGTCACCCTTGGATTCGCGTCCGATCCGTGGCGGCGGGCGCATCAGGACCCCGGGATCCCTTCGGTCGGCAACTTCGAGCCCGCGGTCTTTACGCCGCGAGGCTTCCGTCCCGAAGAGCCGAACATCGCGTTCTACCGCATGACCGATCGCGACGCCTATTGGGGAGCGAAGATCGTGGACTCCTTTTCCGACGCGCAGATCGCGGCGGCCGTGCAGGCCGGCGGGTACCACGATCCACGGGCGCGGGACTACCTGACGCACTGCCTGATCGAGCGCCGCGACAAGATCGCGCGATACTGGTTCAAGCGCACCGCGCCGCTGGACTTTTTCTCCGTGGAAGGAGGCGGCCTCCGCTTCCATGACCTCGCGGTCGATACCGGCCTGGAGGCAAAGCGGGAGTACGACGTGGACGAATCGTTCGACGGTGGACGGCCCGGGCACGTCCGGGTCCGTGAGAGCCAAGCCTTCGTCTCTCTCGGAGCTTTGGGGGCCGGGGTGAAGAAGGTGCGGCTTCGGCTCAGCGTCTCCGGGTCCTCCGCCAGGCCGGCCCTCGTCGAGCTGACCCGGGGCGAAAACGGATGGCTCGTCACCCACGTGAGGCACGGATGAAGCGCCACCCCGGGAAAATCGCCGCCGCGGCCGCCGTGGCCGCCCTGGCCCTGGTCGTGCTTGCCGCAGGCTGCTCGCACGTCGGCCGGCTGCAGATCGTGCCTCAGACTCTCGCGCCCGCCGATACGACCGGAGGCCATCATCCGGAGCGGGCTGTCTTCCATACCGCGGCGTTGAGCCCGCTGTCCGTGCCCGACACGGTGATCGGCTTCCAGCCGGGCACTGGCGATTCCTCGCACCGGTTCCTGGGACGGCTGCGCGACGGCTACACGGCCGACACGCTCAACGTCATTCTCCTGGGCGATAATCGTCCTGGATTCCGAATGACGCGCTTGAACCCCGAGATGATCACCATCCGGCAAGGCCTCTCCCCGAATCCGGTGAAGATCGTCAAGGCTCTGATCACGATTCCGTACGCGTTCCTCAAGGGCATGTTCCCCGATCTGGGACTGCTCCGGGACATCCCTCCCATGGTGACGGGACTCCCCACGTGGGGCCGTGAGCATCAGGTGCTGAACGCGGTCCTGGCGAAGGTCGATTCGCTGAAGGCGGAGCACAAGATCGTCGCGGTCGCGATCAACACCGGGGATCTGGTGTACGACGGCAGGAACCCCGCTCAATGGCAGCGCTTCCTCCGCATCGTCCGGCCCCTCTCTTCCCGGGTGCCCTACTTCGCCGTGCCCGGAAACCATGAGCAAACATGGACGGTGGACGGATTGGCGAACTGGCGCACCGCGACGGGGCTGCCGATTGCCGGGGACCGAATGTACTACTGCTTCGATTCGGCCGACGGCTGGGTGCGTTTCATCGGCCTGGATTCCAATCCCATCACCATGCCGGGAGTGCATTGGTCCAAGGAAATTCAGATCAAGTACTCGAAGGAAGAGGTGGACTGGCTGATTGAAAGGCTTAAGGAGCACCGCGGGCCCTCGTTCGTCTTCATGCACAGCCCGCCATTTTCCGCCGGCTACCACCGCATGGAGTGGGAGATGGACCCCGTGATGGTCTCCCGGCGGGACCAGATCGTGAAGGCCATGCACGAGGGCGGCATCTCGACCCTGGCCACCGGGCACGAGCACGACTACGAGCGTGCCCTGCTGACGTTCCCGGACGGGAGCGTGCTCATCATCGTCGTCCAGGGCGGCGCGGGCGCGCCGCTCCATCCACTGCCGCCGCCCGCCGAGGCCGCCCGCCTCTTCAGCCTGTACCATTCGGCCGGGGGCACGATCAAGGCCGAGAACGTCTCGACGGCCGAGATCAACAATTTCACATTGATTCGCATGTGGTTCGAAGGGGGCCAGATCCAGACCTACGCGGTCCTGAAGGATGGAACCTCGAAGCTGGTCGACCAGGTGAACATCGACCTGAAGCGCTACGGGACTCCGCAGATCGATCAGCACAAGATTCCAATCGCGCCCACCGGGCGGGTGCAGCCCTCCGGCATGGAGACGAAGGCGAAGATGGGAGTCGCGGTGAAGTCCGATACGACCGCGGCGAGCCAGCGGATCGAGAGCCACCCGCCACCGGGCAAGAAACCCAAGCCGGTCACGAAGCGCCGCTGACGGGGGTGAGCGCTTCCCGCGCCGGCCCGCTGACGGCATGCGCCGTCGCTCTCGTGGCGTACGCCGCCTGCGACATGATCCACGAGGCGCTTGGGCATGGGGTAGCGTGCGCGATCCTCCCCGGGATCCGCGCTCTCTCGATCTCCACCGTGGCCCTGCAGACCTCCGGGGAAAACCGCGCAGTCGCCGCCGCCGGCTCCGTTGCGAACCTCATCTTCGGGACCCTGTGCTTCGCCCTGTTCGGCCGCAAGAAGGGCTTCGATGCGACGCGCTATTTCCTATGGCTCCTGGCCACGATCAATTGGATGAACGGCATCGGTTACCTGCTCTTTTCGGGGCTCCTGGACTACGGCGACTGGGCCGTGGTCATCGCCGGTCAGAAGCCCCACTGGATGTGGCGCGCCATCCTGGGGGCATGCGGCATCGCGGGGTACTGGGCCGTCGTGAGGTTCTCGGCGCGCCAGATGGCGTCGGTCGTGCGCGCCGGATTGATGGATCGGCGCGACGTGCGCCGGCTGGTTTTTCCATCCTACGTCGCGGGAGGGCTGCTCCTGGTCGCGGGGGCGGCGCGGAACCCCATAGGCCCGCAGTTGATTCTACAGTCGGGCTTGAGCAGCGGCTTCGCGGCGATGGCAGGCCTGTTGTTCGTCCCCGGGCTCGTCGAGCGGGACACGAACGAATTATCCGTTTCAGTCCCCGCGTTGGGGCTCAGCGCCCGATGGATCGCCCTCGGCATCGCGGCAGCGGTGATCTTCGTGGGTTTTCTCGGCCCGGGGATCCCACTGTAGGGCGGAAGAAACCTTGACGCGCTGACGGCAGCGGTCCATTGTACCGCTAGACGTAAGGCAGGCCCAGCCCCACTCCTCTTGCTTCTGCCGCTGGAACTGTCCCAGGCTTCCCCAAAGGTCCTCGTGGGAAGTCGATCCTCGTGTCCGCGGATATTCCGCTGTACGGGTCCGAACGGTGGAGCGCCTACGATCCGGCGACTGAAGTGCCGGGCCGTCAGCAGTCGCATCGGCTCCCGCCGCACCCATCCTCACACTGGTTCACAAGCCTCCGGGGCGTAACCCCGCCAGAGATCGTTCTCATGACGAGTGGGCCGTTCAAGCCTGTCGATCGTGAGGGCAATGGCCGTGGACTGGGAAGGACAAGGAGCATGTCATACAAGATGAATGAGTTCACGAGCATCGATCCCAAGTTTGTCACAAAGCTGCGCGACGCCGACATCGATAACACCGACGACATGATGCGTGTTTGGGCCGATCAGCCCAAGCGTGCGGCGCTGGTGGAGACGACGGGAATCAGCATGGAGCAGTTCACCACGTTTGCCTCGATGGCCCGCCTGGCGCGCGTCAAGAACGTTGGGCCCAAGTACGTTGACGTGCTGTTGGCGGCGGGTATCGACGGGCCGAAGAGCCTCTTCGAGTTCAAGCCGGAAGCGCTCGCGAAACGGCTGGGCGAGGTCAAGGTGGAGAAGAATCTCACGACGCCCGTGCCGCCGCTGGCCGAGATCTCCAACTGGTTCACGGATATGAAGCCAACCGACGTTGCCGCCGTCTGATCAGACGCGGTACTGGGAGGCGCCACCATCCTGACAACCTGACCCGCGAAAACGCCTCTCGTTGTAGGGTCGGCCACGATCGAAAGGTCGTGGCCGATTTTGTTGTTTCACCCTTCCAGGGCCTGGAGAAGATCCTCGGTCAGGTCGTCGGGGTGCTCGAGGCCGATCGAAAGCCGGAGCAGGTCGTCCGGGGTCGTGGTGTCGGGGCTCTCGACCGAGACGCGATGCTCGAGAAGGCTCTCCACGCTTCCGAGGCTGGTCGCGTTCCGGAACAGGCGGACGCGTCCCGCCAGGCGAAGCGCCTTTTCCCTGCCGCCGCGCACGCGAATGGAGAGCATCGCCCCGAACGCGCTCATCTGGCGCTTCGCGATCTCATGTCCCGGATGCGACGCGAGACCAGGGTAGTGCACGGAGAGAATGCCCCGATGGGGCTCCAGGGCGCGCGCGACCGCGAGCGCGTTGGCGGATTGCCGCTCCAGGCGGCACGCCAGGGTTCGAAGTCCGCGGAGCACCATCCATGAGGTGAACGGGGAAGCGATCGGCCCCAGGATGTGCCGGTTGTGCTCGACGCGCTGCGCCACCTCGTCGCGCTCGCGGAAAATCAGCGCCCCGCCGTGCACGTCCCCGTGGCCGCCCAGGTACTTGGTGGTCGAGTGCAGCACCACGTCCGCGCCCACGGCGAGCGGACGCTGGAGCGCGGGAGTCGCGAACGTGCCGTCCACCAGGATGCGGGCGCCCGCCCGGCGGGCCTCGCCGACAATGGCGGCGAGGTCCAGAATCTGAATCAGCGGGTTCGTCGGAGTTTCCGTCCAGAGGAGGCGGGTGTTCGGGCGGATCGCGGCGCGCATCGACGCCAGGTCCGTCATGTCCACCAGGGACGCCTCCACACCCCAGCGCGGCAGGTATTCCAGCGCCATCGTGCGGAAGGCGTAATAGATGTCCCGGTGGAACAGCACGTGGGAGCCGGCCTCGACCGCCTGGAGATACGCCGCGCCCGCGGCGACGCCGGACGAGAAGGCGAGGGCAGCGGCTCCCCCCTCGACGAGGGCGAGCGCCTCCTCGAGGCGGCTCTGCGTGGGATTCGATTCGCGGATGTAGAGATGGCCGGCGCGACGCTCGCCCGCGGGACCGTGCTCGAAGGTCGTGGAGAGATGGACCGGCGGCGCGATGGCGCCGGTCACGGAATCGGGCTCCCCGGCGGCATGGACGGACAGCGTTTCGAACCGCATCAACCCATGCTGCCCCGGCGGGGAGCGGCGTTCAAGAAGTTCCTGGCGACGCCCCGCCGCGAGCGGACCCGGCGGCTGCGCGCGCTCGAGAGGCGCGCCCCTTAAGGGCGAGACCGACGCCGCCCAGAATGAGCGCCGTCGAGACGAGCAGGCGAACGGAGGCCCGCTCGGAGAGGAGCAGTATCCCTCCCGCGGCCGCGATGACCGGAACCGTGAGCTGGAGAGCGGCTGCCTGGAGGGCCTTGAGCTTCCGGAGAGCGGCGAACCAGGCCGCGTACCCAAGTCCCGACGCGACGATTCCGGAGCACGCCGCGAGCAGCGCGCCGCGGCCGGAAACGTGATGGGAGCCCATGGCCGCCGCCAGGACGGCGACGCCAGCGAACGGCACCGACCGGATGAAGTTCGCGGCCGTGTCGCCGATGGGGTCGGAGGAACTCCGGCCGCGGAGGGAGTAGATCCCCCACGCCATTCCCGCCAGCGCCATCAGCAGCGCTCCAACCGGCTCGGGAGCCGAAAGCCCGGGTGAGACCAGGACGACCAGCCCCGCGATCGCCACGAAGAGCCCGACCCCTTCCGCCACGCCGATCCGCTCTCCCGCGCGGATGGCCCCGACGAGCATGGTCGCCTGGACGGAGAGAAAGAGGATGAGGGCGCCCGTTGCCACCCCCAGAGACACGTAGGCCAGGGAAAACGGCATCGCGTAGAGGAAGAGAAGGAGCGCCGAGGTCCACGAACGCCCCTGGGAACCGGAGGACTTCGGCCTGGGGAGGATCTTGACGATGACGAGCAGCGCGGCGGCCCCCGAGGCCAGGCGGACCGCGGTGAAGCTGGCGGCGTCGATCGCGCCGCGTCCCAGGGCCAGCCGGCAGAGGATCGAGTTTGCCGCGAAGGCGGCGAGCGCGAACGCGGTGAAGAGGGGGGTCAACCTTGCCGGAGCAAAGGATCGGGCGAACGGATGTTCATGCGGGCGATCCTAGCCGCTGACACGCGGTCTTGTCTCGTTCTAGAATCGGGGAGCGATGAAGTTCACGATACGAAAAGCGGCCCCCGGCGACCGGGACGCCGATCTCGTCGCTCCTCTCTTCGACGACTACCGCCAGTTCTACGGCAAGCCGGCGGACTCAAAGCGCGCCCGCGCGTTCATTCGCGATCGCCTGGCGGCGGGCGAAAGCGTCATTCTCATCGCCGAGGCCATCGGGGAGCTGCCGACACAGGCGCTGGGATTTGTGCAGCTGTACCCGTCGTTCACTTCTGTCGAAGCGCGCCGGCTGTGGGTGCTGAACGACCTGTACGTGGTTTCAGCCGCCCGCCGCCACGGTGTCGGCCGCGCGCTCATGGAGGCGGCCCGCCAGCACGCGATTCAAACCGGCGCGAAACGATTGACTCTGGAAACGACGGCGGAGAATCGCGCCGCCGGGGCGCTTTACGAATCGCTGGGGTATGTCTGTCAGGAGGAATCCGTGAGGTTTTACACCCTGGAACTGGACGAGCCGCGATGACGGATCTGAACCCGCACGCGAAGCAGATGGCGGATGAGTCGATGGTGCGGACCCTGGATGCCCAGGCGCGCGCCATCTGGCCCCAGGAGTCGGAGCTGATCCGGCGCTACGCCCTGCCGGACGACATCCGCATTCTCGATGCGGGCTGCGGTACGGGGGAGGGCTCGTCGCGGCTCGCCGAGATGTTTCCGCGCGCGTCCGTCCTGGGAGTGGACGTCCTGGATCAGAGCCTGGGCGTGGCCCGCTCCCGCTACGGGCGCCTCTCACCCCGGCTCACGTTCGAGAATCAGAGCGTCTTCGAGCTCGAGGCCGCCGACCACGCGTTCGACCTCACCGTGAATCGGCACGTCATCCACTCGATCCCGCATCCCGAGCGCGTGCTCGCGGAGCTCACACGCGTCACCCGCCGGGGCGGCCGGCTTCACCTGATTCCCGAGGATTACGGGATGCTCCACTTTCAGCGGGGGAAGCTCGATCCCAGCGATTTCTGGCACGAGGCTCCGGCGCGGTTCGGCGAAGCGACGGGGACGGATCTGTTCATCGGGCGGAACGTTTTCGGGATTCTCCTCGACCTGGGTCTGCGCGACATCACGATGGATTACATCATCGTGGATACGATTCGCGTGCCGCGCGAGACCTTCGCCGCGATCATCGAGGCATGGCGGGACGGCTACGTGGATCCCACGGCCGAGTACTCGCGGTTCACGCGCGAGGAATCGAAGGCGTACTTCGACCAGATGATCGCGAACATCAAGGACCCGCACGGCTACGCCGTGTGGATGGTGCCCGTGGTCGGCGCCCGGGTTCCCTAGGGCGCGCGCCGGCTCCGCTGGACCCCGAAACCTAGGGGCTCAGCGGACCCCCGCAATCGTGCTGCAGGTGATAGGTGAGCATGTTGAGGTCGGTCGCATTGACGGTGCCTCCGCCATCGAGGTCCTGCCAGTAGCTCCACTCGTCCGGCGGCTGCCCAATGCTCCCCTTGACGGAATTGTAGTCCACCGAAGAAACGACCTCGCCTTGGTTGTTCCCGTTAGCCAGGCCGCCCTTGAGATCGAAATTCTTGATGCGCAGAACGTAGTCGCCGTTCACACCGGCCTCGATCAGCCTTCCCTGCAGCTGGACTCCGTTCGCGAAGACCGGCAGCTCGCTGTCGAAATGGCCCCATTTGCGATTGGGATCGCGGTTGGTGACCCCGGGCGCGGTAGGCAGCGCGCCCGCGAAGGTGATGTAGGTCACCCCGAAAATATCGGTCGGCCCGTCGGCATAGAGGAACTGAACCAGCGGACAGGCAGGCGAAGTGTTGTAGAGGCCGTTCGCGATTACCGAGTCGGCGCCGTCCCCGAAAAATCCCTGGACGTTCGTTCCGCCGTTGAACTTGATATAGATGTTCGCGGCGGCCAGGCCCGCGATTGGCGCGCTGGCCGCGTTCAATAGGGTCACCTTGATGCGGGCGTTCTGGGGAAGGCTCGATCCCCCGTCATTGTTCGGGCACGCGCGGAAGAACCGGATGGCGTCCGCGCCCGTGAACGGGGTCGCAACGGCGCCCGCCTCGGGAGTGTAATAGGATTTCGTGGGGTCGGGTGTCTGCGCTTCCGCCGGTGGAGCCAGGGCGGCGCAGGCCAGAAGGCCAGCGATGACACAGCCCATTTTCGAGGTCATCCGATCCTCCAATCCATGCCAAGCGCCCCGCAAAGCGCTCCAGCTCGCCTCGATTCGCCCGCTCATTTCAGCACCACCGCACGGCCGATCTGGGGTCCCTCGGCTGTGTCCAGCTTGAAGAAGTAGACGCCGGTAGGGAGGGCCCTGCCCGCGTCGTCGCGCCCGTCGATTGGAATCTCGTGGTAGCCGGCGGGCGATCGTGGATCTTCCACGAGGCCCCGCACGCGGCGGCCCTGCACGTCGTAGAGGACCACACGGATCCATCCGGCGTGTTGGGTCGTGAAGGAAAGAGTGCCGGACGGGTTCATGGGATTCGGCGCGATCAAAGCCGGTCGCGCCGCGGCTTCGGCCTGGCTCACCCCGGTCACGGAGAGGACGTTGACCTGAGCGCTGCGCTGGGAGCCGAGCAGGCCATCGGACGCGGCCACCTGGATCGTGTACGTGCCGGCGTCTCCCGGCTGGGGAGCGAAGCGCAGGTTGCCGGTCTTGAGTCCGGTCGTCGTCACCGATGCGAAACTGGGGCCGCTGACCAGGCTGAACGAGACGGAGCTGTTGTCAAGATCGGTGGCCGTGAGAGGCACGTTGGTCACGAGGCCCTCGGCCCCCGTGTGCGGAGGGATCGGCGTCAAGGCGGGCGGCAAATCGGCCGGCCTCACGCCAAAGTTGAGGCCGGGGTACGTCTGACTGGGAGCGACGATCACCGACTGTGCGGCGCCGCCACTGGGGCAGGTCTGGACCCAGCCGGACGGCGGGGAAACCTGAATGCTGTAGACGCCGGGCAGCACGTTCACGAACTGGTAGTCGCCGCCGAACGAGGTGAGGATCGTCTGTCCGCCGGGATTCAGCGTCACCGGCCACCCGGGCATCCCCACTTCACCGGGGTCCAGGGCGCAGTTGCCTGAGGAGATGCTGTTGGAATCCTTGAACACCTTGCCGCTCACGGTCGCCAAGAGCGCGCCGAAGGTGCCGTCCGCGTCGAACCAGTCCCGGCCGAGCTTCATGGTGTTGTCGCCGTCCAGGCCCCGGCACCGGGACCCGAACGACGTGAGATACGACCCGGAGAGCGGGGTCGACGTCGCGAAGTAGAGCAGCGGGGTGCCGGCTGTAGCCGTGACGGGGAGGGTTCCGATGCGATATCGGCCGGGAGGCAGGACAACGCCGGTTGAATCGAAGAAGCCCGCGTAAAAGTCGGTGGCGCTTTGCGCCGTGCGAACCACCTCGCTCAGGTAAGGCCCCGGAACCAGCGTGCCCCACGTCACCGATCCGCCTGTAGCGCGGAGAATGAACTCGACGGACCCGATCGAGAGCTGCCCCGATCCGGAGTCACAGGCGGCCGTGCTGCCGTCTCGGTTTCGGTCAGTCCGCAAATAGACTCCGACGTTGACCGGCACCAGCGAGCTGAGCACGTCCGACGAGGTGTTCAAGCTGTCGCCGTTCAAGTCGAGGTAGAGGTACTGGGCGCCGGCGCGTGTCGGGGAGGTCGCGAGTGTCAGGAATGTCAGCATCAGAAGAAGGCGGGAGCTGGGGAGAGGTTTCATCCTGGGGCGCTCCTTTCGGAAAACGAGATGGCCCGCGCTGGGGAACGCGGGTACAGCCGAAAGGTCGGAGGGACGCGCGACCGCTAAGCTGGGGAGGCTCGGAGGAGGGTCGTAACGGCGACTGTTAACAAACAGTCAGGCGGGCGTCAACGCAACAGGCGTTTTCCTCAGGAGTTGATACAAGACAGGAGCAATCAGGAGATGACAGATCACCGTGCCGGTGTGGCACGCGCGTACCGGAGCCGCTGATGAAGCGGTGCAGAAGCATCGGCCCGTTGTCGTGGGGATGGCGCAATAATCGATTGCAACGCTGTGAGCGCACAGGGCGACCCGGCGGCGAGATCTGCGGGGCCGCCCTGTTTGCGCTCACAACCCCAGCCAGTAGGTCGCTTTCACCGCCACGATGTTCTCGGGCCCGTTCTGAAAGAGCGCTCGGAAGTCGCGTGAGAAATCGAAGTCCCCGAAGGGCTGGGTATCGCCCCGGTTCTGCTGCCATACCAGGAAGATGGCCGAGCCCGGCCGATACTCCCAGCGGAGCACCGCGTTGCCCAGCAGCGAGCGGAAGTTGAAATTGGGATCCTGCACCGTGAACGAGGGAGAGGTGCCGGCCCCGTCAGGATCGATCCGGTATAGCCCGGTCGAGTCCCGCTGAATCGTGCCCTTGTGAACTCCGTACACGTCGAAATCGTAAGTCCTCCGCGCGTGTAACTCTTTGAGATCCCGGTACAGGGCGGAGACGACGAGCGGCTGGACGTAGAGCTGCAAGCTGAGCTTCGGCGAGAACGTCCAGTCGAGGCGCGTGTCCAGGCTCACCACCCTCTGATCGAGCGTTCCGAAAACATAGCGGCTTCCAAGCGTCGCGACGGCGTTGGGGTCGGGAACGGTGGCGACGTACTGCGCCATGTCGCGGAACTTCTGGATGCTGGGCTCGAATCGAACGTTCATCGACGGCGCCGGATGCAGCGTCAACGAGGGACCGTACTTGGCGGAATGGCCGCCGGCGTCGTTCCACGCGTAATCCACGTGGAAGTTGAAGAGGGAACTCTTCCGCGAATCGGTGTTGACCGTCGCCGCCACCCGCCCGCCGGGTGGAATCGCCGCCAAGGGCCCGCCGCGGGTGAGCCGGTCGTCGAGCGCCTTCGGATACCACGATCCGCGAAGGTCGCCGTACCAATAGTTCGCGAAGGTTCCGGATCCCTGGGCTTCATAACCCTGGTACGTGCGATCCCCGGCGTGATTGAACGAGTCATTGCTGAACACGAACACATTCCAGCTCCGAAGAAGCTTCGCGGGCTTGTCCTCCTTGTACAACGCCAGGGTCGAGAAACCTCTGGAGTCCACACCGCTGATGTACCCTAGGTCGTTGCTCTCGAAACCGGGAGTCATGTCCTGGTAGGTCGCCGATCCCTGCCAGTGCTTGCCGCCGATCTTGTTGATCGAGAGAAGGCTCGCGGCCCCTTCCAGACGGGTCCGCGTCGGGTCGTATCGGAGATGTTCCGCGTCGGGGCGCTGGAAGTAACGGACGCTCGAGCGCTGGGCCAGCGCGATCGCACTCTGGCTTCCCTGGATCCGGCTCCCGGTCAGGTACCCGTCCACGGACCAGCGCCGGCCCGCCCAGTAGTGGTTGAAATCGGCGCCGGCGAGATAGGCTCGGGACCGGAGCATGGATTTCAGTGCGTCGTCGGAGAGGTCGCGGGCGACTCCCGTCGCGATCGCGCCGATGGTCGTGTTCCCTCCGGCGAATTCGCGCCGCACCCTCGCGACGGCGTAATTCGTCAGCGGCTCCACCGGCAGCCTGCGCTCCATGCCCAGCGAGTCCAGGTAGCGAGCCCGCTCTTCCGTGGTCACCGCGTCGAGGGCTCCGATGGACCATCCGCTCCGGGTCTTTCCGGTCACCTTGGCCGCGCCCGCGATGGTCGCCTGGGCGGGGATCTCCACGAATCCATAGGGCGGGTCCGAGAGACTCCGCTGAGGAACGCGGCCGATCCGGCGCGCATGAAAGGCGATCGGAGTACCGAAGTAGTTGGAGCTGCGCGTCTGGCCGAAATTGAAAAGCTCCGCCCGCTCGACGAAAAAGGGGCGCTTTTCGGGGAAGAACGTTTCGACCGCCGTCAGGTTGACGACCGCCGGGTCCACTTCCACCTGGCCGAAATCAGGATTCACGGTGGCGTCCAGCGTCAGGTTGCCGGTGATCCGGTACTTGAGATCGCCGCCGAACGAAGCGGACTGGTCGGCCCCGTCCCGAAAGGGGTTTCCCTCCGGCACGAAGCGATACCGGCCCTTGGCGAGGGCGTAGGGCAATAGCTCGATGTGCTGGGGTGCGTGGAGCGGGCCCAGGCCCGTCAGGTGGCCATAGCGGCTGACGTCGCTCTGCTCCCGCTTGGGCGTGAACGCGAATTCCGAGAGCTCCTGTTTGCGATCGATCCAGCGCCTGAGCTGGATCCCCCAGACGGCGTTGTCGGACCGGTTGTACCGGAGCTGGGAAAGCGGAATCTCCATCTCGGCAGTCCAGCCCAGGGAATCCATGCTCGTGTGCACCTGCCACACGGGATCCCAGGAGAAATCCGCGTTGCCGCGGGGATCGATCGCGGCGTCGTCGTACGAGCCGGCGGGGTTCACGCGGAAGCGGAAGGCGGTCAGATGATCATGGTAGGAGTCGATGAGCACGGCGAAGAAGTCGGACGCCAGATCCTCGTCGCGACGCACCAGGCGCCGCCGGATCTTCGACGGCTCCCGGTCGTAGAGCCGCGCTCCGATGTAGAGGGCGTCCTCCCCGATCAGCACGCGGACATCCGTCCGCTCCGACACCGCCTTTCCCTCCTCGGGGTCGCGCTGCGTGAACTTGTCGACGGGGATTGCGTCGGCCCAGGCGGCGTCATCCAGCTTCCCGTCGATCCGGATGCTTCCCCGGAGGGGCGCGGCCTGGATCGCGGGAGCGTCCTCGTGGCGGTAGGCGTGGGTGGTGTCGGCCGGCTGCGCGAGCGCCTGGGGCGCGACCAGGAGAAGAACGAGCAGGGCGAGAGGGATCATGAAAGACCTCGACAGGACCTTACCCGGCCGCCGGCCAGATGCGGGTTGACTCCGTTAGGACAACCGCCACGGCGTCAGGGTTGGAATTGTCGAAGGTTACGGCCCCCGCGGCTCCTAGGTTCCGAGAATCCGGCGCAGGGCCTCTCTCGCGTCCTCCACGCGCACGGTGTGGTCGCCCTCTTTCCAGAGCACCGTGCCTTCCGGTGACCGGATCACCAGCCCGTGCGATATGAATCCCAGTTTCTGGATCTGATCGCTTGCCTCGGGTGTGGATGCGTCGACGTTGCGCGCGGTCACCTTGCCCGGAAAGTCCTGCTCGAGCCCGCTCACGGCGGGCTTCAACCTCGCACAGACCATTCAGCCGGGGAGGAAGTAGTAGGTCACCACCGCGGCGCTCGCCCTGGCCGTCGGAGCCGGTGCGCTGCTGCCGCCCCCGCTCCCGCGCGGGGCCCCGCCGTTTCCGCCGCCTCCGCAGCCGACGCCGGATCCGATCACGACCATCGCCGCGAGGGCGAGAGCCGCCGGACCCCATCCTTTCACGATCATCGCGCGCTCCTTTGGCGAGAGTTGATGACAGTGCACGCTTGGGGCGCGATTCTAACCCATGTGGTCGAGGAAGCGGGGGCCTGGCCGCGAAAACTACGGGTATGTACGCATACGGATGGCGCCAAACAGGGCATGGACCTTGCTTCGCCCAATCGGATTAGGGGGTATCCATGGCAAAGAACAAACGGAAGAAAAGTTCGCGCGCGAAAGCGTCCGACGCGGGAGACGGCATCCAGGATCTCATCGTCCCCGACAAGAAGATCAAGGGCAAGATCTACGAGAAAGAGCTGGCTCGCCTCCAGGTCGAGCTGGTGAAGCTCCAGGAGTACGTCCGGGTCAAGGGCCTGAAGGTCGCCATCCTCTTCGAAGGGCGGGACGCCGCCGGAAAAGGGGGCGTCATCAAGCGGATTACCCAGCGCCTCAATCCTAGGACGGCAAGAGTCGTCGCGCTGGGCACCCCGACGGAGCGTCAGAAGACGCAGTGGTATTTCCAGCGGTACGCGGCGGAGCTTCCCGCGGCGGGGGAGATCGTGCTGTTCGACCGGAGCTGGTACAACCGCGCCGGCGTCGAGCGGGTAATGGGCTTTTGCACCGAGAAGGAATACCTCGAGTTCATGCGATCTTGTCCCGAATTCGAGGGCATGCTCGTCCGCTCCGGTATCGTCCTCCTCAAGTACTGGTTCTCGGTAAGCGACGAGGAGCAGGAGGTCCGCTTCCAGAAGCGGATCAATGACCCGACGAAGCGTTGGAAGCTGAGTCCCATGGACCTGGAGTCACGCGCACGCTGGGTCGATTACTCCCGCGCGAAGGACGCCATGCAGGCGTCCAGCGATCTGAAGGCGGCGCCCTGGTGGATCGTGCCTGCCGACAACAAGAAGCGGGCGCGCCTCAATTGCATGGCCCACCTGCTTTCCCAGTTCTCGTACAAGGACTACACCCCCAAGAAACTGAAACTGCCGCCGCGTCAGGTGGACCCGACGTACGTTCGGCCTCCGCTCACCGGTCAAAATTTTGTTCCGGAGACATACTGAGTTTTCACGGGGCAGCGCCGTTTCGCTGCCATTCAGGGAGAAGGCTGCGATTCAGGAGAAAAGTGAGCGCCCGCGCTGTGTAAGCTGACACAGCCTTGACGGTGTGCTAGGCTAAAAAAGCTGGTGAGCCGGGGGGCGGCGGGCAGGGTTCTCACCTCACTGTTCCTTACCGAGGTACCACACTTCTGCATGAATATCGCACCCTACCAAATCTTCAGTCGAATTCACACGCCGCGGCGGGTCGGTTGAAAGCCGCCGCCAAGGTCACCTTCGCCCCCAGCGCGGGCACTCTCTTCGTTGCCGAGGTCAAGGAGCGCGTCGCAAGCTACTTCCAGACCGAGGGAGTTTCTCCCTGGGCCAACGCGTCCATGGTCGCCAAGACGGTCCTCATGCTGGGCCTGACGTTCGGGGCCTACGCGCTGATCCTCAGCGGTATCCCCACTCCCTGGCAAATGCTCGGCCTGTGCGTCGTGATGGGCGTCGGCGTGGCGGGCATCGGTTTCGGAATCGCGCACGACGCGCTTCACGGCGCGTACTCGTCGCGCGATTGGGTCAACAAACTCCTCGGCTTGAGCTTCGAGCTGACCGGCGCCAACGGGTACATGTGGAAGATCACGCACAACGTGATCCACCACACCTACCCGAACGTCCACGGGCTGGACGAGGACCTGGAAGTGTCGCCCCTGCTCCGCCTCTCTCCCGAGTCGCAGCATCGCCCCATCCATCGCTACCAGCACCTTTACGCCCTCGCCGCCTACAGCACGACGACGCTCTTCTGGGTCTTCATCAAGGACTACAAATATTTCCTGAAGCGCGACCTGGGCCCCTTCAAGGGCAGGCGTCACCCCAAGTCCGAGATCGCCACCCTGTTCGCCGCGAAAATCTTCTATTACACCTACTCGATCGTGATCCCGCTCCTGGTCCTGAACGTCGCATGGTGGCAATTCCTCATCGGCTTCCTGGTCATGCACCTCACCGCCGGGGCCGTGCTGGGAGTGGTCTTCCAGCTCGCGCACGTGGTCGAGGAGACCGAGCATCCGGTTCCCGAGGACGACGGGACCATGGGGAGCGCGTGGATGGTGCATCAGATGGAGACGACCTCCAACTTCGCGACATCGAACCGGCTCCTGTCCTGGTACGTCGGAGGACTGAACCACCAGGTCGAGCATCACCTGTTTCCGAAGATCTGCAGCATCCACTATCCCGCCCTGAGCCGGATCGTCCGCGAGGTCGCGGAAGAGCACGGCATTCCCTATCACAGCCACAAGACCCTCCGGGCAGCCGTCGCCTCCCACTATCGAACCCTGAAACGGCTCGGGAGCGGCGCCACCGCGTAGTCGGCCCCCGCTTCCCAGGGCGACGCCCCGCGAGGCTCCCGCTTGCGCCCTTGTCACCTTCCTCACCCGGCGCTAGACTGCGCGATCCCTCCATGGACCGGCCCCGGGTCAGGCCTCTGCTCTTGCCGCTTCTCGTCGGGTGGGCTGCGTTCGCCCCATCCGCCGCTCGCGCCGCGGTCGAGACCACCGTGCCCCCGCCGGGCATCCGCGAGCACACCCCCTTCGTAACGGCGTTCACGAACGCTCGCATCGTGCTCGGCCCGGGCCGGGTCGTCCCCCAGGGAACCCTCGTGATCCGGGACGGGGTGATCACCGACGCGGGGCCCAACGCGAAGACGCCCGCCGACGCGGCCGTGCGGGACATGAAGGGGCTCACGCTCTATCCCGGCTTCATGGATGCCTACGCGGAGGCGGGAGTCCGCGCGAAGTCGCAGGAAGAGGCGGCGCGCCAGGGATCCGCCTACTGGAATCGGTGGGTCACGCCGCAGTTCAGCGTGGGCCGGGAGTTTTCCCCCGATACCGCCATGTTCCGGAAGCTGCGGAGCCAGGGGTTCACGACAATCGTGGCCGCCCCGCCTTCGGGGATCATCAAGGGGACCAGCGCGGTCCTCGCGTTGGGGGACGGCGATCCCACGGAGATGATGATCCTGCCGGGGGCGGCCCTCCACGTGTCGCTGAAGCCGGTGACCGCGGATCCGGCCAGCCCCGGATACCCGGACTCGCCGATGGGCGCCTACACGCTGGTCCGGCAGGCGCTGCTGGATGCCGATTGGTACGGCGCGGCGCAGGCGGAGTGGGCCAGGCACCCCGACCTGCCGCGGCCCGAGACCAACGACGCGCTCGCGGCCCTTTCCGATCCCGCCATGATGGGGCGGACCCTGATGATCGACGCGCCCGACGAGCTGTACGCACTCCGCGCCGACCGCCTGGCCCGCGAGTTCGGCCGCGCCGCGATCCTGCGCGGAAGCGGCCGCGAGTACCGGCGCCTCGACGCGATCCGCGCCGCCGGCCGCGCGGTGATCGTGCCGCTCGCGTTCCCGGGCCCGCCGCCCGTCGGAAACCCCGACGAAGCGGTCAACGTCTCGCTGGAAGAGCTGATGCACTGGGACCTCGCGCCCGAGAACCCGGCGCGTCTGGCGCGGGCCGGCGTGCCGATCGCGTTCACGGCGGATGGCCTGCCCGACAGCGTCACCTTCCTCGACGCCGTCCGGAAAGCGGTGCGCCGCGGCCTGGACAAGGACGCCGCGCTCCGGGCCCTCACGGTCGCACCCGCGGCGATGTTCGGGCTGGCCCAGAGGCTCGGCACGCTGGATCCCGGACGCGACGCCGACATCGTCGTCGCCGACGGCGACATCTTCGCCAGGAAGACCAAGGTCCGCGAGGTCTGGGTCGGCGGCCGCCGCTTCGACGTGGTTCCTCCGGCGCCTGCGGATCCGCGCGGATCGTGGAGCCTCCGCATCGAACCAGGCGCCCAGACGGGCCGGGACGCCGGTGTGGCGCGCTCCGGCCTCTTAACGATCGCCGGGGAGCCGGGCGCCTTGACCGGCTCGATCACCCTCGGCCGCGGCGCGAAGCTGAAGGCCGCGGAAATGCTGGAAGCGCGGCTCTCGTTCACCTTCCGATCGGACTCCCTTGGCGTGGACGGCACGACCCGGATGAGCGGCACGGTCGCCGATTCCGAGATGGTTGGAGCCGGCGCGTGGCCCGGCGGTTCCCCGTTCACCTGGAGCGCGAGGCGCGCCGCGGCCTATCTCGCCCCTCCGGACACCACCGCTCCCGATTCCCTGGTCGCCGCGTCGTTTCCGGTGACGTACCCGCTCGGCGAGTTCGGCCGGACGACGCCTCCCGAGCAGCCGGCCGCGGTCCTCTTCCGCGACGCGACCGTGTGGACGTCGGGGCCCGCGGGCGTCATCGAGCACGGCTCGGTCCTGGTGGAGAGGGGCCGCGTCGCCGCGGTGGGGCGCGACGTCCGGGCGCCCCGCGGCGCGCGAGTGGTGGAGTGCGCCGGCCGCCACCTGACGCCCGGCATCATCGACTGCCACTCGCACACGGCCTCCGACGGCGGCATCAACGAGTCCGGCCAGACCGTCACCGCCGAGGTGCGGATCGGGGACTTCATCGACCCCAACGACGTGGACATTTACCGGCAGCTGGCGGGCGGCGTCACGGCCGCGCACGTGCTGCACGGGTCTGCGAACACGATCGGCGGCCAGAACCAGCTCATCAAGATGCGGTGGGGCGCGAATCCCGAGGAGATGAAATTCGCCGGCGCGCCGCCGACGATCAAGTTCGCCCTGGGGGAGAACGTCAAGCAGAGCAACTGGGGGGACAAGTACACGACACGCTACCCGCAGACGCGCATGGGAGTGGAGCAGATCCTGCGCGACGAATTCGCGGCCGCCCGGAACTACCAGGCGGACTGGCGCGAGTGGAACCGAACGAAGAAGGGGATCCGCCCGCGGCGGGACCTGGAGCTGGAGGCGATGGTCGAGGTACTGGACGGGAAGCGGCGGATCCATTGCCACTCCTACCGTCAGGACGAGATCCTCATGCTGATGCGCGTCTGCGACGACTTCGGCATCCGGAACGTCACCTACCAGCACGTGCTGGAAGGCTACAAGGTGGCGGACGAGCTGGCCCGGCGCGGCGACGGTGGATCCACCTTCTCGGACTGGTGGGCCTACAAGATGGAGGTGTACGACGCGATCCCGTACAACGGCGTCCTGATGCA
>DATGVG010000054.1:0-12300 GCA_035300625.1 Candidatus Limnocylindrales bacterium
TGCTGGGCGAGGCGGTCACCGGGATCGCGGCGTACAAGTAGGCGCGGGGCGCGCCGCGGTCCGACCGCCGCTAGAACGGGAAATAGAAGAGGGCGATGTACTCCTGCGAGTTGCCGGAGGGGGCGTCGTAGTAGCGATAGGAAAGCTGGACCTCGGCAAAAGGCACCGGATTCACGTCCACTTCCCCTACGTACCGGCGCGTGGGGTCGATCGGCCCCCCGCGATCGTCCAGCAGGTCGAGCTTCCCCTTGAGATTCAGCCCCCGCTGTAGCCGGTAGTCCATCTCCGCGAACATGGCTTCCGAATTCGTCTTCCCTCCCGCCGGGTTCTTGTCGGTTCCGAACGCCGCCTCCGCGAGCAGCGTCATCGGCCCCCGAGTCCCCGACGCATACAGGGCCCAGCGGTCCCACCGCTGGCCCAGCGCGTCGGAATACCGGTGGAACCCCGAGAGCCCGGCTTGATACCACGTCGTCGCTCGACCCAGCTTCGCCGCGATCGTCTGGGCGCGCTCGGAGAACGGTGCCGAGCCGTCGGTGACGGAGAGTTGGGCGAAGTCGCGCGAGCCAACCCATCCCAGCTCGAGCCCGGCATCGGACTTCTGGGAATCGTACGGGAGAAACGGAGTGGACCGGACGAACGAGGTGTGGTCGTCCTGCCGCAGGCCGAACGGAATCCGGAAGCGGCCCACGCGCGCGTACGTGTCGCCGGGGAGACCGTCGAACTTGCCGTAGAGCTCGCGGGCGACATAGCCCGCGGGAAAGCCGGGTTCATCCACGACCAGCCCATGGCTCGCGACCAGGGTCAGATGCTCGTGCGGCATCACCGCGACGTTCACCTGACCCTCCATCGGAAAGAAGGTCGAGTTGCCGAGGGTCGGCCCGCCCGCGAGATGCGACGCGTAGTACATCACCCGCATGTCCAGCCCGAGCGTGATCCATTCATTCAGCTTGGGATCGACCGTCAAGTTGGCCCACCGAGTCTCCGGCTCGACCGAGTGCCGGTTCCGGAGATACGCGAACCCGAACTCGTTCCGGATTCCTCCCCCGTTCGGATCGACGTGGCACGTGACGCAGGTCGCTCCCTCGCGCGACGCGTAGCGCGGGAGCGCCGCGGCGGCTGGCGCGAGCGGCGGAGCGGCGAGCGCCGCCCCGGCGGCCGCCAGGGCCAGGGCGAGCGGGAGCCGCCTGAAGCTAGGCTGGGTCACGACGGAGTCCCCTTTCCGACGGTGTGGAACGAGTAGCGCGGCTCCGGAAGGCGGAACAGCGCCAGGCCCAGCGCGGCCACGGCGCCGATCAGCCCGACGATCGCGATCGGCACGAACCCGAACCGGTCGATGAGCGCGCCCGAGGATCCCGCGATCAGCGCCGAGATCGGTGCGACCAGGGCCGGCACGATGCCGAGATAGGCCGTGTTGTCCTCGTGCGGGCTGAAGGCCATTGACAGGTTGTAGAGGGCGAGCCGGTCGGCGACAAGGAAAATCCCCAGGGCGAACGCCGTGGCGTAGTAGGCGGCCGTTCCCGGTCCCCAGATCGAGAGCGCCAGGCCCACCGTGAGCGCGGCCGTCGCGATGACGGAGACCTTGGCGTACCCGAAGCGGTCCCCGATCACTCCCGTTAAGAGGCTCCCCAGCATCTGCCCGGCCATGCAGACGGCGGTGTAGATGGCGGAGTCCCTGGCGGTCAGATGGAAGCGGGTCTCGGCGAAAACAGGGTAGAAGGTGATCAGGAGAAAGCAGCCCGTCGTGAAGAAGAGAATCCAGAGATAGACGCGGATGCCGCCCCGGTCGGCCCAGATCTCCCGCGCGTTCTGAAGCACCGTCTGGAGCGGCTTCCCTGGCTCTTCGACTGCCCCCGCCTCTTCGCGCACCGGGATGAAGAAGAAGCTGCCGACGGCCATGAAGACGGCCGCGATCACAAACCCCAATGCGTAATCCGCCGGGAACGGGAGCCCGGAGCCGAGGATTCGGCTCCCGACCCATCCGCCGATCGCGCCCATCATCGTCTGGAAGAAGAAGATGATTCCGAACGATCGCGCGCGCAGCTCCGTGCGGGTCACCTTTCCGATGAAGTTGATCCACACAGGGATCGTGAATCCCATCCAGACCCACGCGGCCCCCCACACCGCCAGAAAAATCGCGACGTCGGCGTGGGGCGGCGGCCGGTGCGCCAGACCGAACCACGCGGCGAGAAAGAGCCACGGCACCGCGGCGCCCACGTGTAAGAGCAGCACCATGCGCTTTCGGCGGGCGAGCTTCGACGTGAAGTAGGAGGCGAAGACCCCCGGAAAGGCGGTCACGAGGAGCCAGATGACCGGCATCCACCCGATCGTCGCGTTGCTCGCGCCCAGGTGCCTGAGGAACACGGGGAGGATCGCGACCATGGAGATCAGCGCGAGCGAGACGCCCCAGAACGCCTCGACGGTGAGCAGCAGGGAGACGTTGCGCCAGTGGACGCGGAGCGGGAGGGTCACGCGGCGGAAGCTACCAGCTACGGGCCGCCGCGGCAATCGGCGGCGCTCGCTACTTCCCCCGGCGGCGCTCCTTCTCCTGGCGCAGCCGCTCGAGCCGCTCGGCCAACTCCTTCTCGGCGCCCCGAGGGACGCCGGTCCAGTAGCGGGGCTCACCCATCTCTTCCGGGAAGTACTTCTGCGTGTCGATCGCGTCTTCGTGCTCGTGGGCGTACTGGTACCCCTTGCCGTAGCCGAGGTTCTTCATCAGCCCGGTGGGCGCGTTCCGGATGTGGAGCGGCACGGGATAGGGCGGCTTCTCCGTCGCGTCCTTGGCGGCCGCCTCGTACGCGACGTAGATCGAGTTGCTCTTGGGCGCGAGCGCCAGGGCCACGACGAGCTGCGCGAGCGCGGTGTTCCCTTCGGGCATCCCCAGGAAGTGGACCGCGTCCTTCACGGCAACCGCCAGGCGAAGCGCCTCGGGATCGGCCAGCCCGACGTCCTCCGACGCGAACCGGACCAGGCGCCGCGCGACATAGAGCGGATCCTCCCCCGCCTCGAGCATCCGAGCCAGCCAGTAGAGCCCCGCGTCGGGGTCGCTCCCTCGCAGCGCCTTGTGGAGCGCCGAGATGATGTTGAAGTGCTCTTCACCCGCGCGGTCGTACGGGAGGACGCGCCGCTGCGCCGCCTCGCGCACGTCCTCCGGCGTCAACGCAGGGGGCTTCCGCCGCCCCGCGAGCGCGGCCGCGTTCTCGAGCGTCTGGAGCGCGACGCGCGCGTCGCCCCCGGAGATTCCCGCCACCAGGCGGACCGCCGCGTCGTCGGCGGTGACCCCGGTGCCCTTGAGCCCCCGCTCGGCATCGCCCAGCGCGCGTCTCAATATCCGTTCGATCGCGTCCTGGGGAAGCATCCCCAGGACCACCACCTTCATCCGCGAGAGCAGCGCGTTGTTGACCTCGAACGAGGGATTCTCGGTGGTCGCCCCGATCAGGACGATCGTTCCGTCCTCGACGTGAGGCAGAAAGGCATCCTGCTGGGCCTTGTTGAAGCGGTGGATCTCGTCGACGAAGAGGATCGTGGGGGTGCCGTTGGCGCGGCGCGCGGTTCGCGCGCGCTCGATCACCTCGCGGACCTCCTTCACCCCCGAGGTGACCGCGCTGAACTGCTCGAACCGCGCGCGGCTCGAAACCGCGAGCAGTCGGGCGAGGGTGGTTTTGCCGCTCCCCGGCGGTCCCCAGAGGATCACCGACGGGACGTTGCCGGTCTGGATGGCTGTCCCGAGGAGCGTCCCGGGACCCACGAGCGGCGCGCCTCCCTCGAACTCCTCGAAGGTGCGCGGCCGCATTCGATCGGCGAGGGGGGCGCGCGCGGGACGACGACTCTCCGGCTCCGGGAAGAGGCCGAGGGTTTCACTCATCCGGCCTCCGGTTGGCTCAGACTCCGCCGGCGGCCCCGCCTCGACTCGGCTGGTCGGCCGGTGGCGGGATCTCGGTGAAGGGTACGTCCACCACGTCGCTCCGATCGACGGGCACCCGGCCGGCTCCCTGCTTCGGTCCGCGCGCCGGCATCCGGCCGACGCGCCCGTCAGTCCCGGGAACGGAGCCGCGCGACCCGCCGCCGGAGCGGTTTCCGATGGCGAAGACGAGCATCGAGAGGAGGATTCGGAGGAGAAGTCTCAGCATGTCGTGTGCGCGTGCCCTCCGCCGGGCGCTACCGGGTCGCCGGAACCGCGGCCAGCGGGAGCCCGCGCGCCGTCAGCTCGTCGAGCGACAGGCGCTCCAGCTCGGGCACGCGCTTCAGCACCTGGATCCGGCGCTCGATCAGCTGGTCCTCGCGCTTGGCGGCGAAGAACGTCCCCTTGTTGGTCAGCACGTCGCGCTCGAAGTAGGTCGGGAGCGGATAGTCGTGGTGCTCCTGGCGCGGGATGTGGTGCTCGAGCAGGTACCGCCGCTCGGCCGCTTCCTCCGGCGGGGCCGGCTCGTCGGCGGGGAGCGGCTCGAGAACCTGGTAGGCACGCAGCGCCAAAAGCTCCGTCCAGACGTCGGCGCTCGCGATTCCGCCGCCCGGGGTCACGTGAAACGTGAAGAACGGTTGGATCTCGCGGGCCAGTCCCGTCTCCTCTCCCAGGATGACCGCGATTCGCGTGAGGCGGGAGAGCCCGCGGATCCCGATCACCTCGGGAACCGCCCGGGTGTCCGCGAACCAGAAGAGAAGCGCCAGGAAATCGGCGCGGCTGAGCGGGCCGCGCTGCGAGATGTCGGCTTGCGGGATTCCGGTGCTCACGAAAGCTCCTCCTGGTCAGTGGCTCGCTCGGGCCCGAGGGGGTCCGACGTCAATATTACCGTTTGTCGTCTCCAAATGGATGCGCGGTCCTCCGCCACCGATCTCCCCGTGGACCCGCTTCGAGGTGATCATGCCCCGCATCGTAACCTTGTAATTGATGTTTACGCGCCCGTTTGTAGTATTCGCCTCTACTGTCGCGTGAAGATCCGTCGGAAGGGTGAGCGCGATATTTCCGTTCGTGGTTTCCACGTTCATCTCCCCGCGCTGGGGTAGCGCGGTCAGCTCGGCCGCGATGCTCCCGTTGGTGGTCCCGGCGTTCACCGGCCCTTCCACCTTCGCGATGCGCACCTCGCCGTTGGTGGTGTGCGCCTCGACCAATCCCCGGACCGCGCTCACGTCGATGTCCCCGTTCGTCGTGTTCGCCACCATCGTGCCCTGCGTGCCGCGCACGCGGACCACTCCGTTCGCGGTGGTCAAGTGCAGGGACGTTTCCCGTGGCACCTGAAGGTAATAGTGGATGTTGGCCGACCGCACGCCCTGCCCGAGCAGATCCCAGATGCCGACCACCTTCTGGTGCTTGGGGTAGATGCTGCGGATCCGGATCCCGTGCGGCTCGACCTGGACGTCCGCCGTGAGCTGCCGCATCAGGGCGCGCTCGTGCTCGTCGTCGGGCCCGCGCACCTCGCGTGTGATCTGGACCCGCACCTCCTGGCGCTCCCAGGTGTCGACGACGATGCGTCCGTTCTGGCTCTGGATATCGATGGCGCCCCCCGGCTCGAACGGAAAGATCCGCTCCGTGATCGTGCGGAGGTGAGCGGCGCTCGCGGGCGGAGCGGCTGCCGCGGCCAGGGCGCAAAGCGCCGCCGCGGCCGCTCTTCGTGCATGGTGAGTCATGATCACCCTCCTGGAACGATCCGGCTGCCGGAAGCCCATGCTTTCCTTACGGATTGGCCCCCCGGAAGGTTCCGCGTCAAACGCTGAACCGGATGTTCACGACGTCGCCGTCGCGGACTCTATAATCTCGCCCCTCGGTCCGCAAGAGGCCCATCTCCCGCCCCTTGGGCATCCCGCCCGCCTTGGCGAGGTCGTCGTACGCGATCACCTCGGCGCGAATGAACCCCCGCTCGAGGTCGCTGTGAATGGCACCGGCTGCCTCGGGCGCCAGGGACCCGTCCCGGACCGTCCAGGCGCGCACCTCGTCCGGCCCCACGGTGAAGAAGGAGATGAGCCCCAGGGTCGCGTACGAGACGCGGATCATCCGCGTCAGCCCCGGCTCCGCGATGCCGAGCACCGCCATGAACTCCCGCGCGTCTTCGTCGGCGAGCTGAACCAGCTCCGCCTCGGTCTTTGCGGACAATGCGATGACCGGGGGCGACTGGGTCCCGAAGCGGGCCGCGACCGGGGCCGTCAGCGACGCTTCGCCTCCCTTCATCCGCGCGTCGTCCGCATTCACGACCACGATCCACGGGCGCATGCTCAGGAGCTGAAATCCCCTGAGCGAGCGCTCGCCGGCCGGGCTCAATCCCGCCGTCCGGGCGGGCTGCTCCCCCTCAAGCGCCTCGCGCACTCGCTTCAGCGCCTCGAACTCGTTCGGGTCCTCGGGCTTCTTTCCCACCTTGACCGCCTTCTCGATTCGCTCCAGCCGGCGCTCCACCACCGCCAGGTCCTCCAGGATGATCTCGCTCAGGAGCCACCCGGCGTCGCGGGCGGGGTCCACGCCGCCCTGGAAGTGGGGCACCGACGGGTCGTCGAAGGCGCGGATGACGAGCACGAAGGCGTCCACGTCGCGGAGCGCCGCCAGCGCCGCCAGGGCACCGCGCTCGACCTTCCCGGTTTCCAGGGGAGGCGCGTCCACGTATTCCACCTTCGCGGGCGTGAATTTCTTCGGCAGGTAGAGATCGCGGAGGTGATCCAGCCGGGCGTCGGGAACCTTGACCGACCCCAGGTGAACCGTCTCGCCCCGGGAGGAGCCAGCCTGGGCCTGCCCGCGCGTCAACGCGGCGAACAGGGTGGTCTTGCCGCTCTGGGGCGGACCCAGGATTCCGAGCTTCATCCGATTGGATTCAGACGGCCGGTGGGATCAGACGCCTTCGCCGCGACGGAGCCGGACGGTCATCGAGTCGGCCTGCTCCTTCGCCCATGGCGCGTCTTCGTCCCCGGGAAATCGCTTCGCGTAGTCCACGTAGATGGTCCGCGCCTTGGAGAGCTGTCCCGCGCGCCTCCAGCTCCCCGCCAGCTCGAGGATCGCCGACTTGTAGGTGTCGGACCCGGGGTAGCGGTCGATGATCTGCTGGGCATAGCGGCGAGCGGCGGGATAGTCCTTTTCCTTTCGGCTCATGATGGCGAGCGTCAGCAGGGCGTCGTCGGTCTGACCGGACACGTTCTTGGGATCGAGCGCGACGAATGCCGTGTAGTTCTTGCGCGCCTCGTCATAGAGGCCGTGCAGGAAATAGCGCTCGGCGAGCCGTGCCCGATACCCGGGATAGCTTCCGCTGTCCGGCTCGGCCGCCGCCAAGGCGGCGAGGGTGTTCCGTCCGGCCAGGCGGTCGTCCACTTCCTGGATGAACTCCGGGGCCCGGTAATATCCGACCACCCGGTCGATCTCGGCGCCGTCTTTCCGGAGCACCATGATCGTGGGGTAGCTCTTCACGTGGTAGCGTGCCGCCGTGACCGTGTCCTTCTCGGCGTTCAGCTTCACCATCGTGAAGCGCTTCGAGTAGTCGATGAACTTGGGATCGGTGTAGGTAGACTCTTCCAGAGCCTTACACCATTGTCACCAGTCGGTGTAGAAGTCGAGAAGGATCGGCCGGCCGCTCTTCCCCGCGTCGGCCATCGCCGCGTCGTAGGAAGTGTTCCACGCGATCGTCCGGGCCCCCTGCAGCTTCGGCTGGGCGCATCCGACGGCGAGGACGATCGCGAATGCTCCGGCAACCCCCAAGCCTTTCCAGGCCCTGTTCCGCATTTGCATCCCCCGATTCTCGGCATTCTCGGCGCCCCTGCGGGGCCGAACGTAAGCACCGATCATCCGTTCCGCCCCGCGCCTTGTCAAGGTATCATCGGTTCAACAATCATGGAACCGACCCTATGAGCGCGTGCCACTTCTGCGGGGCCGCGCTCGATCCCAAGATGCGCGTAGTGCGCGACGCCGAGTGCCCGAAGTGCGGGCGCGATCTGCACGCCTGCGTGCAGTGCCGGCACTACGACCGGCATGCCCACAACCAGTGCCGCGAGCCTCAGGCCGAGTGGGTCACTGACCGCGAGCGCCGGAATTTCTGCGACTACTTCTCTCTGAACCCCGCCGGCGGCCGCGGCGCGGGCGTCCCCGACCGCGAGAAGAGCGCCCGTTCCAAGCTGGACAGCCTCTTCAAGCCGGCACCTCCCGACTCCCCAGAGAGCGACGACGAATGAAGAAGATCGACATCCTGGTATTCGGTCCGCACCCCGACGATGCAGAGATCGGCGCGGGCGGCCTTCTCCTCAAGATGAAGGCCCTGGGGCACACCACGGGGATCATCGACATGACCCGCGGGGAGATGGGCTGGGGCACGCCCGAGGAGCGGGGCGCCGAGTGCGACGAGGCGTGCAAGATCTTGAAACTGGACGTGCGGGAGAACCTGGACCTGGGGGACCAGCGGATCGAGGACACGTTCGAGAACCGCTGCGCCGTCGCGGCGGTGATCCGGAAACACCGTCCCGATATCGTGCTCGCGCCCTACTACGCCATCCCGCCCGGCCGCGGGCTGGGCCACAACGACCACTGGAAGACGGGGATCCTCGTCGCCCAGGGCTTCAACCTGGCCCACCTGCGCAAGGCGCCGTTCCCCGGCGAGCCGTACCAGGCGAAGGCTCTCTACTACTACTTCCTCCCGCCGGGAATCCGCCCCACGTTCGTGGTCGACGTCTCGCCCTACTTCGAGGAGTGGATGCGCGCGCTGACCAGCCACCGAACTCAGTTCTCCAATCCCGAGAGGCCGGCTCCGAAGCGGGAGATCATGGGCGTGGTGGAGCGCGTGGACAATATCGCGCGGAGCAACGCGTGGCTCGTCGGCGGGACCTACGCGCAGGCGTTTTATTCCGAAGCGCCGCTCAAGATCGCGGACCCGCTGGACCTGGTGCGCGAGATCGAGCCGCGTCCATAGGAGAACGGCCATGACCCGTGTCGAGGCGGATCGCCTCCTGGCGCTCGCGCGCCAGGCGAATCTGTCGGGGCCGGAGGCGGAGGCATGGACGAAACGCCTGGAACCGGAACGGGAGAACCTTGCGGAAGCGGCGCGACTCCTCGTACGGGAAGGAGACGCGGAGTCGGCTGCCGAGATGGCAGCCAACGTCTGGCGGCTGTGGCTTGTGACAGGCGACCCGGCCGGAGGGAGAGAGCTGCTCGCGGCCGCGCTGGATGCCGGTCCCCGAGCACCCTCCAGCGCGCGGGCGCTCGCGCTCTACGGAGATGGGCTCCTGGCGTTCCGTGCCCGGGCGCAGGCCGAGTCGCGCCGGAGGAACGAAGAAGCGCTCGAGGTGGCCCGAGCAGTGGGCGACAAGAGGGCGGAGTCGCTCGCGCTGGTCGGGCTCAGCCGCGTCGCTTTACGTGACGGAGACTACTCACGCGTCCGCGTGCTCGCGGCGCTAGCGCGGGAGTTGGCCCGTGAGTTTGGCCCCGCGGCCGATGCCGCACCTCTCCATATGCTCGCGGCGGGGACTCGTCTGGCAGGAGACTACGACGATGCCGTCCGACTCTACTCCGAGAGCCTGGATCTGAGCCGAAAGCTGGGCAACAGCCGCGGGGTGGCGATGGAACTCCATAATATCGGCCACGTGGAATTGCATCGGGGCCGCGTCGGCGAAGCGGAGCGCTGCTTTTCCGAGTGCGCGGGCGTTCGGGATGCGAACGATCCGTACGAGGCGGCGATGACCCACCTGAATCAAGCCGGCCTCGCATTTGCGCACGGGGAACGCGAACGCGCTGCGGCGTTGCTTCAGAGCGTGCGGACGACCTTGGACGCCGCCAAGATCGTCCTCGACCCCGATGACGCGTTCGAGGTCCAGTGGCTCAGCGACCGGCTCGGCTAGCCGGCTACGGCGCGGCCTTTCCTCCGCTCTCGACGCGCAGCCCCAGCTCGGCCATGGCGGGGTTGAGCGTCACCACGTCGCCCGAGCGCAGGTAGTCCAGCGCGCGCCGGGCGGAGCGGCGATCCTCCGCGCGCCCCCTGATCTCCCAGAGTCGCTGGAAGAGCCACGCCGCCTCGAGATTTCCATCCGGGGGCTTCTCCCCGGCCGCCAGCCGTCCGATGGCCGCCGGATCGCGTGGCGCGTAGCGGAACCCTCCGCCGACGCGATCCTCCAGGCGCGTCCGGATCCAGACCGCGAGCGATTCGGCCCTCGCCAGATGTCGCGGCTCCTTCGTCGCGGCGTAGGCGTCGAGGTAGGCGTTCCCCGCGGCGCCCTGATCGGCCAGCCGCCCGGGAACCGCCGTCCGCCCGTTTCGCCAATCGTGATAGATGAAACCGTCCGGCGCGCGCTGCGCCGTCCACAGCCGATCCAGCGCGCGGACCGCCCGTGCCACGGGGGCGCCCTTCCAGATTCCCGAGGCCGCGCCGCGCAGCACCGCCGAGGCCATGCGCGCGTTCTGCTCGGCGTACAGGGAGGAGTCGACCGCCGGAGTTCCCTGGCCGCGGCGGAGCTTGTCCGAGAGGCCGTAATACACCTCGCCCGCGAGCAGGCGCCCTTCCCCGTCGCGAATGGCCACGTCCGCGTCCTGGCTCCCGAACCACCCGCCGGAGTGAGCGTCCCAGAGCCACGCCGTCGCGTACGACTCGGTTCGCCGGGCCGCTTCCCGGTAGCGGGTGCCGCCCCCGGCGTCGACGGCGCTCACCAGGGCGTGAAGCGCGCGCGCGTTCACGTCCAGGAGCTTCTCGGTGTGGGGACGCTTCCAATTCTCCTCTCCCGCGATGCGGTAGAAGCCGCCCCACACCGAATCCTCCAGCGCCATGGCCGCATCCAGGACCCGCAGGCCAAGTCCCCGAAGCGTGAGATCCTTGCGGGTGCCGGCCGCCGCCAAGAGAAAATGCACGGCCTCGAATTGGGGGACCTTCGGCTTCCCCTGAAGCCCGCCGTTCGTCCGATCCTCCGCTTCCCGGAGGGCGGCGAGGTTCTGGTCCACATAGTCCGACAGCGACATCTGGGGCGCGCCGGGGGCCTCGCTGTCCCAGGTGTGGGCGACGCGCCGCACCGACTCGGCCGAGCGCCGCTCGATCTCGGCGCGGCCCTTCCGGTACAAGTCCCGCGCGTTGGTGAGCATCTGAAGAAGCGCTTTGGGCGCGATCACCGACTGGGAAACGACCACTTGCCCGTCCGCCGTCAGGACGGCGGTGGTGGGCCAGCCGGCCGCGAGGTAACGGTCCGCCACGTCCGGCCGCCGGTCCGCGTCCACCCGGATCGGCACGTAACTCTCGAGGACGGCCGCCACGACCGCGCTGTCGCCCCAGGCCTCGACATCCATCTGATGGCCCGAGTGGGACCACGACGAAGTGAGGTAGAGGAGAACGAGGTGCCCCGTCCGGCGCGCCTCATCGAACGCGGCGCTCCCCCAGGGCCGCCACGCGACCCCCGCAGCCGGCAAGGGCGATCGCCCCGTGTGCCCCACTCGGGGCGGGGATTTGGGGCGCGGCGGGGAGCTGCCCGCGCGCGGAGGGGACCAGGGACGCGGCTGGGATGCTGCCCACGCGGGAGGCGCTCCCGCCGCAAACGCCAGCGCCACCGCTAGCGCCAGGGTCGCTAGCGCGGTGAGCGTGCCGCCTCGCGGCGCGCTTGGCGCCCGGCCGCGCGCTTGTCCAGCCGCCTCTTCTCGCGCTCCTCCAGAAAGCGCTCCAGGTCCTTCTCGTCCCGAAGCAGGATCTTCTCGGCGGGAGTGGGACAGTAGCGCTCGCAATCGGCCGGGTCGTACTCGCGGCAGACCTCGGGACGGAGGACGTAGTGACTGCAGCGGCCATCCTTCAGCCACTCGCAGGGCGTGTCGAACTGGACCATCCATGTGCCTTCCCAATCGCAGAGAACGGAGACGTCCCGGTGGAGGAGGTACCATCGAATGTTGTCGAAATCCCGGCGCGAACGGGGCCGATCGATGGGAATGGTAACGTAACGGCAGCAGTGATCGCACCCTTCGCATGGGTTCCCCTCGGGAAGCTGGAAGCACCCGGTCGGAAGAAGCGGGAGTCCGATCGCGGGCCGGGGGGGCCGCATCGGCCCCTTGGGGTGCGCCTCGGGTTCGCCGGAGCCGTGCGGTTTTGCGCTATGTTCGTCGTCTTCACCGCTCATGGGCGCCCTCCGTTCCGGAAGCGTTGCGTGTGGGCGCAGCATAGCCTAGGAGACCGCGGAGGCAAACGACTGGTGCAGGCTCCACGTTGAAGCCCCTTCTGCGCAGCCTCGGGAGGACGTTCACCCGTTACCGCGAGCACGAGGGCCCCCGGATCGCGGCCTCGATCGCGTTCTACGTGCTTTTCTCGGCGGTCCCGTCGGTGGCGCTGCTCATCCTGTCGATCGGCTGGGCCATCCATGACCCGCGCGGCCAGGCGCACGTGC
>DATGVG010000055.1:0-6380 GCA_035300625.1 Candidatus Limnocylindrales bacterium
GGGTGCTGACCGCCGGGCTCGGCGGCATGGGCGGCGCCCAGCCGCTCGCGGTCACCATGAACGAGGGGATATGCCTCGCGATCGACGTGGACCCGTCCCGGGTCGAGCGGCGGCTGGCGACGCGCTACCTGGACCGCGCGACCTCGTCGGTGGAAGACGCGCTCCGCTGGGTCGAGGACGCGGTGCGCGCGAAGACGGCGCTCTCGATCGGTCTCGTGGGAAACGCCGCCGAGGTGCTGCCCGCGCTGGCGAAGCGCGGGGTCAAGCCGGACCTGGTCACGGACCAGACCTCGGCGCACGACGAGCTGAACGGGTACGTGCCGGCCGGCATCTCCCTCGAGGACGCGATCCGCCTGCGCACCGAGAAACCGAAGGAATACGTGGTCCGGTCCGTCGCCTCGATGGGACTCCACGTGCGCGCGATGCGCCAGCTTCAAGATGCCGGTGCGGTCACGTTCGACTATGGCAACAACATCCGCGCGCAGGCGGTGAAGGCGGGCGTCGCCGACGCGTTCCAGATACCCGGCTTCGTGCCCGAGTTCATCCGGCCGCTCTTCTGCCGCGGGAAGGGGCCCTTCCGCTGGGTCGCGCTCTCCGGGAATCCGCGCGATATCGCGGCGACCGACAAGGCGGTGCTCGAGACGTTTCCCGAGGACGAGTCGCTCCACCGCTGGATCCGTCTCGCCTCCGAGCGGGTCCAGTTCCAGGGGCTGCCCGCCCGGATCTGCTGGCTGGGAATGGGCGAGCGGGAGCGATTCGGGGCGGCGCTGCACCGGCTGGTGGAGCAAGGCGAGGTCGAGGCTCCCATCGTGATCGGACGCGACCACCTCGACTGCGGCTCGGTGGCGTCGCCGTACCGCGAGACCGAGGCGATGAAGGACGGCAGCGACGCGATCGCCGACTGGCCCATCCTGAACGCGCTTGTCAACGCGGTGTCGGGGGCGTCGTGGGTGTCGGTTCACCACGGCGGCGGCGTCGGCATCGGAAACTCGATCCACGCGGGCGTGGTGATGGTCGCGGACGGCACCCCGTCGGGGCTGGCACGGCTCCGCCGTGTCCTTTCGAACGATCCGGCGACCGGGGTCTTCCGGCATGCCGACGCGGGCTACCCCGAGGCCCTGGAGACGGCGAAGAAGAACCGCCTCGTGATCCCGACCGAGCCGTGACGGGCCTCGGCGGGAAATCCCCCGCGTGAAGAGCGACCTCCTCATTCTGTCCGCGGCGGAGCTTCTGACCGCGCCGCCCGGGGACACGCCCCTGGTGGGTCCCGACCTCGACCGTCCCCGGCTCCTGCGCGACGCGGCGATCGCCTGCCTGGACGGTCGGATCGCCGCGGTCGGCGCCACCGCCGAGGTCGCCGCCCGCTACCCCGAGCGCGAGGCCGCGGTAGTGCTCGACGCGTCGGGGTGCCTGGTCGCGCCCGGCTTCGTCGACTGCCACACGCACCTCCCGTTCGCGGGGACGCGAGAGGCCGAGTTCGAGTCGCGAGCCCGGGGCGAGCGCTACGAGGAGATCGCGGCGAAGGGGGGCGGCATCCGCGCCAGCGCCCGCCACGTGCGGGACGCGGCCGAGGAGAACCTGGTCGCGCTGGTGCGGGGGCGGCTTCGGGAGATGCTGGCCGAGGGCACCACGACGGTCGAGGCGAAGAGCGGCTATGGCCTTAGCCTCGACGGGGAGCGAAAGCAGCTCCGCGCCGCCGCGCGCGCCGCCGCGGGGGAGGCGGTCGAGGTGATCTCCACCTTTCTCGGCGCGCACGAGGTGCCCGACGATTACCGGGATCGCCGGGAGGCCTACGTCGCCCTCCTGACCGGGGAGATGATCCCCGCGATCGCCGCCGAGGGGCTCGCGCGCTTCTGCGACGTCTTCTGCGACCGCGGCGTCTTCACGGTGGAAGAGGCGCGGCGAATCCTGACGGCCGGAATCGCGCACGGACTGAAGCCCAAGCTTCACGCCGACGAGCTGGCCGACGTGGGCGCCGCGGCGCTCGCGGCCGAGGTGGGCGCTGCGTCCGCCGATCACCTGCTCCACGCGAACGACGCCGGACTTCGCGCCATGGCGGCCGCCGGGGTCGTCGGAGTGCTCCTCCCGGGAACCGCGTTGACGCTGGGCCTGCCCTACGCGCGCGCGCGGACGATGGTGAGCCTGGGAGTTCCGATCGCGCTCGCGACCGATTTCAACCCGGGGAGCACCATGTGCTCGTCCATGCCCCTCATGCTCACCCTCGCCGTGACCCAGATGCGCCTGACGCCCGCCGAAGCATGGATGGCGGCCACGGCCAACGCCGCATCGGCGGTCGGAGAGGGGGGGCGCCTGGGCCGGATCGCACCCGGCAAGCAGGCCGATCTCTGCCTGTTCGACGCCCCCGATTACCGGCATATTCCTTACCACTACGGGCGCAATCACGTTCGCGCGGTGGTGAAGCGCGGGAGGCTCGCGCACCAGGGTCCGGGTGTCTCGACGCATTGTTAAGCAAACGTCGTATACTACTCAATTAATGTCAGTTGTAACCTATCGATGACCGACCAGGAGAGGCCATGAGCGAGCTGGTGGAGTGCGTTCCCAACTTCAGCGAAGGCCGAAATAAGCCTGTAGTTCAGGCCATTGCTGCCGAAATTTCGCGTGACCGGTCGATCCGCTTGCTCGACCAGGAGATGAACGCCGACCACAACCGTTCGGTGATCACGTTTGTGGGGGAGGCGGAGGCCGTATTGGAGGCGGCCTTGCGGGGCGTCACGAAGGCGGCCGAGCTGATCGACATGCGCCATCACCGGGGGGAGCATCCACGGATGGGAGCCACGGACGTTCTGCCGTTCGTCCCGGTAGGCACGGCCACGCTCGACACCTGCATCCAGCTCGCGCGGCGCGCGGGAGAGCGGATCGGCAGCGAGCTCGGCATCCCGGTTTTCCTGTACGAGGCGGCGGCGACCCGGCCGGAACGGCAGAATCTGGCGGACGTTCGCCGGGGCGAGTTCGAAGGGCTCGCCCGCGCGATCGGCACGGATCCGGATCGCAAGCCCGACTTCGGTCCCGCCGCGATCCATGCCACGGCCGGCGCGACGGCCGTCGGCGCGCGCCTCCCGCTCCTCGCCTTCAACGTGAATCTGGGCACCACCGACGTGGAGATCGCCAAGCGGATCGCCAAGGCGATCCGCTTCCAGAGCGGCGGCCTCCGGTACGTTAAGGCATTGGGGTTCGCGCTTTCGGAGCGCGGCATCGTCCAGGTCTCGATGAATCTCGTGAACACGTGGGGAACGCCCGTGCACCGGGTGTTCGCCCTGATCCGGGAGGAGGCCGAGCGGTACGGCGTTCCCATCGTCGGGAGCGAAGTGGTCGGGCTGGTCTGCCAGGACGCGCTGGTGGACGTGGCGGAGCACGCGCTCCGGCTGGAGAGCTTCTCGCGCGATCAGATCCTCGAGAACCGTCTGGCGCGGCGCCTGGGGGCGTCCGAGCAGACGCTGCCCGAGTTCCTGGACGAGGTCGCGTCGGCGGCGCCGACGCCGGGGGGCGGGACCGTGTCCGCCGTCGCCGGCGCCCTGGCGGCGGCACTTGCGACCATGGTGGCGCGGCTCACGGTGGGGAAGAAGAAGTACGCCGACGCCGAGGCCCGGATGCGCGACGTGGAGCGCGGGGCCGAGGCATGCCGGCGCGAGCTCTTGGAGCTGGCGGCGGCCGACGCGCGTGCATACGAAGCGTATCGCGCGGCGGCGCGATCGTCGTCGCGCACGCCCGAGGAGACGGCCACGCGGGCCCGCGCGATCACGGACGCGGCGCGGGCTGCCGCCGAGGTGCCGCTTCGCACGGCCGAGGCCTGCGTGCGCGCGCTCGAGCTGATCGAGGCGGTGGCGGAAGCGGGAAACGAGAATGCGGTGAGTGACGCGGGTGTCGCGGCGTGGCTCGCGAGAGCGGGCGCCGAGGGCGCCGCGCTGAACGTTCGGATCAACTTGCCGTCGGTCTCCGAGGCCGAGCGCGCTCCGCTTCTCGAGCGCGCTCGGCGATGCGTGGAGCGGGCGCACGCCCTGCACAAGGCGTGTGTCGAACGCGTGGAGCGGCGGCTGCCGGCGCCCGCCGCGGTCTAGGGCGGGGCCGGATCGGGAGCGGCGTGGATCGAAATAACGCGATCAAGAAGAAGGCGCAACAGCTGATCCAGAAGGGCCAGATCGACGCGGCCCTCGTGGAATTCGAGAAGCTGTTCGCGCAAGGGGACAAGGACCCCTACGACTTCATCCTGGTCGCCGATATCCTGGCAAAGCGCGGCTCCATGATGGAGTCGGTGCGCCGCTACCGCCAGGCGGTGGACGAGTACACGAAGGCTGAGCTGTTCAAGAACGCGATCGCCGTCTGCAAGAAAATCCTCCGCATCTCGAAGGAAGACCTCCAGATTCACCGCACGCTCGGAGACCTCTACGCCAAGGAGGGACTCTATTCCGACGCGATCATCCACTTCCTCGAATTCGCGGAGGGATCGATCCGCCGGCAGGAGCACGAGCCCGCCCTGGACGTGATCGAGACCGTGCTGGCCCTTTCTCCCGACAACACCGAGCTGTCCGAGAAGTACGTCGAGATTGCGATGCGCGCCGACCTGCCCGAGCGCGGCGGGCGCGAGCTGTACCGGCGGGCCGAGCGGATCGCGAAGGCCGGACACTCGACCGAGGCCGCGGAGCTTCGCGAGCGTGCCTCCACCCTGGCGCCGAATGTCGCGGGCCCCGCGGCCGACGGGGGCGGATCCGGGGCCGGGGAGCGGTCCACGCTCCAAGACGCGGGCTTCTCCACGCGCGGGGCCGGAGGGGCCGGCGGCCGCCCGCAGGCGAAGGGAAGAACCGGCGGCCCGAGAACCGAGGGAGGCGAACTCGACCTGGATTCGTTGGCGGGGCCGGGAGAGGGCGAAGAGGCCGGTGTGCCGGAGCCGGGGGTGGTCCGGTTCGCCTCCGCCGAGGAGCTCGGGACCGACGATGAAGCGGAAGCCGCCGATGTCGGGGTCGAGGAAGAAGAGCCGGTCTCGGCCGCGGCCGCGAGCCGGGACGCGGTCGGCTCCCACGCGGAGCTGGCGGCCGAATACCTGAGCTCGGGCAATCGCGAGCTGGCGGCCGAGGAGTTCTGGAAGGCGGCCGAGCTCGCGTTCTTCCGCGGCGACCTGACGCGGGTGCGGACGCTCCTGGGCTCGCTCTTGACGGCGGTCCCGGGACACGAAGCCGCGCTCCGGCGGCTGGTCGATATCACGGCGCAGGCCGAGGACCATCCCGCCGAGGCGAAGGCGCGCTACGATCTCGCCGAGGTCTACCTGGCGCACGAGGAGTGGCCGCTCGCGCGCGCCGAGTACATGCGCGTGCTGGAGCTGAACCCGGGCAATGATCGCGCGCGGGCGCGGGTCCAGCGCCTGGACGCGATGAACGGGGACGTTCCGGTGGGGATCGACCTCGATTCGATCGACGCGCCGAGGCCGGCCTCCTCGGTCCGGGTGCGCGACGACCAGCCGCAGAGCATGGACAACCTGGTGGACCTGGAGGAGATCATCGACGAGTTCAAGGCCGGCGTCTCGAACACCATCTCCGGGGAAGACCACGAAAGCCACTACGACCTCGGCATGGCCTACATGGAGATGGGACTGCACGACGAGGCCATCGAGGAGTTCCAGATCGCGTCGAAGGGCGGGCCGATGGAGCTCAAGTGCCTGGAGATGATTGCGCTCTGTTACCTGGAGAAGAACGAGCCCGCCGCGGCGGCGCGCGAGCTGGACAAGGCGCTGCAGCTTCCTGGTCACGGCCCGGAGGAGACGATCAGCATCCGGTATAATCTGGGACTAGCGAACGAGCGTCTCGGCAATCTCGACCGGGCCCTGCAGCATTTCGAAGAGGTGTATCTCTTGAACGTGGATTTCCTCAAGGTGGCCGTGAAGGTGCGCGAGGTGAAGGCCCGGCTCGCCGGAGCGCAGGGGGAAGCGTGAGCCGGTCGACCATCGACCTCCACATGCACTCGACCGCCTCGGACGGGTCGGACGCCCCGGAAGCGGTCGCGGCTCTAGCCGAGCGGAACGGCCTGGGCGTGATCGCGCTCACCGACCACGACTCGCTGGAGGGGATTCCGGCCGCGGCGGCCCGCGCCGAATCCGCGGGGATCCGCCTGATCCCGGGTGTCGAGCTCTCGGTTCATGAAGAGGGCACGGACGTCCACCTGCTCGCGTACGGCTTCGATCCGGGCGACCCCGATCTGGTCCTGGCCATCGCCCGCTACAAGGACGCGCGCCGCGAGCGCGCGCGGAAAATCCTCGCCCGGCTGAAAGGGCTGGGGATCCGGGTCCCTCTGGAGACGGTCGAGGAGATCGCGCGGGGAGGCGCCATCGGACGCCCGCACGTGGCGGAAGCCCTGCTGCAGGCGGGGCACAT
>DATGVG010000056.1:0-42142 GCA_035300625.1 Candidatus Limnocylindrales bacterium
AGGTGCTCTGCACCCACACGGGGCTCCACTGGCAGCGGCCGCTGCCGGGCGGTGCGCGCCTGGTGAACGTGGGCGCGGTCGGGCGGCCCGCCAACGATGGCCGGCCCGAGGTCTGGTACGCCTACTTCGCGGCGGCCTCGGAGGAGGCGGAGTTCGTGCCGGTGCGCTACGACCATGAGTCCTTGGCGCGGGAGATGGAAGCGGAGGGGCTCCCGCCCGAATTCGCCGAGACGATCCGGACCGGCTGGTGGACGACCTGCCTCGAGATTCTGCCCGCGAAGGAGCGGGCCCGGGGAATTCACTGAGCGTCGTCCGCGAGTACATCGATCAGGTCCGGGGCGCCGGGCGGCGCGCGCGCCTCTATCTCGCGGGACTCTTCCTCGTCGGGCTGGGGCAGTCGATCTTCTCCCTGCTCCTGAACCTCTATCTCCGCAGGCTCGGGTTCACCGACTCGGGGATCGGCCAGATCCTCTCGAAGCTCTCCCTGGGCGCGGCGGTGGCGGCCATCCCCGTGGCGTTCGTCTTCCGCGGGGCCGGGGCGCGCTCCGTCCTGGTCCTGGCGGCGGGGCTCCTCTCCCTCGTCTACATGCTCCAGACGACGATCACCCTTCCCGAATTGCTCCTCCTGGTCTCCCTGCTCTCCGGAATGGTGGCGACCGTGTTCCGGCTGTCGATCGCGCCGGTGGCCATGCGGGAGGGGACGGCCACGTCGCGGCCGTTTCTCTTCAGCGCCGCGTTCACGGTGTCGTTCCTCTCCGCCATCGTGGGCTCGACCCTGGGCGGGTGGCTGCCGCACCTCTTCCGGCTCTTCACTGTGAACGACCTGCTCGCGCTTCGCCGGTCCCTCTACGTCGCCGCCGGCTGCACGCTGCTCGCGGTCATTCCATTCAACGCGCTCCGCGCGGGAGAGCCTCCACGAGAGCGCGGCCCCCGCGAGTCCATCGGGGCCCAGATCGAGCGCGGATTCGCGCTCGCGTGGGGATACATCCGCGAGGTGGGGGAGCTGGATTGGATCCTGAATCTGAAATTGGTGCTGCCCTCGCTCATGATCGGCCTGGGGGCCGGGCTGATCATTCCGTTCCTGAACCTCTACTTCCGCGACCGGTTCGCCCTGAGCGAGGCGAACATCGGAATTCTGTTCGGCGTCATGCAGGCTTTCATGGTGGTCGGCAATCTCTTCGGCCCCGCCGTCTCGCGGCGCCTGGGGCTGGTGGCGGGGGTCGTCGTCACCCAGCTCGCGTCCGTCCCGTTCATGGTCCTCCTGGCGCTGTCCCATTCCTTCCCGATCGTGGCCGCCGCGTTCTGCCTTCGGAGCGGGCTCATGAACATGAACCAGCCGCTGACCTCCCACTTCGCGATGGAGGTGGTGCCGGAACGCGACCACGCCATGACGAACAGCCTTTTGTCGCTCTCGTGGTTCCTCGCGTGGAGCGTGAGCGCCGATATTGGAGGGGCCATGATCGAGCGGATGGGCTACACACAGCCCCTCCTGATCGCGGCCGGTCTCTACGTAGGTGCTTCGGTGCTTTATTGGTACTTCTTCCGGGACGTAGAAGAAGGGCGAGTACCCCGCGGCGAGGTCGAGATACCCGACGCCTAAATCACTTCTGCGCTGCAAGTTAACCCCTGCCAACTTCTGTTTTTTGACCACCTCAAGTTCCAGAAGGGCTTTGCCGATTCATGGACGGTCGGGAGGTGGGTGCCCGGGCAAGGACGCCGGCCAAAAGGGGCGCCATGGGTGGAAAACAGTAGTCCGTCTACAACAGAAGGGGGACGCAGATGAAGCGTATTCACGTGGTTCTGGTTCTTGCGATTGCGGTGGTCGGCCTGACACTCGCGCCGATGGCGAATGCGGCCCGGGTGCCCAGCATGGGCACGCTGGAGCTGAACGCGGGTTACGCGAAGTCCTCCAACGACGTGACGGGTGGGAACGAGAAGATGGGTGGCGGACTCACGTTTGGTGCGGGCTACTGGCGAAACGCCTCGCCGCAGGTTTCCTGGGGCGCGGAGCTGGGCTTCGACAACCTTGGCAATGCGAAGTATGACAATGGCACCACGACGGACAACGAGATCTCGAGCAAGGCGTTCCGCGTGAACCCTGCGGTTCGGTTCAAGTTCGGTGCGCCGGTGGGTCCCTCGTTCTATGCTCAGGGCGGTGCTGGTCTGTATCGCGTTTCGTCGGACGTGAAGGACAGCGTCATCGGCAACGCGAGCGCCAGCGAGTCCAAGTTCGGTTTCAACGTCGGCGCGGGAATGAGCTTCCCGGTCGGCCCGAAGTCGCGTGCGAACCTCACGGGTCTCTACCACTCGATTTCCACCTCGGGTACGAGCCTGAACTACCTCCAGTTCCGCGCGGGCATCGGCTTCAGCCTGTAACCGGTCAGGAGTCTTGCGACGGGGCGGCGCCTCACGGCGTCGCCCCGATTCGTTTGGGGCGGCAGGGTCACGATGCGGTCATCAAACCGAGGGGGGTAGCAACATGAAGCGGATCTATCTGGCAGTGGTCTTCGGAGCCGTGGCGGCGATGGCGTTCGCGCCGGTCGCCGGCGCCTCCCAGCCCAGCACGCTCGAGGTCAACGGCGGCTACGCGAAGTCTTCGGACGACGCGACGGGCAACGGGGACAAGTTGAGCGGAGGGCTTTCCTTCGGCGGCGCGTATTGGCGCAGCGCCTCCCCGACCGTCTCGTGGGGCGCCGAGCTCTCGTACGACAGCATGGGCAATATCAAGTATGACAACGGCATCACCACCAACAACGAAGCCTCCGCGCACATCCTCCGGATCAACCCGGCGCTCCGGTTCAACTTCGGCAGGGGCGTGGGTCCGAACTTCTATGCGCAGGTGGGCGCGGGCTTCTACAACGTGACCGCGAAGCTGGACGACAGCTTCTTCGGAAACCTCCAGAACACCGACGCCAAGTTCGGGTTCAACGGCGGCGCCGGCATCACGATGCCGGTCGGGGAGAAGGCGCGCTTGAACTTCAACGGGCTCTACCACAACGTGACGATGAATCCCAACAACCTGAACTATCTCCAGTTCCGGGTGGGCGTCGGCCTCGGCATCTAGGCGGAAATTCCAGGAAGAAGAACGGGGCGGCGCCTCCTCGGCGTCGCCTCGATTCGTTTCGATCCCCGCCCTATCCCCACCGCGGGGCGGTGGCCCCCTCACCGCATCGCGGCGGCTCCGGGGAGCCACTCTCCGACCTGGTAGTCGGACGCGGAATCCAAACGCGCTTTACCTCGGTCGTATTCCACTTCCATCGTCCGCACCTTGTCCGTGGTGCGCTCCTGGACCAGCACCTTCCGCCGGCCGTCCTTGTCGGGCGAAAGCACCGCCGCCTCCGTGAAGCCGTTCGGGACCAGCGCGCCGTAGAGGAGCGTGCGCTCCCCGTTGGCCGGCTCCACGTAAACGGCCCAGCGGTTCGCGTTCCCCCAGAGGGGACCGGTCGGTCCCATGGCGACGTCGGCCGCGATCACCAGCCGCTCCAGTTTCCCGTCGCCGTCGAGATCGGCCGAAACCTCGCGCCGGTAGCCCCACCCGCCCACTTCCGCCGCGTGGACGCGCGCGGTGTCGACGGGAGCGGCGGCCGCGGGATTGTCGCCGCTCCACCCGCCCCGCTGGCACGCCGCGAGGGCGAGCAGGAAGAGCGGGGCGAGAAGCGCGCCATGGCGGCGGGTCGTCACGCCTCAGGCTCCGCCGGGGTGGGTCATGCCCTGGGGCGAGAAGACCTTCGCGATCTGCTCCTCGGTGAGGAGCTTGCGCTCGCGCACGATCTCCACCACCGTCTTACCGGTCCTCGCCGCTTCCTTGGCGACCTCGGCCGCGGCCAGGTAGCCGATCGTGGGATTCAGCGCGGTCGCCACCGAGATCGAGTGGTCGAAGTAGCGGCGGAGGACCTCCTCGTTGGCCGTGATCCCGTCCACGCACTTCTCGCGGAGCACGCGGAGCGTGGGGGCGAAGATCTGGAGGGCGCGGAGCAGATTGTGCGCGATCACCGGCATCATCACGTTCAGCTCGAGCTGGCCCGCCTGGGCGGCATAGGCGATCGTCGCGTCATAGCCCAGCACCTGGTAGCAGACCATGTTCGTCATCTCCAGTATGACCGGGTTCACCTTGCCGGGCATGATCGAAGAGCCGGGCTGCACGGCTGGGAGCCCGATTTCGTTGAATCCCGTCGTGGGGCCGCTTGCCAGAAGGCGGAGGTCGTTCGCGATCCGGGTCAGATCGAGTGAGAAGCCGCGGAGGTCGTTCGAGAGCCGGACGAAGGGCGCCATGGATTGCATGGCCTCGAAGAGGTTCGGAGCCGGCGTGAACGGCGCCTTCATCATCGCGGCCAGATGCGCCACCGCGCGCTCGCGATACCTGGGGTGCGCGTTGATCCCCGTGCCCGCGGCGTTTCCCCCCAGGCCCAGCGCCAGAAGACCCGCGCGGCTTCGCGTGAGCGACTCGACCCACCCCTCGACGGATACCTGATAGCCCGAGAATTCCTGGCCCAGCGTGATCGGCACGGCGTCCTGGAGGTGCGTGCGGCCCGACTTGAGAACGTGATCGAATTCGCGCGCCTTGGCCGCGAAGGAGCGGCCGAGGGCGGCGGCCTCGTCGATCACGGGCCCCGCGAGGGCGTACGACGCGAGCCGCATGGCCGTGGGGATGACGTCGTTGGTCGACTGGGCCATGTTCACGTCGTCGTTGGGGCTCACGAGCTTCAAGTCGCCGCGCTTTCCGCCCAATAGCTCGGCCGCGCGGTTCGCGATCACCTCGTTCACGTTCATGTGGAACGACGTGCCCGCCCCCGCTTGGTAGGCGTCGACGACGAACTGGGCGTCATGCTTGCCGGCCACGATCTCCTCGGCCGCGCGGACGATCGCGTCGGCCTTCTTCGCCTCCAACGCGCCCAGCTCGGCGTTCGCCTTGGCGGCGGCGATCTTGATGTGGGCCACGGCCCGCACCATCTCGGGGTGGAGGCGCTCGCCGCTGATGGGGAAGTTGGCGACCGCGCGCGCGGTCTGAACGCCGTAGTAGGCGGCGGCGGGCACTTCGAGAGACCCAAGCGAATCCTTCTCGGTCCGCGTCTCAGACATGGGCGAAGTCGGCGGAGGCGAGCTGGACGGGGCGCCCCCACACCTCGCTGAACGACGCCGCCAGCCGCGCCGAGACATCGGCGCGCGATGGCGCCGCACCCAGGAGCGAAGCCAGGGAGCCCACGCCCAGGTGGCGGATGCCGCACGGGTGGATCAGATCGAAGTGGCGAAGGTTCGGATCCACGTTCAGCGCGAAGCCGTGGAACGCGACCCAGCGGCGCACGGCGACCCCGATGGCGGCCACCTTGTGGGAGCCCACCCACACGCCGGTGTAGGGCGGGCGCCGCTCGGCGGCGAGGCCGAACGTGGCGATGGCGCGGATCAGCCCCTCCTCCAGATCGCGAAGGTAGCGGTGGAGATCGCGGCCCGAGGGGAGCGCGTCCAGGGCGACGATCGGGTAGCCCACGATCTGCCCCGGGCCGTGATAGGTCACGTCGCCGCCGCGCTCCACGTCCACCACCTCGATCCCGAGCCGCGCGTAGTCGCCGGCGGGGAGGCGAAGGTTGGCTTCGCCGCCCGAGCGGCCCACGGTGAGCACCGGGTCGTGCTCGACCAGGTAGAGCACGTCGGGGGCGAGTCCCTGGGCGCGCGCCGCGACGGCGCGGCGCTGGAACGCGAGGGCCGCGCGGTACGGGACGCGACCCAGGTCGTAGGCGGGAATCGGGGGTACTGCGGCTTCGTCGGCGGGCGCGGGGGCTACCGGGATCGGCAGGGTCATCCCGTCAGATCGCGTCGAGGAGCCAGTTCTCCGGATCCTCGAGCAGCTCCTTCACGCGGTGGAGGAACTGGACCGCGGGGGTGCCGTCCACCAGCCGGTGATCGAACGAGAGCGCGAGGGTCATCATCCAGCGCACCACGATGCGGTGGTCCCGCACGACGGCGCGCTCCTCGATGAGGTGGACGCCCAGGATCCCGACCTCGGGGACGTTGATGATCGGCGCCGACGCCGTGGCCCCGAACATACCCGCGTTCGTGATCGTGAAGGTCCCGCCCTGGATGTCCTCCAGCTTCAGCTTCTCTCCCCTGGCGCGGGTGCCCAGATCCTCGATCTCCTGCGCCATCTGGAGCAGCGTCTTCCGATCGGCGTCGTGCAGCACCGGGACGATAAGCCCCTGGTCGCGGTGCACGGCGATGCCGATGTTGTAGTACTTCTTGTAATGCACCTCGGTGTCGGTCATCGAGGCGTTCAGGATCGGGTGCTCGCGCAGCCCGCGCACCACCGCCTTCACGATGAAGGGCATGTAGGTGAGCTTGATCCCGTAGTCGCGCAGCACCTTCTCCTTCATCCGGCCGCGCATCTCGACCAGCGAGGTCATGTCCACCTCGTCGAAGACGGTACAGTGCGCGGCGGTGTGCTTGGACTTGGTCATCTGCTGCGCGATCATCTTCCGCACCTGGGAGAGCGGCTCGACCGTCTCCTCGCGAGCGCCGGGCGCCGCGTAGGAGGGCACCGGGACCTGCTTCACCGGCGCGCGGGCCGCCGCGGGCGCGGGGGCTGGACTGGGCCCGCCCGGCGTACCCGCGGGCATGCGCGGCGGGGCTGCGGCCGGGGCGCGTCCCGGAGCCGAGCCCGCGACCTTCCGCGCCTCGAGATGGGTGACGACGTCCTCGCGTGTCACGCGTCCTCCCATCCCCGAGCCGCGGATCTGCGAAACGTCGACGCCGTTCTCCTTGACCAGCTTCCGGACGGCGGGGGAAAGCCGCTGGCCGTCCTCGGACGGTTCCCCTCCGTGAGGGAGCGGGGTCGGGGGAGCGCTCATGGTGGTCGCGCCGCCTCCTCCGGCCATGGGAGCCGACGGCGTCATGCGCGATCCCGCGGCCACGGCGCCGAGCGGCGCGTCGCCCTGGGGCACCTCGCTGCGCGGCGGCACGGGCGTGGAGGGCGCGGCCTTGGCGGAGCCCTGGGGAGCAGCGCCCGCCGGGGCGCCCGAGCCGTTTTTGGGCATCGACTCGCCCGCGCCCAGGATCACGCCCAACTTCTCGCCGACCTGCGCCACCACGCCTTCCGCGGCCGTGATCTCGCCCAGGGTCCCGGCCGAGGGGGCGGGGAGCTCGATGTTGATCTTGTCGGTGATGATCTCGACGATCGGCTCGTCCTTGGCGATCGGCTCGCCGACCTTCTTCAGCCACTTGCCGATCGTCCCCTCGACGACGCTCTCGCCCAGCTGCGGCACTACGATGGTGACGGGCATCCGATCCTCCGAGCGCGGCCCGAAGCCGCCGAGTTAATAGGCAACCGTCTCGCGGATCGCCTGGGCGATCCGGTTGGCGTCGGGCAGATAGTTATCGGCCAGCACGGGTGCGAACGGCTCCTGGGGCGCGTCCGGCGGCGAGACGCGGCGGACCGGAGCGTCGAGGTCGCTGAATCCCTCCTCGGCGATCATGGCCGCGATCTCGGCCCCCACGCCCATTGTCCGCGACGATTCGTAGACGCATAGGGCGCGCGAGGTCTTGTGCACCGACTCTAGAATTGTCTCCTTGTCGTACGGGGCCAGCGTGCGGAGGTCGATCACCTCGACCTCGATTCCCTCGGCCGCCAGCTTCTCCGCCGCTTCCAGCGAGCGGTGGAGCATCAGTGCGTAGGAGATCACGGTGGCATGGCGCCCTTGCCGGACCACGTTCGCCTTGCCCAGCGGCACGGTGTAGTCGTGGGTCGGGACGGGGCCCTTGGCCGTGCGATAGAGGCGTTTGTGCTCGTAATAGAGCACCGGGTTCTGGCCGCGGAACGCGGACTTCAAGAGGCCCTTCGCGTCGTACGGCGTCGACGGCGCGACGACGACGAGGCCGGGGGAGTGCATGAACCACGAGGCGTTGAACTGCGAGTGGTAGATGCCGCCGCCCACCGCGCCGCCGCAGCAGCAGCGGATCACCATGGGGCAAGTCCACATGCCGCCCGAGCGGTAGCGCATCTTGGCGGCGTGTTCCACGATCCCGTCCACCGCGAGCGAGATGAAGTCGTCGAACTGGATCTCGGGCGACGGGATCAGCCCCGCCAGCGCGGCGCCCACGGCGCCCTGCACCAGGAAGTTCTCCGAGATGGGGCTGTCGATCACGCGCATGGGGCCGAACTTCTCGTAGAGCCCCTTCGTCGCCTTGAAGACGCCCCCATAGCTCGCGATGTCTTCCCCGATCAAAAAGATCCGCGGGTCCCGCTCCATCTCCTCATGGAGCGCCTGCGTGATCGCCTCGATCATGTTGATCGTCTTCACGTCGGCCGGAGCGGCCGCCGGTGGTTGCGTCTCGAACGTCTTCATTGATGAATGCTCTCCCTTGTCGGCGGCGTGCCTTGCCGGGCTTTCAGGCGCGCGGCGCGGCGACCCTCGGCCTCGCGCCATTCGCGGCGGTCTTCATCGGTCTCCAAGAGCAGCGGCGGCACCGTGGCCGGCCGGCCCTGCTTGTCGATGGCGACGAACGTCAGGTACGCCGTCGACGTCTGCCGCCGCTCCCCGGTCAACAGGTCCTCCGCCTGGACGTCCACGCGGATCTCCATCGAGGTGCGGCCGGTGAACGTCATGCGCGCGGCGATCAGGGCCAGCTGGCCGATCTTGATCGGCGCGAGAAACGACATCTGGTCCAGCGACACGGTCACCGTCTCGGTCCGGCAGTGCCGGTGCGCGACGATGGCCGCGGCAAGATCGATCCAGTGCAGCACGCGCCCGCCCAGCACGTTGCCCTGCGTGTTCGCGTCGTTCGGCAGGACCAGCTCCACCATCTCGACCTGCGACGAGCGGGGGGAGCGACCCTCCCGATCAGCTGAGGGGGGCGTAGACGTCCTCCAGGACTTCCTTGGGATCGGGGTGCGGGCTCTTCTCGGCGAAGTCGATCGCCTCCTCGATCTCGCGCTCGATCCGCTGGAGGGTGTGCTGCTTGTGCGCCTCGTCGATCACCCCGCGCTCCAGGAGCAGCCGCTCGAAGCGCGGCACGGGGTCGCGACGCTTCCACGACTCCAGCTCTTCCTGGGTCCGGTAATTGGCCGGATCGATCTCCGAGTGGCCGTACCACCGGTACGTCTTCATCTCGATCAGCGTCGGGCCCTCGCCGCGGCGCGCCTTCTTGACCGCCTCGCGCGTCGTCTCGTAGGTCGCCATCAGGTCGTTCCCGTCGATGGTGACCCCCGGGAAGCCGTAGGCCTTGGCGCGCTCGGACAGGTTGTCCACCGGCACGCCCAGGCTCTTCGGCACCGATTCGGCCCAGAGATTGTCCTGCACGACGAAGACGCAGGCGAGCTTGTGAATGCCCGCGAAGTTCAGCGCCTCGTGCCACACCCCGTTCGACGTGGCGCCCTCGCCCACGAAGGCGACCGCCACGTTGTCCTTCTTCTGGATCTTCCACGCGAGCGCCGAGCCCGTCACGATCGGCGTCTGCGCCGCGATGGTCGAGGCGGGCGTGACGATGCCCATCGGCTTCCAGCCGTAGTGGCATGGGTGCGATTTGCCGCGGTCGGGGCTGTCCTTTCGCGCGAAGAGCTGCGCCATGAGGTACTTGATCGGCATCCCCTTCGTGATGACGGCGCCGATCTCCCGGTGCTGGATGCCGATGAAGTCGTCGGGGCGGAGCCCATAGCAGGAGCCGACGACCGTGGCCTCCTGGCCGACGGCGGAGAAATAGGTGCCGTGGAAGCGCCCCTGCTTGAACAGCCTGCGGCAGCGCTCGTCCACCTGGCGCACCAGGTTCATGTAGTAGTAGAGGCCCTTCAGCTCGTCGTTGGTGACCGCCATCCTTCCTCCCCTGGGTTCGCGAACCAGCATGCGACGTTACCATAGGTTGCGCGGGCGCGCCACCCGGCGGCGCGCGTCTGATATGATGTAGAGCCCGGTCCGCCGCACACCACCTAGAGGAGAGACGATGGCGCCGTCCCCGATTGCCGAAGCCCAAGTCCTGGATGCCCTTCGATCCGTCATGGATCCCGATCTCCACAAGGATATCGTTTCCCTGGGATTCATCCGGAACATGACGATCGAGGAGGGCGTCGTGAGCTTCGACGTCAACCTGACCACCCCCGCTTGCCCGGTCAAGGAGCGGCTCCGCGAGCAGTCGCGCCGGGCGGTGATGGCGGTCCCCGGCGTCACCGACGCGCGCGTCAACATGACGGCCGAAGTCCGCCGCCCGCAGACGCCGAGCACGTCGGCGCTCCAGAACGTGCGGAACATCGTGGCGGTGGGAAGCGGGAAGGGGGGCGTCGGCAAGTCCACGATCGCGGCCAACATCGCGGCCTCACTCGCCAAGAGCGGCGCGCGCGTCGGCCTTCTGGACGCGGACATCTACGGTCCCTCCATTCCCATCATGATGCGCTCGGCCCGTCCCGCCGAGCCCCGGCCCGACAACACCATCGAGCCGGGAGAGGCGCACGGGGTCAAGGTCATGTCGATGGGGTACTTCACGCCGGGCGACCAGCCCCTCATCTGGAGGGGGCCGATGGCCCACAAGGCGCTCCAGCAGGGCCTTCTCAGCGTGAACTGGGGCGAGCTGGACTACCTGATCGTGGACCTGCCGCCCGGGACCGGTGACGTGCACCTGACCCTGGTGCAGACCGTGCCCGTGACCGGCGGGGTGATCGTCTCCACGCCGCAGGACGTGGGGCTCCAGATTTCGATGAAGACGCTCCGCATGCTGCAGCAGACGAAGGTGCCGATCCTGGGCATCGTGGAGAACATGTCGTTTTACGTGTGCCCCCACTGCGGCGGCCGCGACGACCTGTTCGGACACGGAGGCGCCGAGGAGGCCGCCAAATCGCTGGACGTTCCGTTCCTGGGCGCGGTCCCGCTCGATCCCGCCATCCGCCGCGCCTCCGACGATGGGACGCCGGTCGTCATCGCCGAGCCCGAGTCCAGCGCGGGGAAGGCGATGGCCGAGGTGGCCGGGGCGCTGGCGCGCCAGGTGAGCATCCGGGCGTTCCGCCACCTGAGCCTCTCGATCGTGGAGGAGTGACGCCGGTGCCGGCGCTCCACCCCGACCAGACCACCCCGGTCGAGTTGCGCAAGAAGGGGGGCGAGCGCTTCACCGTCCGCTGGGCGGACGGGCACGAGTCCGCGTTCGGCGCCCGCACGCTCCGCGGCCGCTGCCCCTGCGCCCAGTGCGTCAGCGAGACCACGGGCCAGCGCCTGGTCTTCGAGGAGCACGTGAGTCCGGACGTCGCGATCCTCGCCGCGCGCACCGTCGGGCACTATGCGGTCCACTTCGACTGGAGCGACGGACACACCACGGGGATCTACTCCTTCGACTACCTCCGCCGCATCTGCCCGTGCGACCTCTGCACGGGCCGGGCGGCCTGAAGCACCCCGCCATCCGCGCCCTCGAGGGCCCGCTCGGCGGCTTCCACCGGCTGGAGGAGTGGAAGCGGACGCTCTTCGCGCTCTGGACGGCGCAGTTCTTCACCATGCTCGGCATCAGCATGTACCTGCCGTTCCTCCCCCTCTACCTCCGCAGCCTGGGCGTGACCGACCCCGCGCAGCTCCACCGGGTGAGCGGACTGTTGTTCGCCGCTCCGTTCTTCGCGGCCACGGTGGCGACGCCGGTCTGGGGGCTCCTGGGGGACCGCCACGGGCGGAAGCTGATGGTCGTGCGCGCCAGCCTGGGCCTCTCGGTGGCGACGCTGATCATGGGGTTTGCCCGCACCGTGCCGCAGCTCTTCGTGCTGCGACTGGCGCAGGGGGCGGTGTCCGGGTTCATCGCCGCCGCGCTCGCGCTGATGGCGTCGCGGGCCCCGCGGGAGCGGATGGGCTATGCGCTCGGCACGCTCCAGACCGCGATCCCCACCGGCACCATTCTCGGGCCTCTGATCGGCGGCACGCTGGCCGACCTGATGGGCTACCGGCACGTCTTCTTCGTCACGTCGGCCATGACCTTCATCGCGGGCGTCCTCGTCATCCTGCTCGTGCCGCGCGATTTTCCCCCGCAGAGCGAGGCGAAGTTCTCGAGCGTGTTCGACAATTACCGCACAGTCTTCGGCTCGCGGCAGTTCCGGATCCTCTTCCTGGTGCTCTTCGGAAGCCAGTTCGCGCTGATGTCGATCCAGCCGGTGATGGCCCTCTATGTTGAATCGCTGGGAGCGAGCGGGCGGCTCCTGGCGACCACGACCGGAGTCATCTTCGCGGTGACGGGCATCGCGAGCGCCCTCGGGGCTCCGCGGTGGGGAAGGCGCGGGGACCGGAAGGGGTACCGCTCGACCCTGGCGCGCGCCCTGGCCGGGGCCGCTCTCTTCGCTCTCCCTCAGGGGCTGGTGGCCCGCACGTGGCAGCTCTTTCTGCTCCGCATCGGGTACGGCTCCTTCATCGGTGGGATCGTTCCTCCGGTGCAGGCTATGATCGGGATCAGCGCCCCGCCCGAGCGCCGCGCCGGCATCATGGGGGTCACGTCCACGGCGCTGATGCTTGGGAACTTGGCCGGGCCCCTGATCGGGGGTACGGTCGCGGGAAGCTTCGGACCCCGGTCGGTCTTTTTCCTGGCTACCGGAGTCTTCGTGGTTCTCCTGGCGGGCCTCTATCCGCGATTGGAAGAGCCGCCGCGCCCCACCTGAGAAGGAAGGAGCCGCAATGAAACGGATGATCGCGCCGGCCGCGTGGATTCTGACGTCGCTCCTCGTCGTGGGACCCGCGAGTGCCGCGCGGGCCGACACGCTCCAGGAAGAGGCGCAGATCCGAGGGGTGAACGCGCAGGAAGTGATCGCGCTCCAGGCGAACGACCGGAAGACCTTGAAGAAGATCTGGCACGATGAATTCCACGTCACCAACCCGTTCAACAAATTCGTCGACAAGAAGCAGGTGCTTGAAATGCTCGACGAGGGAATGCTGGCCTTCTCCTCGCTCACCCGGAATATCGAGTACGTCCGGATCTACGACCACACCGCCGTGGTTGTCGGGAGCGAGAACGTCGTGTGGGCCGGGAAGATGCCCGGCGCGGGGAATCACTCCGTCGTGCGGTTCACCTCCGTATGGCTGGAGAAGGGGGACACGTGGCAGGAGGTGGCCCGCCACGCGAGCATGGTCCTTGGACCCTAGGAGCTCGCTCTGATAACATCGCACCCTTCCGCCACTTTCGCTGTTTCTGCCGCCCGGGAGGGGACGTGCGATTTGGGACCACTCTAGCCGGCAGCTATCCCAAGCTGCCGAGCCGCGCGGGGGACGTGAACCTTCGCGTCGTGAAGAACCGCCGTGATCAGGGAAAGGCGAGCGACCAGGACGTCACGGACGCGGTCCGCGAAACCACGCGGCGCGTGCTGGCCCTGGAGGAGCGGGCAGGGCTGGACGTCCTGATGGACGGGTGCGCCGCGTGGGACGATGCGCAGACCTACGTCGCGCGCGGGCTGGAGGGCATCCGGATCGCGGGACTGATCCGCTACCTCGACACCAACACCTACTATCGCCAGCCGGAGATCGCCGGCCCGGTCTCGTGGAAGTCTCCGATCACGGTGGAGGATTTCCGCGCCGCGAAGGGGATGACCTCACGGCCCGTGAAGGCGTTCCTCCCCGGCCCGTATTCGCTCTATCGGTTCTCGAAGGACCTTCACTACGCCGATCCGGTGCGAGCCTGCTCCGCGCTCGGCGAGGCCCTCGCGAAAGAGGCCGCGGCGCTGGAAGCCGCGGGCGCGTCGTGGATCCACCTCGAGGAGCCGTGGCTGGGACGCGCGCGGGCCGAGGACGCCGCGGCCGTGCGCGCGGCGCTCACGCCCGTGCTCGCGGGGCGCACCCTGCGCACCGTGCTGCACGTTCCCTTCCGGGCCCCCAGCGCGATCTTCGCCTCGATCCGGGACCTCCCCTGGAACACGCTCGGTCTGGATCTGGTGGAAGCGCCCGCCGGCTGGGAGCTGATCCCCATGCTGCCGGAAGGGCGCGGCGTGGCCCTGGGCCTGATCGACGCGCGGAACACGAAGCTGGAGGATAGCGCGGAGGTCGCGCGGCAGGCCGCGCGGGCGGCGGGTCTTCGCCCCGACCTCCACTACCAGATCACTCCGACGGCGAGCCTCGAGTACCTGCCCGCCGACAGGGCAGAGGCCAAGGTCGCGCGGCTGGTCGATTCGGCCCGTCTCGCCGGAAAGGGGGACGCATGATCACCCGAGGGCTCTGGACCACCACTGTGGGGAGCTTTCCCAAGCCGCCGCATCTGGAGAAGGCCCGCCAGGCGCACGCGCGCGGCGAGCTGACCGCGGAGCGTCTTTTCGCGATGGAGCGCGAGGAGACGGTGAAGGTGATCCGCCAGCAGGAAGAGGTGGGGCTGGACATCCTGGTGGACGGCGAGCTCTACCGGGGCGACATGACCACGTACTTCGCCGAGCGCATGCCCGGCTTCGCCATCTCGAACCCGGTCCGCTCCTACGGCAACCGGTACTACCGGAAGCCGATCGCGGTCGGGCCGATCCGCCGCGACAAGGAGCAGACCGTGTCGTGGTGGCAATTCGCGCAGGCGCAGACCTCGAAGCCGATCAAGGGGATGCTCACGGGGCCGTACACGATGATGGACTGGTCGTTCAACGAGCACTACCCCACGCGCGAGGCGATGGCCATGGACCTGGCCGCCGCCGTGAACGAGGAAGCGCTCGCGCTCCAGGAGGCGGGAGCCAAGTTCATCCAGATCGACGAACCCGCCGTCTCCGTGCGGCCGGAAGAGCTGCCGCTGGCTGTGAAGGCGCTGGGACGCGCGGTCCGGGGTCTCACGGCCAAGACGATCACCCACATCTGCTACGGCGACTTCGACGTGATCTACCCCGCGCTCCTCGACCTGCCGGTGGACATGATCGATCTCGAGATGGCGAACAGCCGCTACGACCTGCTCGAGCACTTCCGCGCCCAACCCTTCACGAAGGAGATCGGATACGGCGTGCTGGACGTTCACAGCCACCGCATCGAGTCGAAGGAAGAAGTGAAGGAGGGAATCCGCCGCGGTCTTTTAGTGCTGCGCCCCGAGCAGATGTACGTGGACCCCGACTGCGGCTTGAAGACGCGCACCGTCGAGGAGGCCTTCGCGAAGCTCCGCGTCATGGTGGACGCCGTTCGGGAGGTGCGGGCGGAGCTGGGAATCGCCGTGGAGCAAGGCGCCACCGCGTGACCGATTCGCGCTCGGCCGACCTCTCGGGGCTTCGCATCGACCGGGAGGCGCCGCGGCGCCCGCCCGGCCGGAAGCGGCTGGTGACGGCGGGGATTGTGGGCGCCGTGGTCCTGATCGGCGCGATCGCCATGGTCGCGAACGCGCTCCGCCCCAAGACGCTCGAAGTGCGCGTCGCCGCGGCGGAGGCCGTGGGCGGCGCCCCCGGCGCGGGCGGCTCCGAGGTGCTCACCGCCAACGGCTACGTCGTGGCGAGGCAGCGCGCATCGGTCTCGACCGAGGTCGGCGGGAGGCTCGCCGCCCTCTACGTGGCCGAAGGAAGCCGGGTCCGGAAGGGGCAGGTCCTGGGCGTGCTCCGGAACGACGAGCAGCTGGCCGCCGTCGAAAGCGCGCGGGCCGCGCTCGCGTCCGCCAAGGCGTCGCGCTCGGAGGCCGAGGCCGGCGCGTACGAGGCGGAGGTGGCGCGGAAGCGGCTGAACACGCTGCTCGCGCGGGGACTGGTGAGCCAATCCGACTACGACCAGGGCGACGCGCGGGCGAAAGTGGCCGCCGCGCGCACCGAGAGCGCCGTCGCCGCGGTCGCCGACGCCCAGGCGCGGCTGTCGGCCGCCCAGGTCGAGTACGCCCGCACCTTCATTCGCGCGCCGTTTTCGGGCGCGGTCCTCCGGAAAGAAGCCGAAGTGGGAGAAATCGTGAGCCCGATCCCCTCGAGCGGCGGGCTGACGCGCGGCGCCATCGTCACGATGGCCGATCTCGGCTCCCTCGAGGTGGACGTGGACGTGAACGAAGGGTATGTTGCGCGCGCGCACGAGGGGATGCGGACCGAGATCACGCTGGACGCCTATCCCGGCGACCGCTACCCGGGCCGGGTGCGCCAGATCGTGCCCACCGCCGACCGTCAGAAGGCGACCGTGCTGGTCAAGGTCACCTTCGACAAGCTGGACGGGCGCGTCCTTCCCGAGATGGGAGCCAAGGTGACGTTCCTGGAGGACGCCGCGGGGAGCGGCGGAGCGGCCGCAGGCGCGCGCGTGGCCTCCGCGGCGGTGACGATCCCGAAAGGGGCGGTGGCCGAGCGCGACGGGCGCGCGGTGGTCTTCGTGGCGGAGGGAGGACGCGCGGCCCTGCGAAGCATCATGCCCCGGCCCTACGGGAGCGACAAGGTGGTCGTCTCCGGCGGACTCGCGCCCGGAGAGAGCGTCGTGCTGGATCCGCCGGTTCCACTGGCGGACGGATCGCGGATTCGGACCAGGTAGGGAGATCGGGCGAATGAAGAACGGCGAGCTGGTGCGGCTCCGGAACGTGCACAAGCGTTACCGGCGCGAGCAGAACGAGATTCGCGTGCTCGAGGGGATCAACCTGGACGTGAAGGAAGGGGACTTCCTTGCATTGATGGGGCCGAGCGGGTCGGGCAAGTCCACCCTCCTGAATCTCATCGGCGGCATCGACAAGCCGACCGAGGGGGAGGTGTGGGTAGCGGGCGAATCGCTCGGCTCCCTCTCTTCGAACGCGCTCGCCGCGTGGAGGGCGCGGCACGTGGGATTCATTTTCCAGCTCTACAACCTGATCCCGGTCCTCACGGCCTACCAGAACGTGGAGCTGCCGCTGCTCTTGACCCGGCTCTCCGGGAAGGAGCGCCGCGAGCGCGTCGCCCTGGCGCTCCGGCTGGTCGGCCTGGAGGATCGCGCCAAGCATTTTCCTCGGCAGCTCTCGGGCGGGGAGGAGCAGCGGATCGCCATCGCGCGCGCGATCGTCGCCGACCCGACGCTCCTGGTGGCGGACGAGCCGACGGGAGACCTGGACGCGAAGAACGCCGACGAGATCCTCACGCTCTTGAAGCGGCTGAACGAGGAGATGGGGAAGACGATCATCATGGTCACGCACGATCCGCACGCGGCCCAGCGCGCCAAGGCCACGGTGCATCTGGAAAAGGGAGTGCTCCAGTCGTGAGCCCCCCGCCGGCCGGAGCGGCGCGCGCGTGAAATACCTCCGCTACGTCGTGGCGCATTTGGCGCGCGCCAAGCGCCGGACGTTCCTCACCGTCTCGTCGATCGCGCTCGCGCTGTTCCTCTTTTGCACGCTCCGGACCGTCATGACCTCGTTCGACGCGGCGCTCCGTGCCTCGGACGACACGCGGCTGGTCGTGCGCCACGCGGCCTCGCTCGTCTTTCCGCTGCCGCTTGCCTACCGGGACCGCCTGGCGCAGATCCAGGACGTCGAGCACGTCGGGTACGGGAACTGGTTCGGCGGCTTCTACCAGGATCCCAAGAACCAGATCGCCGAGTTCGCCGTGGACGTGAAGAATTTCTTCCTGATCTACCCGGAGATTCTCCTCCCGGCCGACCAGCGCCGGGCCTTCGAGGGCGAGCGCACGGCCTGCCTCATCGGGCGGGGCCTGGCGAAGAAGTACGGATGGAAGCTGGGGGACGTGGTCCCGATCACCGGCACGATCTATCCCGGCGAATGGCGGCTGACCGTGCGGGGGATCTACGCCGGGAAGACCGAGGACATCGACGAGAACACGATCTTCTTCAACTGGGAGTACCTGAACGAGTCGATGCCCGACGTGCGGAAGAACTGGGTCGGAATCTACTGGCTCCGGCTCCATTCCGCCTCGCTAGCCCCGGCGGTCAGCGATCGGGTGGACGCGATGTTCCAGAACAGCCCGCAGCCCACGAAGACGGAGACCGAGAAGGCGTTCCAGGCCGGATTCCTCTCGATGATGGGGAACGTGAGCATGCTTCTGACGATCCTGGGTTCGGCGATCGTCTTCGCGATCATGCTGGTCACCGTGAACACGATGCTGATGGCGGCGCGCGAGCGGACCACGGAGATCGCCGTCCTGAAGACGCTCGGCTTCTCCAACCGGCTGATCCTCATGCTGGTCGGCGCGGAGGCGGTCCTCCTCTCCCTGGCCGGGGGAATCGTGGGATCCGCGGCGGCCTACGTCATCTTCCGGAACATCGACTTCACCGGGGGAGGAATGTTCGCCAATTTCCGCGTCCTGCCCGAGACGATCGGCTTCGGGCTATTGCTCGCCGTGTTCCTGGGACTCCTGAGCGGGCTGGTGCCCGCGATCCAGGCGTCGCGGCTCCAGATCGCGGGCGCGCTCCGGAAGGTGGCGTAGATGGCGCTCCGCGAGCGGGGGCGCGGCTGACATGGCCCGCATTCCGCTGATCTACAACGTACGAAACCTCGGCCAACGGCGCGTCAGCACGGCGCTCACCGCTCTGGGAATCGCGCTGGTGGCGTGGGTCTTCATCTTCACCCTGGCGCTGGCCGGCGGCTTCCAATCCGCGCTTCAGGCGACGGGCTCGCGCGACAACGCCATCATCGTCCGGAACGGATCGACCGCCGAGCTGACCAGCATCATCACCCGCGACGTCGCGGCCGCAGTGGAGAGCCAACCCGAGATCGCGAGGGCCCCCGACGGGAGGCCGCTCGCGACCGCCGAGCTGGTCGTGGTCTGGAACCTGCCCCGGAAATCGGGCACCACCACCAACGTCGTCGTGCGCGGAGTGGGACCGAAGTCGGCCGCGCTCCGGTCCAAGGTCCATCTCGCGGCGGGGCGCATGTTCCGTCCCGGCCTGGACGAGGTCGTCGTGGGCAAGATGGTGGCCGAGCGCTTCCAGAACTGCTCCGTGGGCGACCATCTGAAGCTGTCCGGGCGGGACTGGAACGTGGTCGGCGTCTTCGACGCGGGAGGCACCGGGTACGACTCCGAGATCTGGGGCGACGTCGAGCTGTTCATGCCGGTCTTCGACCGACCCGTCTATCAGAGCGTCATCCTGCGCCTGGGCGACAACTCGCACTTCGCGGCCTTGAAGAAGCGCCTGGAATCCGACCCGCGCATGAGCGTCACCGTCCACCGCGAGGACCAGTTCTACGCCGCGCAGGCCGGCGCCCTCGCCGGGCTGCTCCGCTCGCTCGGCATCTTCGTGACGCTGATCATGGCGCTCGGCGCCGTGTTCGGCGCCCTGAACACCATGTACGCGTCCGTCGGCGCTCGCACCAAGGAGATCGGCACCCTCCGCGCCATCGGCTTCAGCGGCGGCTCCGTGCTGCTCTCGATCCTCGTCGAGTCCACGCTGCTGGCGCTCCTGGGCGGCGCGATCGGCTGCCTCCTCGCGCTCCCCGTCCGGAACTTCACCACCGGGACCATGAGCTTCACCTCGTTCAGCGAGCTGGCGTTCCGCTTCGCCGTCACGCCGGGGATGCTGCTCTCAGGGATGATCTTCGCGGGAGCGATGGGGCTGGTGGGCGGGTTCTTTCCGGCACGGAAAGCGGCTTCGATGCCTGTGGTTGAGGCGTTGCGGCAGGCTTAGCGCCGTGGTGACGGATAGCAGCCGAGCGCTACGCGGACAGAAGGCGGAAAAATCAATCCGTGGGACTCCGACTACGACGACCATTCGCCCCACGGATTGATTTTTCCGCCTCCCTCATCCCCTAGGGTTCCACCCACCCCCCTTATTTTGTGTTGAGTACATCGATGTCGAGGCTAGGAACCACGGCGCTGACTCCCTCAACACCAGAAGTGGTGGTGGTGGATGTAAGAGTGAACGAGAACCCGTCGCCGCCGTTTGTTGGACGCGTGGGGAGGAATGCGTAGGGGGCCTTCGCAGGAACTGCTCTGCTCGCAGAGCAGTTCCGAGAACAGCCCCCGGAGCGTTGCCTCCCCACGCGCCAAACCCGCGTAGCGCCCGGTTCCCATGCAAGCCCACGCGCGAAGGGGGCGCCCCCCTAGACCCAAAGCCCCCCAAGTGCTAGCCTCGCCCTCCCATGACCGCGCACACGATACGCATCGGAGTCCGAGGTAACCGCCTCGGCCTCTCCATCGGCCAGCAGACGCTGGAAGCACTTCGCCCGCATCTGGGCGGCGCGACCACGGAGGTCGTGCCGATCGCCGATCCGGGGCTGCGCCCGTCCTCGCCGTGGCCGGGCGGCGCCCTGGAGCGCGCGCTCGCCCAGGGCGACGTGCAGATGGTGATCCAGAACGCCAAGGACGCCTCGCCGGCAGCGACCGGGATCACGATCGCCGCGGTCACCGCGCGCTTCACGCCCTTCGACGTCCTGATCGCGCCCGACAGCGCGATCCTGGACGAGCTGCCCATGGGGGCGGCGCTCTCGGCGCACACGGCTCTCCGCCGCGCCCAGCTCCTCAACTACAGGGACGATTTCCGCATCGTCGATTTCGCGGGAAGCCTGGAGGAGCGGATCCGCATGCTCGAGGAGGGCGACGTGGACGGGCTGATCGTCTCCGCCTCCGCGGTGGAGCACCTGGGTCTACAAGACCGCGTCACGGAGATCTTCACCACGGCGGTCCTGATCCCGGCTCCGGGACAGGGCTCGACCATCATCCAGGTCCGCACCGGCGAGAAGGAGCTGATCAAGGCGGCCAAGCACGTGAACGACGCCGACGCGCGAGCCGAGTTCGACGCGGAGCGCGCCTTCTTCAAGGCGCTGGGCGCGGATTCGCGGGCACCGGTCGGCGCCCTGGCCCAGGGGGACGGCGCCTCGCTCCGCCTGGAGGGAGTCATCGCCGAACGGGACGGGGCCCGCCTGTTCCGCGACTTCGAGATCGGCGGCACCGGCTCGGCCGCAGCGATGGGAGAACGGCTGGCGAAGAAGCTCCTCGCGGAAGGGGGGCGCCGCGCCCTCGCGACCGCGGACCTCGAGCAGTAGTCATGCTGGATGCCAGGCGGATCCGCACCGAACAGTCCCTGGTCGAAGAGGCCATCCGGTTCAAGAAGGTCCCCGTCAACCTCGCGCGGTACCTCGAGTGCGACGAGAAGCGGCGTGAGCTGTTGGTCAAGGCCGAGTCGCTGAAGCACCGCCGGAACGAGGCCTCGGAGGCGATCGGGAAGAAGAAGAAGAGCGGCGAGGACGCCTCCACGGCCATCGCCGAGATGAAGGGCGTCGGCGACGAGATCAAGGCGCTCGACTCGCAGCTGGCCCAGGTGGACGCCGAGCTCCTCCGGCTGGTTTCCTGGATCCCCAACGTGCTCCACGAATCGGTCCCGCGCGCCGAGGCCGACGGCAATCGCGTCGTCCGCGCCGTGGGCGAGCCGAAGAAGTTTCCCTTTCCCGCCAAGCCGCACTGGGAGCTGGCGACTTCATTGGGGCTGCTCGACTTCGAGCGCGCCGGGAAAGTCGCGGGCGGCGGCTTCCTCCTGTTCACGGGGAAGGGGGCGCGCCTGGAGCGGGCGCTCATCAACTTCATGATCGACCTGCACGCGCGCGACCACGGCTACACCGAGGTATGGCCGCCGCATCTCGTCCGCGCGGAGTGCCTCCACGCGACCGGCCAGCTTCCGAAGCTGGCCGAGGACATGTACCACCTGGCCGACGACGACCTGTACTTGAACCCGACTGCCGAGGTGCCGATCACCAATATCTACCGCGAGGAGATCCTGGACGGCGCGCGGCTGCCGATCCGCCACGTCGGCTATTGCGCCAGCTACCGCCGCGAGGCGGGGAGCTACGGCCGCGAGACCCGCGGCATGGTCCGGGTGCACCAGTTCGACAAGGTCGAGCTGGTGAAGATCGTTCGCCCCGAGACGAGCTACGACGAGCACGAGTCCCTCCTCCGGGACGCGGAGGACGTGCTCCGGACCCTGGGGCTCGCCTACCGCGTCGTGCTCCTGGCCGCCGGGGACCTCTCCTTCGCCGCGAGCAAGTGCTACGACCTGGAGACGTGGGCGCCGGGTGAGGGGCGCTGGCTGGAGGTTTCCTCGTGCAGCAATTTCGAGGACTTCCAGGCGCGACGCGCCGGCATCCGCTACCGAAACGAGAAGACAGGGAAGGCCGAGCTGGCGCACACGCTGAACGCCTCGGGCCTGGCCCTGCCGCGCACGTTCGCCACGCTGATCGAGGCCTGCCAGACGGAGCGCGGGACGGTGGTCCTTCCGGAGCCGCTCGTCCCCTATATGGGCGGAGTGCGCGAGCTGACCCCCGGCTAGGCGGCCGACGATGGCGCGCCCGAGCGAAGCCCTCCGGAGCTACCGCCCCTCCTACAAGGTCTACCTCTTCCTCGCCATGGTCGTCCTGAGCATGGCGCTGGTGGCGCACTCCCACTTCGTGATCCGCCGCCTGAACGAAGAGGCGCGCAGCCTGAGCACGGTGCTCGCGCGCTTCGTCGCTGTCTCCACGTTCGAGGCGGCGGAAGAGCCCGCGCTCCGCGCCATCTTCCGGGACGTGATCCGGAACATCAATTTCCCTGTGATCCTGACCGACACGCGCGGCCTGCCGCGCGCGTGGAAGGGGATCGGCATCGAGCCGTCCGCCGTCCCGGATTCGGTCCTGGCCCGGGCCGACGCGACCGGGGTGGTGCCGGCATCCGTGACGCGCATCCGCGAGATCGCGGCGCGGCTGGACCGGGTGAACCGGCCCATCGAGGTCGTGCGGCTGGGGCGCCCCGACGTCCTGGGCTACGTCCACTACGGCGAGCCCCCGCTGGTCGCCCAGCTCCGCTGGATTCCGTACATCGAGTTCGCGGGGATCTTCCTACTCCTGGTCTTTGGATTTGCGGGCTACCGCGGTCTCATGACGGGCGAGCAGCGCTCGCTGTGGGCCGGGCTGGCCAAGGAGACCGCGCACCAGCTGGGCACCCCGCTCTCGTCGTTGATGGGATGGACCGCGCTCCTTCGCGAGGGGAACCGGGAGGGTCGCCTGGACCCCCCGCGGGTCGAGGAGCTGACCGCGGAGATGGACCGCGACCTGGACCGCCTCCACCGGGTGGTGAACCGCTTCGCGCAGGTGGGCGCCACGCCGGTCCTCACCGAGGGGGACCTGACCCGCACGGTCGGCGACACGGTTTCCTACATCCGGAGCCGCCTGCCGACCCTGGGGCGCGAGGTGACCATCGAGGAGCGCTACGAGGCGATCCCTCCGGTGCGCTTCCACAAGGAGCTGATGGCGTGGGTGGTCGAGAACCTCCTCAAGAACGCGCTGGACGCGGCGGACAAGCCGGACGCCCGGATCGAGGTCGCGCTTCTCTGGAAGCGTGACGAGCGGGCGGTGGAGTTGCGCGTGAGCGACAACGGCCACGGCATGACCCCCGACGAAAGGCGACGCGCGTTCCACGCGGGATTCAGCACCAAGCGGCGCGGCTGGGGACTGGGCCTGGCGCTTGCGACCCGCGTGGTGCGCGAGTATCATCGGGGGCGGATCTCCATCGTGGAGAGCGCGCCCGGACGCGGCACCACCGTCGCCGTGGCGCTTCCGGTCCCGCCGAAGCCCCGTCCCGCGGCGCCCCCATCCCGAGCCTGACCCGAGTCCAGGAATGAGCCCCATCGAGCGGAAGATCCTCTGGGCCGACGACGAGATCGAGCTCTTGCGGCCGCACATTCTTCTCCTCGAGGAGAAGGGGTACCGCGTCACGTCCGTGACCAACGGTAACGACGCCGTGGCCTGCGCGGCGCGCGAGCGTTTCGACGCGGTGCTCCTGGACGAAACGATGCCGGGGATGGGCGGGCTGGCCACGCTGGAGGCGATCAAGGAGCACAATCCCTCCATCCCCATCGTGCTGGTCACCAAGAACGAAGCCGAGTCGCTCATGGACGACGCGATCGGGCGGCGCATCGACGACTTCCTCTTGAAGCCCGTCCGGCCCACCCAGATCTTCCTGGCGCTGAAGCGGCTGTTGGAGTCGGACCGGCTTCAAGAGAGCCGCCGCGCCCGCGACTACGTCGCGGAGCTGGCGCGGCTCCGCGTCGAATCGGCGGGCGGGCTGGACTGGCGCGGATGGGTGGATCTGTACGGGCGAAGCGCACAGTGGGACGTCGAGCTGGACGCGGTGGACGACGAGGGGCTGAAGCAGGCGCAGGCCGACCAGCGCCGGGAGCTGAACGTGGAGTTCTCGCAGCTGGTCGAGGCCTCGTACGAGCGGTGGTCGCACGGCGACGGCGCCCCGCCGCTCTCGACCGACGTGGTGTCCCGTTGGGTCGCGCCGCATCTCCGCGCCGGGCGCCGGGTCACCCTCATCGTGATCGACTGCATGCGCCTGGATCAGTGGCTGACGGTCGAGCCCCTGATCCGGCCCTTCTTCGACGTCGCGCTGGAGCACCACGTCTCGATCCTCCCCACCGCCACTCCCTACTCGCGGAACGCGATCTTCTCCGGGCTCTTTCCCGAGGAGATCCACCGGCAGCATCCGGAGTACTGGCAGGAGGCGTCGAGCGACGAGCGGAGCAGGAACCGCTACGAGCGGCAGCTCCTGGACCATCAGCTCGCCCGGCTGGATCTGAAGATGAAGCCCGCGAAATACTTGAAAGTCTACAACGCCGAGGAAGCGAACAACGTGCGCCGGAACATCGGGACGCTCAAAGAGTCGCCGCTGGTGGCCATCGTCTTCAACTTCCTGGACATGCTGGCGCACGGGCGCTCGGAATCGGATCTGCTCAAAGAGCTGGCCCCCGACGAGTCGGCCTTCCGCTCGGTCATGCGCTCGTGGTTCCTCCACTCGGCGCTATTCGAGGCGCTCAAGTGGCTCTCGAAGCAGGACGGCCTGGTGGTCGTGACCACCGACCACGGCGCGGTGCTCAGCCGCCGCTCGGCCCTGGTGTACGGAAACCGGGAGACCTCCACCAATCTCCGCTTCAAGTTCGGCACCAATCTCTCGGGCGAGGCGCGCCAGGCCGTCCACGTGAAGGACCCCGCGCGCTTCCGCCTGCCCGCCGAGGCGATGCACAAGAGCTACATCATCGCGAAGGAGGACTTCTACTTCGTCTATCCCACCCGGTTTCACGAGTACGAGAACAAGTACCGGGGTTCCTTCCAGCACGGGGGGATCTCCCTCGAGGAGATGATCCTTCCCGTCGCCACGCTGACGCCGCGAGGATGAGCCGATGAGCGTCGAGATCCGCTCCCTGCTCCACAACGAGGGGGAGACGCGCGCGTTCGGGCACCATCTCGGGACGCTGCTCCGCCGCGGCGACTGGGTCGCCCTGATCGGCACTCTGGGCTCGGGGAAGACGACGCTGGTGCAGGGGATCGTGGACGGCGTCCACCCCGGGCGGCGGGGGAGAAGCCCCACGTACGTGATGGTCGAGGTCTACGGAGAGGGGCCGCGGATCGTGCACGCGGATCTCTACCGGATGGCCCGCCCGGCCGAGATCGAAACGCTAGGGCTCACGGATCTGGCCGAAGGGGACGCCGTGGTGCTGGTGGAATGGGCGGACCGGGCGCTGGAGCATCTGCCCGAGGACCGCCTGGAGCTGGACCTGCGCTACGTGCCCGAGGGCGGGCGCGAGATCCGCATCCGTCCGCGCGGCCCGCGTTGGGAGGACGTGGCGCGCGAGGGACACCTCGACCGCGACCACTGGAGCCATGCGCTCTATCCTCGGGATTGACACCGCGGGCGCGCGCGGCTCGGTCGCGATCGCCCGGGACGGGCGCGCGGGCCAATCCACGCCCCTCCCCGCGGGCGGACACTCGAGCGGACTCGCCGCCGCGGTCGAGCGTCTCCTCACGGCCGGCGGCATCGGGGTGCGAGACCTGGCCGGGATCGCGGTCTCCGAGGGGCCGGGCTCGTTCACCGGGCTTCGAATCGGCCTTGCCTGGGCGAAGGGAGCCGCGATCGGCGGGGGCGTGCCGCTTCTGCTGATCCCGGCGCACGAGGCCATGGCCCACGCGTCGCGCGCCTTGGCACCGCGCTTCGCCACCGTCACGCAGGGAGAGCGCGGGCGGGCGACCGCCGCGCTCTGGACCCACGAGGGAGGGACGCGGCTCATCTGGGGCCCGGAGAGCGTGCCGGAGGACGAGCTGATGGAGCGATTGCGCGAGGAAGCGAAGGGCGACGTCCCCGTCGCCGCGGCCACGGAATCCCTGGAGGAGCTGGTGCAGGACCTGGGCGGAACCCTTCTCGAAGCGATTCCTCTCGCGCCCGCGATCGCGGAATTGGGGGACCGCGCCCTGGCCGAAAAGCGGGTGGCCGATCCCCGGGAGGCGGCGCCGGTCTACGGGCGCGCTCCCAACGCACGGAAGCCCGCGGCGCGATGAGCGCGGCCGCCCGACTGGAATCGCGATGAGCGCGCTCGCCCGGCGCGGCGATCCCGTGCGGATCCTCCCCCTGACCACGGCGCGGCTGGACGAGGTGGTCGCCATCGAGCGGACCTCGTTCTCCGATCCCTGGTCCCACGAGATGTTCCGGTCCGAGCTGGAGGTGGGGGGCGGCACCTACGCGCGCTTCGCGGAGCGGGACGGCGTCCTGATCGGGTACCTGTTCGCGGTATTGATCGAGGACGAAGCGCACGTGGGGAACCTGGCGGTGGATCCGACCGAGCGGCGGTCGGGGGTGGGCCAGATGCTCCTGGACGACGTGATCCAGACGGCCCGGAGGGTGGGGGCCCGGCGGGTCACTCTGGAGGTTCGGGAATCGAATGAAAGCGCCCGTAAGTTCTATTATAAGAATGAGTTCATGGACGTCGCGATCCGAAAGAACTATTATCGGAACCCCGTCGAGGATGCTATTGTCATGCTCCTAAGGCTCCGGGAGGGACCGGGCGCATGACATGGCTTCGCAAGGCCAAGGAAGGGCTCAAAGCGCAGCAGCGGCGGCGCGACCTGCCGGACGGTCTCTGGGTCAAGTGCGAGGAATGCGGCGAGATCCTGTATCACAAGGAGCTCGAGCGGAACCTCTGGACTTGCGGCAAGTGCGGCTATCACTTCCGGATCTCCGCCCGCTCCTACGTGAAGATCCTCCTCGATGAGGATTCCTTCCAGGAGCACTTCTCCGAAGTCGTCTCCACCGATCCGCTCCATTTCAAGGACTCCCGCAAGTACACGGAGCGCCTGAAGAAGGCGCGCGAGGAGACGGGGCTTACGGAAGCGGTCCTCTGCGGCGAGGGGGCCATCGAGCAAATGCCCTGCGTCGTCGCGTTCATGGACTTTTCGTTCCTCGGCGGGAGCCTCGCCTCGGCGGCGGGGGAGCGGATCGCGCGAAGCATCCTCCTCTCGATCGAGTCGCGGAAACCCCTCATCATCCTGTCCGCCTCGGGCGGCGCGCGGATGTTCGAGGGGATCCTCTCCCTCATGCAAATGGCCAAGACCAACGCGCTCTTGGCTCGGCTCTCCGACGCGCGCGTTCCGTACGTCTCCATCATGACCCACCCGACGACCGGCGGCGTGACCGCTTCGTTCGCGTCGGTAGGGGACGTGATCCTGGCCGAGCCGAAGGCGTTGATCGGCTTCGCCGGGCCCCGGGTCATCAAGCAGACGATCAACCAGGAGCTTCCGGAGGGATTCCAGAGGTCGGAGTTCCTTCTCAAGAAGGGGATGATCGACCAGATCGTCCACCGACTCGAGCTCCGGAAGACCCTGGCCTGGCTCTTGAGATATTTCGCGGCCACGTCGGTGCTGCCGCAGAAGCCGCGCCGCCGCGCCGGCGAGTCGCTGGCGCGCTTCCGCGCCGCCTCGGTCGCGTCGTCCGAGCCGATCGGAATTCAGCCCAGCGACAACGGGCACCTCCCGGCGCCGGCCCCGGCCCCGGCCCACGCGCCCGGTCCCCCCATCCCCCCACTCAAGCCGACTCCGACCGAGACCGCCTCTCAGGAATGACCCAAACCGCGGGCGCCCCGCTCACGCGGCGCCTGGACGATCTCTATCGCTTCGAGCGGTCCGGGATGCGACTGGGCCTGGAGGGGATCGAGCGCCTGATGGCCATGGGCGGCCGCCCCGACCTCGCCTTTCCCTCGGTCCTGATCGGGGGAACCAATGGCAAGGGGTCCACCGCGGCGCACCTGGCCTCGATTTTCCGCGCCGCCGGGCTCAAGACGGGCCTCTACACCTCGCCGCACCTGATCCGCTTCAACGAGCGGATCCGCGTGGACGGCGCCGAGATCGGAGACGCCGAGCTGGAAGAGCTGCTCGAGCGCTGGTGGCCGCGGTTCGAGGAGGAGCGGCCGTCGTTCTTCGAGGCCGCGACCGCGCTGGCCTTTGACCACTTCGCCGCCGCCAAGCTGGACATGGCCGTGGTCGAGGTTGGGCTGGGCGGCCGCCTGGACGCGACCAACGTGCTCGTCCCGCGCGCGTCCGTCATCACCACCATTTCCAGCGATCACACCGAAATCCTGGGCAAGACCTTGCGTAGGATCGCCGCCGAGAAGGCCGGCATCGTGAAGCCGGGGGGAACGCTGGTCCTGGGCGTGCGCTCTCCCGATCCTCGCGCCGAGATCATGGAGAGGGCGCGGGAGGTCGGAGCGCGCGTCCTCCTCCTGGGACGGGACGCACGCTATACGCCGAAGAGCGTGACGCTCGCGGGAACGGCGTTCCGGCTTTCGACCGCGCAATTCACGGGGAACGTGACGACGCCGCTCCTGGGCGCGCACCAGGCGCGGAATGCGGCCCTCGCCGCGCTCGCGGCCGAGACGGCCCTCGAGCCGCGCCCGCGCGGCGAGGTGGCGCGCGCCATCGCCCTTGGGATCGCCGCGACCCGGTGGCCCGCCCGCGCCGAGGTGATCGGCGGCGACCCGCCGGTGCTCCTGGACGTGGCCCACAATGTCGAAGGCGCCCGGGCGCTGGCCAAGACGGTGGAGGCGCTCTTTCCGCGCAGGAAGGTGGCGCTGGTGATCGCCCTCTCCCAGGACAAGTCGCACGCGGCGATCCTGAGCGCGCTGGCTCCCGTGACCAGCCGGTTCACGCTGACCGAATTCGGAGGGGAGCGGGCCACTCCCGCCGCGGAGCTCGCGCGGGCGGCGCCCGCCCGGCATTTGGCGAGCGAGGCGGTGCCGTCGGCGGCCGAGGCGGTGCGCGGCGCCGTCCTCTGGGCGCGGCGGGAAGGGGGAGTCGTGGTGGTGACCGGCTCCTTCTACCTCATGCCGGAGGCGCTCGCCGCCCTCGGGGGCGAGGTGCCCCGTGCGATCTAGGGCGCGCCCGGCGGCGCCCCCGGCGGCCCCTCTCGCCGCGCTGGTTCTGCTCCTTCTCCCCGCCGCCGCATCCGCCCAGGCGGACGTCGAGTCCTACCGGCTACGGGCCGACCGGCTGGAGGGATCCTTGAACGGCGCGGAAAACGTCTACACCGCGATCCGCCCCATCCTGACCCACGGCACGACCACGGTGACCGGCGATTCCGCGCTGGTCTATCGGACCCGCGAGTTCGTGTTCTTTCGCGGCAACGTGAAGATCGTGGACAGCACCACCACCATGTGGGGGGATGAAGCCTCCTACGATCGGAAAGACCGCCGCGCCACCCTCCGCGGCAACGTGCGGATCGAGGAGGGGGGGAGCAGGATCACGGGGCGCGAGGCCACCTTCTACCGCGACAAGAACCTCTCCGTGATCACCGGCTCGCCGCGCATGGTGGACTCGACGCGCACCTTGACGGCGGACCGGATCGAGTACGACCGGAACAACGACGTGGTCCTGGCGCTGGGCCACGTGGACGCGTCGGACCAGGCCGACAGCACCCGGGTCCTGGCGGGCCGTGTCCGCTACGACCGGCGCTCCAACTACGCGTGGGCGGACATGTCGCCGCGCCTGGACCTGACGGAAGCGGGCGGGGTCGTGACCCATGTCTCCGGCGACTCGCTCGAGTTCGACCGTGAGAAGGACCAGGTCTTCGCGCGCGGCAACGTGCGCGTGGTGCGCGAGAAGCTCCAGGCGACCGCCGGACGCGCCGCTTTCTTCCGGCGCGAGAACCGGGCCATCCTGGTCGAGTCGCCGCGGGCGTGGGACCCCGAGGGCTCGGCGAGCGGGGACACGCTGGAGATCCGCCTCGCGCAGAATCGGGTCTCCTCCATGCAGGCCCGTCCCCACGCAAAGGTGGCTTACGAGGCCCATGCCGACTCGACCCGGGCCGAGCGCACCACCGCGACGGGCGACACGATCACGCTGTTTCTGGAGAACGACGCGGCGCGGCGCGCCCTGATCGTGGGGCACGCGAGCTCGTTCTACTGGCCCTCCAGCGCCGACAGCGCCCGGGGCGGACGGAACGAATCGACCGGGGACACCATCATTGTGGAGTTCGACAAGGGGAAGCCCGCCCATGCCACGGTTCTCGGGAGCGCCGTCGGCACCTATTACATGGCGGCGGAGGGGGACACGGCCGCCGCCGCGAAGCGGGAGCGGATCGTCTACCGCGGGCGCGAGATCGGCTACGACCTTCGCAAAAACTCCGTCGACGTCCGGGGCTCAGCCGATGTCGGCTACCGGGAAATGCGCTTGAGGGCCGACCGGGTGCACTTCGACGCCGACACCGAGAAGATGCGGGCGGAGGGAAGGCCGGTGCTGGAGGACGCCGGCGACCGGATCGTGGGCCAGACCATGACCTACGATCTCAGGATCCGGCGCGGAGCGGTCATGGCCGGGCGGACGAAGTACGAGCAGGGGTACGTGACCGGGGACCGCGTGCTGCGCGTCTCGGAGAACATTCTCGACGTCAAGAACGGCACCTACACGACCTGCGATCTTCCCGACCCGCATTATCACTTCGGCGCGGGCAAGATGAGGATTCTCCTCCACGACAAGGCCGTCGCGAAGCCGGTCGTGTTCTACATCAAGCACATCCCCGTGATGGCGATCCCGTTCTACGTGTTTCCGATCAATTCGGGCCGCCATTCGGGATTCCAGCTCCCCCAGTTCGAATTCGGATCGTCGTCGGCCGCCGGCAAGTTCGTGCGGAACGTCGGCTATTACTGGGCGATCAACGACCACCTGGACGCGACGGGCTGGGGCGACTACTACCAGGACGCCAGCTGGATCGCGCACGGCCAGATGCGCTACCACAAGCGCTACGCATACCAGGGGGACTTCAGCGGGTCCTTCCAGAACCTGTTCGGCACCCCGCAGACCGGGGGACACTCGACGCAGCGGTGGGACCTCTCGGGCCGGCACTATCAGACGCTGGGGCTGAACTCGCAGCTGACCGCGGACCTGAATCTCACCAACTCGCCCACCTACCTGAGCGATCCCTCGATCGGCCGGTCGGTCCTCTACCGGACGGAGCGGATCCTCTCGTCCAACGTCGGCTACTCGAAGAACTGGAGCGCCGCCCACCTCGACGCGGGATTCGTCCGGAATCACTACCTGAGTCCCGACCCGGGCGGGCTGCGCCTCTTGCAGCAGCTCCCGTCGGTCCGGTTCCGGCTGAGCGCCCGCCCGATCGGTCGCGCGGACCGCCCCGGCGTGCCCGGACGGCTCCGCGGACTCGCCTCCGTGGTGTACAGCTACGACACGCAGCTCTTGAGCCAGCGGAACGTGACCGTCAACCGGTACGCTACGGTGGCCGACCAGCGGGACTCGATCACGGACGTGCGCACCGGCATGGTCCACAGTCTGACGATCACCGACAACCGGAGCATCCTGACCGCGATCCGGGTCAGCCCCACGTTCAGCGCCAGGGGCATTTACTATTCGCGCGACGACTCCGGCGCCCGGAATCGCTTCGGCGGCAACTGGAATGCCGGGATCGGCGCGAACACCCAGATCTTCGGCACCATGACCCATTCGATCGGCCCGCTCCGGGCCCTGCGCCACGTCATCACTCCCTCGGTGTCGTTTTCCTACCAGCCGCGGATCCGGAATCTCACGTTCGTCGACACCACGGGATTCGCCCGCTCCCGCTTCGCCGGGATCCCGAGCATCTCGCTCACGTCCGCCGAGTATCGGTTCCTGAGCTTTGGACTCCGGAACGACATCCACGTGAAGTGGGGCAGCCGCGAGCATCCGAAGACCATCAACAACCTGATCTCGTTCGGGAGCGGGGGGTCCTACGATCTGCTCGCGAAGCGGCAGGGAAAGCGTCCTCTCTCCGACATTTCCAGCTCGCTCACGCTCCGGCCCTTGGACCGGAGCGAATTCGACTTCGGCTTCGTGCACGACCCGTACACGGGGACCTTGAAGACGCTCACGGCGTCCACCGGGCTCGCGCTCACGGGCGTTTCCAAGGCGGCGTCCGATTCCACGCTCCAGATGTCGGACGAGCCCGGGGAGGCGGCGGTGCGGGAGGGGAATTATCTGAGGCCGGAGGGGCTCACCTCCACCAGCCTCCCCTGGCAGGTGGGGCTGTCGATCGGCTATCGGGGCAACCGCGACGTGTTTCCCGGCAGCGCGACCTTCGGCCGGTGGTCCTCGCAGGCGACGATGAACGGGACCCTTGGGCTGAATCTCTCGCGCGGATGGCGCTTCGACTACAAAGCCCAGTACGAGATGCACACACGCACCCTGGTCTCGCAGTACTTCACCGTGAAGCGCGAGCTCCACTGCTGGGAGGCGCAATTCACGCGAAGTATTTCCGGCGACATCAAGGAGTACTACTTCAAGATCAACGTGAAGCTTCTGCCGGAGGTCTACTACGAGCAAGGGAGTCGGGGACTCCGCGGCTTCGGCAGTGTGAACAATCTCTACTGACGAATTTGGCGCGTCCGTGGGCGAAATATATTTGACACCCCCTGGGGTGCGGCGTAACGTGGCGCCCACACCGCGAAAGGAGGTGAGGCAAGGTGAACAAGACGGAACTCGTCGCATACGTCGCCAAGAAGGCTTCGCTCTCCGCGCGCCAGGCGCGCGCAGTCGTGGACACCATCTTTTCCCCGGGCAAGGAGGGTCTGATCGCCTCCGCGCTCCTTTCGGGCAAGAAGGTCCAGATCACCGGATTCGGAACCTTCGAGACCCGGAAGCGGAAAGCACGCGAAGGTCGCAATCCTCAGACGGGCGAGCGCATCAAGATCGCCGCGTCCCGCTTCCCGGCGTTCCACGCCGGAAAGGCCCTTCGCGAACGGATCAAGAAGTAGCACCCCCCCGAACGACTTCGGATGTGCCCCGGGGCGGGAGAAGAACCTCCCGCCCCGAGGTGTCTCCGGGGCTCGATCCGGCCATTCCCCGCAGTCGATCCTCCGCCCCCGCCCCCGCCCTATTGGTTGAACCGCACGCCGGCTCCGGGGTATAGTTTTTTCGGTATCCGGCCGACCATTGACGCAAGGGGAGGTGATTCGCGCTGCTTCGCTACCGCTACCTGCTCTTCCTTATTGTCGGGCTTCTATTTGCGGCCTCGTCGCTCCAGGGCAAGGGCTCCCAGACGGACATCCTCATCCAGAGCACCAACGATGTCTTCAACGAGCTCGCGCCCTGTGGCTGACACGCTCACCCGCTAGGCGGCCTCGCCCGGAGGGCGAGCCAACTCAAGGTAGGCAGCCTCAAGTTCGCGAACCACTTCATCGTGGATTCCGGCGATTTCTTCGGCGTCACGGGGGAGCAGGACTCGCTGAAGTCGGCCTTCATGGTCCAGGCCATGGACCGTCTGGGCTACAGCGTCGCGACCATCGGCGAGCGGGAGCTCTCGTTCGGCCAGGCTTTCCTGATCGACACCTTCAAGAAGACCAAGATCGACCTGGTCTCGGCCAACGTCGTCTTCGCCGATACGAAGAAGCCTCTGGTGCGGCCGTACGTCATTCGGAGGGTGGGCACGGTGAGGGTGGCGTTCACGGGGTTCCTGGGCAAGGAAATGCCGCTGAAGCGCCACGCGGGCGACAAGGAATTGACGGTTCTGGAAGCCGCCGACGTCGCCAAGACCCTGATCCCCGAGCTCCGGAAGAAGGCCGACGTCGTGGTCGTCCTGTCGCACCTGGGCCTGACCGACAGCCAGAAGCTGACCATCGAGGTCCCGGGAATCGACGTCATGGTGTTCGGACATCTGGTCGGCCTCTCGAAGGAAGTGGTGCAGACCCAGGGCGTGATCAACGTCCGGGGCGGGGAGCGCGGCCAGTACATCCCCTCCATCCACCTCGTGGTGGAGGACGGCAAGATCGCGTCCTATGACGGGGACGTGGTGACGCTGGATGACAAGATCCCGGCGGACGATTCCATGAACCACCTGGTGGACAACTTCCAGGACGAGCTGAACACCCGCTTCCAGAAGCAGAGTGAGCAGGCGGCCAACCAGGAGGCGCGGCAGACCCAGGTCGCGCTCTCCGCCGACCATTACATGGGCGAGAAGAACTGCCGCCGCTGCCACGAGGCCGAATATCAGATGTACACCAGCCAGAAGCACGCGCATGCCTTCGCGACCCTCACGAAGAACCAGCGCGATTCCACGCCCGAGTGCCTTCCCTGCCACGTCGTGGGCATGGGACAGGCGGGCGGCTTCGTCTCCAAGGAGAGCACGCCCGATCTCGTCAACGTGCAGTGCGAGAACTGCCACGGGATGGGGACGATGCACGGAAGCGGCCACGTGGTCGGTCCGGAAGTCTGCATCACATGCCACACGGCGTCGCAGGACCCGACCTTCAATTTCGACGAGAAGCTCCCGAAGATCGTCCACTGGCAGTAGGCACCCCATGAGCCACCGTCCGCTTCACCTCATCGCCATCACTCTGGCCGCGCTCGCGGCCGTCCAACCCGCGGCGCGCCCGGCGCGCGCGCAGACCTTGAAGCTGGGCTCGCTCCGCGTCTTCCACTCCGACGTGGTGGGCCCCTGGGTCAGCTACCGCGTGCGCACCCAGAGCGGCCGCACGCCCGTGCGCGAGTTCACCCAGCGCGTGGCGATCGTGGCCCGGGAGAAAGTGGGGAACGGCGAGGGCTACTGGGTGGAGCTCAAGACCACGGACCGGTCGGGAGCCCGGATCGAGCGCGGACTTTTCGCGTCGGGACGTTCCGCCGCCGCGCCGAGCGGCGACGAGGAAGGCGACTCCGCCGCCGGGACCCAGGATCCGGACCTGGATGCGACGCACGGCGACGCGGAGGCACCGGACTCCGAGGCCGTGGAGGACGGGGGCCGCCCGCTTCGGCTGGTGCGGTACCAGATGCTCGCTCCGGGCGGGAAGCTCTACGAATACCCCGTGTCCTCGGCGTACTCCCTGCGGGCCGGCGGGGGCGTCTCCACGTACGAGCTGTTCGAATTCGACCCGACGGTGAAGCCGGTGCGGAGCTTCCTGGGTCCCGACACCCTCCGCATGGGACGCCGCGTTGTTCCGGCGGTGCTCGAGTGGAACTCGCGCACGGGCACGGACGACTGGCCCGTCATGGAGGACAGCACCTTCGCCTACAGGCTGGTGCTGACGCAGACGCTCTGGCGAAATCCGGCGGTCCCCGTCACCGGCTTTGCCCGCTCCCTCTTTCGCGTGACCACGAAGCGGGTCCCCGCGATGACCGACTCGGCGGCGAGGACCACCCACGCTCCCTTCGCGGCGGCCGCCTTCGCCTCCTCGGATACCACGCTCGGCCAGACCACGATGCAGCCGGGCGACGGGCACCTCCTCTCCTGGACGGAGCTGATCTTGACCGACCTGGGGGCCGACGCGGTGGCCGAGGTGACCCAAGCGCCCGAGCCCGCCCCGGCAGCCGAACAGGGCACGCCTCCCGCGCTGATCCGTTAAGCCCTTCAGAACGCCCCTTCTTGCGCCGATGACTCCGGCGAATCGCCCTCGACAGACGTCGCGGGCGGAAACGAGCCGGAGGAGGGCACGATGCAGGGTGGACGGAAGCCGCTGGGACAGAGCCTGGTCGAGCTGGGAAACCTCTCCGCCGAGGGCCTTTCCCGCGCCCTGGAAGAGCAGCGCCGAACCGGTACCGCCCTCCGCGAGGTCCTCCTCCGGCTGAACCTGGCGCCCGAGTCCGCCATCCTCGAGTACTACGAAGAGCAGCTGGGGATTCCCCGCATGGATCTGAGCACCTACGTGCTCGAGCCCGAGATCGTGCATCTCCTCCCCGACCGCGTGGCGCGGCAGTACACCGTTCTCCCGCTGTTCAAGATCGGCTCCACCCTGACCATCGCGATGGCCGACCCGCTGGACGTGGTCGCCCTCGACGAGGTGAAGAAATCCACCGGGCTGGAAGTGGACGTGGTCGTCTCGTCCGAGTCGCAGATCAAGGAGGCGATCGACCGCCTGAATCCGGTGGGCGCGGGTCTCGACCAGCTGGCGCGGGAGCAGGCGCTGCGGCAGGTGGCGGCCGAAGTCGTGGCGCGCCCCGAGGAGGACGGGCCGATCATTCGGTTCGTCAACGCCGTCGTGCAGCAGGCGGTGCGCGAGGGAGCCTCGGACCTGCACCTGGAGCCCGAGGAGTCCTCGTTCCGCATCCGCCTCCGCGTGGACGGCATCCTGCGCGAGGTCTCCATCCAGGCGAAGGCGCTCTTCGCGCCGGTGGTGTCGCGCGTGAAGATCATGGCCGCGCTCGACATCGCCGAGCGCCGCCTGCCGCAGGACGGCCGCATCCGGATGAGCGTCATGGGACGCGACCTGGACCTGCGCGTCTCCACGTTCCCCACGATCCACGGAGAGAACGTGGTGCTGCGGCTCCAGGATCGCTCGGCGGCGATGATCGACCTCAAGGAGCTGGGACTGGCGCCGCAGCCCCTGTCGGTCCTGGAGCGGATGATCCGGAAGCCGAACGGCATCGTGCTGGTCACGGGTCCCACCGGGAGCGGCAAGACGACGACGCTCTATGCCTGCATCCATCGGATCAACAGCGTGGAGCGGAACATCGTCACGCTGGAGGACCCGGTGGAGTTCTACCTGAGCACGATCCGCCAGACGCAGGTGGATCCCGATGCGGGGCTGACCTTCGCGCGCGGATTGCGCGCGCTGTTGCGCCAGGACCCGGACATCGTCATGGTGGGCGAGATCCGGGACCCCGAGACCGCGGAGATCTCGGTCCGATCGGCCCTGACCGGCCACCTGGTCCTCTCGACGCTCCACACCAACGACGCCGCCGGCGCCCTCCCGCGCCTCATCGACATGCAGATCGAGCCGTTCCTGCTCTCCTCCGCGATGCTCGGAGTGGTGGCCCAGCGCCTCGTCCGGCGCGTTTGCGAGAAGTGCAAGAAGCCGATCACGCCCCCCGCTGAACTGGTGGACGCGCTCTCCGTGGACCTGTCGCAAGGCACGTTCCAGCATGGGGTCGGCTGCCGCGCGTGCTCCGGAACCGGATACCGCGGCCGGGTCGGGATCTTCGAGGTGCTCGACGTGGACGAGGAGATGCAGGCGCTGATCACGCAGCGCGCCCCCTCGGAGGAGATCGGGCGCGCGGCGCGGCGCGCCGGCATGCGCACGCTCCGCGAGGACGCCGTCAGGAAGGCGGCGGAGGGCGTGACCACGCTCCAGGAAGTTCTCCGCGTCACGAAGCGGGACGGAGCGATGGCCGAAGACGACTCGGCGGCGCTTCCGGACCGCAGCTAGCCGGCGCCCATGCCCGTCTTCCAGTACCGCGCGACCAGCGTCGGCGGAGGCCCGCAGGCCGGCGTCGTCGAGGCGCCCGACCTGGACCAGGCGATCGACGTCGTCCATCGCATGGGGCTGACCCCGATCCGCCTGGAAGCCCAGACGCCGACCCGCGCGACCACCGTCTCGAAGAGCCCGTTCCAGAAGCGCGTGACCACGCGCGACCTGATCCTCTTCACCCGGCAGCTCGAGACCATGCTGGAGTCGGGCCTGCCGATCCTTTCGTCCCTGGACATTCTCTACCAACAGACCGCGCACCCCGTGCTCCGGGTGGCGATCGACCGCGTCCGGGCCGATGTCGAGCAGGGGAGCACCCTGACCGAGGCGCTCCGCCGCTATCCGCGCAGCTTCCCGCCCATCTTCGTGAACCTGGTCCACGCGGGGGAAGAGGGAGGTCTTCTCGGCCCGATGCTCGACCGGATCGGCGGACTGTTGGAATACGAAGAGGAAACGGAGCAGCGGATCAAGGCGGCCACCTTCTATCCGATGCTCATCGTCGGCGAGCTGGGCCTGGCGTTCCTGGTGCTGGTCAAGTTCGTGCTGCCGCGCTTCGCGTCGCTCTTCCGGAGCCTGGACGCGAAGCTGCCGCTGCCGACCAGGGTCCTGATCGGGACCAGCGACTTCTTCGACCACTACTGGTTCCTGGTGATCACCGTGGCGATCGGATCCGCGGTCGGCGCGGTGTTGTGGTCCCGCACCGAACGGGGCCGGCGGCGCATCGATTACTGGATCATCTCGGCACCCCTCTTCGGCTCCATCTTCCTCAAGACCATCATGTCGCGGTTTGCCCGCGTGCTCGCGGCCCTGGTCGCCGCGGGCATCCCGATTCTCCAGGCCCTGGCCGTGGCGCGCGGGGTCGCGGGGAACAAGATCGTCGAGGAGGAGATCGACCGGATGCGGAACGGGGTCACGGCAGGCATGGGACTCGCCGAATCGGTGCAGGGGCGCAACGTCTTCCCGCCCCTCGTCGTCAAGATGCTGGCCGTCGGCCAGGAGACGGGCGCCATCGACAAGATGCTCGTACGGGTAGCCCGATATTTCGACAGGGACGTCGATTACGCCGTCAAGAACCTGTCCACCGCGATCGAGCCGGTGCTCCTGGTGGTCCTGGGCGCGGCCGTGCTCTTCACCGCCCTGGCCGTTTTCCTCCCGCTGTGGAATCTGATGAATGCGTTCCGCCACTAGAGCCGCGGCCGTCAGTCGGGGGCCGGATTGCAAATTGCGTTCAAGTACGCAGCCGCGGTGCCGATCATTCGCGTTGGAATCACCAGGCCCGCCCCGGTGGGGGGACGGGCGGTTTGAATCAGAGGCTAAGGAGGTCTCGGTATGTTCCGCAGCAAGTCGGAGAGCGGGTTCACGCTGATCGAACTGGTCATCGTCATCGTGATCCTCGGCATTCTCGCCGCGGTCGCAATTCCCAAGTACGAGGACATGCGGGAGCAGGCACGCGTAGCGACGGTCAAGGGCCAGCTTGGATCGATCCGCTCTGCGGTCGCCATTCAGTACGCCCGCAACGCGCTGAACGGCAGCGCTACGTTCCCGACGCTTGACGGAACCATCTTCGGGGACGGCCGCGTCCCGAAGGAGCCGATCAACAATTCGAGCGCCGTGAAGACCACGCCTGGCGTGGACGACACGGGCGGCTGGCAGTACACGGCCGCTACCGGCATCGTGAAGATCAACGTGTCGGCGTATTCATCGTACTGATCCGCTCACGGACGAGCGGTTCTGCAGTCGGCGAGGTGGGGGCGGATGCCCTCACCTCGTTCCACCATTCGGGGGAGACCCGGGACCACCGGGAATGAGCCATGCGCCAAGCCGAGGCAGGATGCCTCGCGGCGGCCATCGCCGCCGCCGCGCTCTACGCCGTCACGCTCGCGCCGACTGTCGGCGCGGGGGATAGCGCGGAGCTGATCCTCGCCGCGCCGGCTCTGGGGATTCCCCACCCGCCGGGCTACGCGCTCTGGCTCCTCGTCGCGCGGCTGGCCGCCGCGGTCCCCGTGGGCGCGATCGCCGCGCGCGTGAATGCCGTGTCCGCGCTCTCGACCGCCGCCGCCGTTGGCCTTTTCTGGCTCCTCGCCCGCCGCACCGGCCTTCGCTCCACCGCGTCCATCGTCGCGACCGCGCTCTTCGCCACCGCGTCCATCGTCTGGGCTTCCGCGGTCGAGGCCGAGGTCTACGGCCTCGCCACCACCGCGTTCCTCGCGCTGACCCTGCTGGCCCTGCGCGCGCGACGGGCTCGGAGCAGCGCCCGGGACGAGGCGCTCTTCTGCTTCACCGCCGGCCTCGCCACCGTGGCGCATCAGACGCTCCTCTTCCCGGCGCTCGTGCTGGGGGCGTGGGTCTTCTCGCGCGGCGAGCGCGGAGCGCGGGCGCTCCGGCTGGCGCGCGGGCTCGGATGGGCGGCGCTGGGCGGGTCGCCGGTGCTCGTCATCCTGGTGCGGTCGGGAGCGAAACCGTCCTTCGCGTGGACGGACCTGCACGGGCTCTCCGGCCTCGCCGACTATCTGCTCCGGCGGACCTACGGCGGCCTCGCGCAGAATCCGTTCCGCCTGGACCGCGCCGTGGACGAGATCGCCGGGATGGGGACGTTGATCATGGCTTCGGTGGGCTGGCTGGGCGCGGCCTTAGCGCTCGTCGGGGCCGGCCTGGTGCCGCGCGCCCGCCGGATGCTGGGGCCCGTCCTGGCGGCGGCGCTCTCGATCCCGGCGGCGCTGGTCGCCCTCCTCGCGTTCACGCCCGACGCCGAGCACCTGGCGCAGGTCGCGCCGTTCCTCGCGCCCGGAATCGCGGCCGCGGCCCTGTTCGCGGGAAGCGGCGCGAAGCTCGTGATGCGGCGGACGCTGCACCGGTGGCGCCGGCCGGTGGCGGGCGCTCTGATCCTGGCGGCTCTCGCGTGGATTCCCGCGCATTACGCCGCCGCCGATCGAAGCGGATTCCGCCTGGCCGAGCAGTACGGTCGCGACCTTCTGGCGGAGGCTCCGCCCTCCGCCACGCTCATCCTGGACGGCGACAACGAGACGTTCCTGGCGGCGTACGCGAAGAGGAGCGAGGGCCTCCGGCCGGACATTGCGCTGGAGCATCGCCGCGGGTGGATTTTCGGTGACCCCTACGGACTCCGGGCTCGCCCGCGATCGGAGTGGACCGCCGTGGCGCACCGCGCGGAAGTGGAGCGGATCCGGAGCGGCTCGAGGCGGATCTGCTACGCGATCCCTCCCGCCGACCTCCTCGGGACGGGAATCCCCTTCACGCAGCGCGGGCTCCTGTACGAGGCGGGCGCTCCGGACGGCGCGGGTGCGGCCTCTAAGCCCTCACCCCCGTGGAAGCTCCCGGCCGGGTGGCCCCGCTCGTCGGATCTCCTGGGCGGGCATCCGGAGCGGTACGACTACGTCACCCGGAAGATGGCGGTCACGTACTCCGACGCCGCCGCGCGATGGCTCTGGTCGCGCCGCCGGTTGGACGAGGCCCTGCCCTGGTTCTTGGACGCGGCGCGCGTGGGCTACGACTTTCCGGGCGCGCACCTGAACGCGGCCACCGCGGCCGCGGCGACGGGACAGCCGGACCTGGCGCTGACGGAGCTCTTGACCGCCTGCCGTCTCGCTCCGTACGAGGCGGAGCCACCGGCCCACCTCGCGGTGTTCCTCGCGGCCGCGGGGCGCCCGCGGGACGCGGCGATCTGGTTCGAGCGGGCGTTCAAGGCCGAGCCGGGAGCGGCACTGGCCGCCGACGCGGCGCGCGCCTGGGAACGGGCCGGCGACGCGGCGCGAGCGGGCGAATGGACCCGCCGCGCGAGCGCGGGAGGTCCGGGATGAGCGCGATGCGTTCGGCGGGGCGCCCCGGCTTCGCCGGCGGATTCAGCCTGGTCGAGGTAATCCTAGTGATCGCGATCCTCGGGATCCTGGCCTGGATCTCGTATCCGAAGATCTCCGCGATCAGCGAGATCCGGCTGGACGCCGCCGCGCGCCGCGTGGCCTCCGACCTTCGCTATGCGCAGAACCGGTCGATCGGGACCCGCGTGATTCACGGGATCTTCTTCGAGCCCTCGCTCTCGCGCTACACGGTCTTTGCGCCGACGGTCGCCTCGCCGCTGGTCGATCCGGCCGACCGCGCGCGGACGCTGCTGGTCGACTTCACCCGGAAGACCGAGTTCAAGGGCGTGGCGATTTCGTCGGCGGCCTTCGGGACTTCCAAGGCGATCACCTTCGACTACTTCGGTGTCCCCCGCGACAGCGGCGGGGTGGACCTCGCGGCCACGGGTCGCGTGATCCTGACCTTCCAGGGGCTCTCCGACACGGTCGACGTGACCCCGGGAACGGGGAAAGTGGTGGTGCGATGACCCCCATCCGCGGTGCCGCGTCGGAGGCCGGCTTCACGCTCCCCGAGGTGGTCCTGATTCTGGTGATCGCCGCGATCGCCGTGCTTCCGCTGGGGATGCTCTTCGCGAACTCGTCCATCCGATCGGGGGAGGCGCGGAACGCCACCGTGATGGCCCAGCTCGCGCAGGCGAAGATGGAGGAGATCGCGGCCGACAAGAACTCCCCGTCGCGCGGCTTCACATATCTCGTTTCGGCCAACTACCCCGTCGAGAGCCCCGTCGCCGCGTTCACGGGGTATTCGCGGAGCGTCACGTTCGCGCCGGATTCGGTCTACGACGGGGTCACGTTCCGGACGGTCAGCGTCACGGTCACGTTCACGACGGTTCCTCCGGTGACGCTGACCACCTGGTTCACGAGCTACTGATGGCGGCGCGGACCGGAGACGCGGGGGCCGCGATCCAGCCACGAGCAGGCCAGGCGGGCTTCACGCTGATGGAGCTGGTGATCGTGATCGTTCTCGTCTCGATCGCGGCGGGGCTGTTCACGGGGATGTTCATCCAGGCG